>CAZAWN010000060.1:0-14237 GCA_964488825.1 uncultured Methyloversatilis sp. | reverse complement strand
TTCGTCCAGGGTCGTCGCACCGATGCAGTGCAGTTCACCGCGCGCCAGCGCCGGCTTGAGCATGTTGCCGGCGTCAATCGCTCCTTCCGCCTTGCCGGCGCCGACCATGGTGTGAATCTCGTCGATAAAAAGGATGATGCGACCTTCATCTTGCGCCACTTCCTTAAGCACCGCCTTGAGTCGCTCCTCAAACTCGCCGCGGTATTTCGCCCCGGCGAGCAGCGAGGCCATGTCGAGCACCAACACCTTCTTGCCCTTCAGCGTTTCCGGCACTTCGTCATTGATGATGCGCTGAGCGAGGCCTTCCACGATGGCGGTCTTGCCGACACCCGGCTCGCCGATCAGTACCGGATTGTTCTTGGTGCGCCTCTGCAGGATCTGGATAGCGCGGCGAATCTCGTCGTCCCGGCCGATCACCGGATCGAGCTTGCCCTGGCGCGCACGCTCGGTCAGATCGAGGCAGTATTTCTTCAACGCCTCGCGCTGACCTTCGGCCTCCTGGTTCTCGACGTTCTGGCCGCCACGCACCGCCTTGATCGCGTCTTCGAGGGGTTTTCGCTGGGCGCCATGCTCCTTGAACAGACGCCCCGTTTCCCCCTTGTCTCCGGCGAGAGCGAGCAGGAACATCTCAGAGGCAATAAATTGGTCGCCAGCCTTCTGCGCCTCCTTATCCGTTAGATTGAGCAGGTTGCCAAGATCGCGGCCGATGGTCACCTCGCCACCGGCGCCCTCCACTTGCGGCAGACGATCAATGGCAGCGTCAAGCGCCTTGCGCAGCGGAGGTACATTGACGCCGGCCCTTTGCAACAGCGAAGCCGTCCCGCCGTCTTCCTGGTTGATCAGTGCCAGCAGCAGGTGCTGCGGTTCGATGATCTGGTTGTCGTGGCCAATGGCGAGGCTCTGTGCTTCGCTGACGGCCTGCTGGAACTTGGTGGTGAACTTGTCAAAACGCATGATTGACTCCTCAAAATGG
Organism: uncultured Methyloversatilis sp.; assembly: GCA_964488825.1. Taxonomy (GTDB): domain Bacteria; phylum Pseudomonadota; class Gammaproteobacteria; order Burkholderiales; family Rhodocyclaceae; genus Sulfuricystis. The sequence goes on along the minus strand of CAZAWN010000060.1, from coordinate 13,264 downwards.
TTATTTCCAACATGAGGATAGGCAAGCAGTTTTCAACTGCCGCGGGAACCATCTATAGCCTGGAATGACGACGGGGACCGAAGTCCCCGCCGGCTTTTCTTGGGTAACAAGGCTCAAGCGGCCTCGGCATAGACCTTAAGCGGCCAGTGCGAAACGCTCATCGTTGGCGTTTGTAGATTTGCTTCATTAACGTCGATCGCCTGACGAGTTGCCTGCTTTCCTTCATTCACCCCGTCGAAACCAGTACACCCCCACCTAAAAACACCGCTTACTGCGACGCTCTTAGGTGGAGGTGGCGGGAATCGAACCCGCGTCCGAAGCGCCTCCAGATTGCCGGAATTACAACCATGGGTTGATTATGGGGGGAATGGTGACGAATATCAAGTTGAAAGAAAAAAGGCGACTTGCGGGAGCCTGAGCTTTCGTTTATAAATGCCTCCTTTGCCTACTGGACTAACGCACGATGGCTGAAGATCTTCTGCACAAACAATTTCCACCTTATGTTGCCAAAAAGGGCGAGGAATACATGAATGCGAAGCAACTTGCTCATTTCAGGCAAATTCTAGATGCGCTGAAGTCCGAGCTTGCAGGCGACATAGATCGAACCGTGCATACGATGCAGGATGAAGCAACCGTCTTCGCCGACCCGAACGACCGTGCCAGCCAGGAATCGGATATCGCGCTGGAACTGCGCAACCGTGACAGGGAACGCAAGTTGATCAAGAAAGTCGACGAATCGATTGCCCGTATTGAAAACGGCGAGTATGGTTACTGCGAAAGCTGCGGCGTCGAAATTGGTCTGAAGCGCCTTGAAGCTCGCCCCACGGCAACTCTTTGCATCGATTGCAAAGAACTAGAAGAACGCCGGGAAAAGCAGATGGCGAAGTGAAGCTCTAGCCTGTTCCCCTAATAAAAAAGGACGCTACGGCGTCCTTTTTTACGTACCCAGAAGAGTGATTTACCTCAGGCCGGAGCCGGCGCATTCGGCTCGGTACCAGAAGGGTCCTTGCCAGCTGCGGGTTGGATCGGCTGAGTGGAAGGCTTGGGCGGTCTCGGCGGCCTGCCGTCCATGATGTCGTTGATCTGATCGGCATCAATGGTTTCAAATTCGAGCAGGGCGGCCGTCATTGCCTCGACCTTGTCGCGGTTCTCTTCGAGCAAACGACGCGCCAGTGCATACTGTTCGTCAATGATGCGACGAATCTCGGCATCGACCTTTTGCAGCGAGGCTTCAGACATGTTCTTGTGGGTCGTCACGGAACGGCCAAGGAAGATTTCACCCTCCTCTTCGCCATACACCATCGGCCCCAGAACGTCGGACATGCCCCATTGCGTCACCATGCGCCTTGCCAGATCGGTAGCACGCTGGAAGTCGTTCGATGCACCTGTTGTCATCTGATCCATGAACAACTCTTCGGCAATGCGACCACCGAACAACACGGTAATCGTATTAAGCAGGCGCACACGATCTTGGCTGTAGCGATCCTCGGTGGGCAACTGCATGGTCACGCCCAGCGCCCGACCGCGCGGGATGATGGTGACCTTATGCACTGGATCGGTCTTCGGTAACAACTTGGCGACAACGGCATGCCCTGACTCGTGATAAGCGGTATTCCTTCGCTCCTCTTCAGGCATCACCATCGAACGCCGTTCGGCGCCCATCATGATCTTGTCCTTGGCGCGTTCGAAGTCCTCCATATCAACCAGACGCTTGTTGGCACGCGCCGCAAACAAGGCCGCCTCGTTGACGAGGTTGGCAAGGTCGGCGCCCGAAAAGCCGGGGCAGCCACGCGCCAATACCGATGCATCGACGTCGGGAGCGAGCGGCACTTTGCGCATGTGCACCTTGAGAATCTGTTCTCGTCCGCGAATATCCGGCAGCGGCACCACGACTTGACGGTCAAATCGCCCCGGGCGCAATAGCGCAGGGTCAAGGACATCCGGACGGTTGGTCGCAGCAATAACTATCACCCCAGCAGTGGCCTCGAATCCATCCATCTCCACCAACAACTGGTTCAGGGTCTGTTCGCGCTCGTCGTTGCCACCACCCAAACCAGCCCCGCGCTGGCGCCCTACTGCATCGATTTCGTCGATGAAGATGATGCAGGGTGAGGCTTTCTTGGCCTGCTCGAACATGTCACGCACGCGGGCCGCACCGACGCCGACAAACATCTCGACAAAGTCGGAACCCGAAATCGAATAAAAAGGTACCTTGGCCTCGCCGGCAATCGCACGCGCCAGCAAGGTTTTGCCCGTACCGGGACTCCCCACCATCAGCACACCGCGCGGAATACGACCGCCCAACTTCTGGAATTTGGAAGGATCGCGAAGGAAGTCGACGAGTTCGGAAACCTCTTCTTTAGCTTCTTCGCAGCCCGCTACATCAGCAAAGGTAACCTGGTTGCTGTTTTCGTCGAGCATGCGCGCTTTACTCTTGCCAAAGGAAAACGCGCCGCCACGCCCGCCGCCCTGCATCTGACGCATGAAGAAGATCCATACGCCGATCAGCAGCAGCATCGGGAACCACGAAACAAACAGGTTCATCAGGAAGGACTGCTCTTCCTCCGGCTTGGCAACGACTTTAACGTCGTACTTGAGCAAATCGGAAACCATCCACAGATCAGCGGGCGCGTAAGTCGTGAGCTTCTTGCCATCGACGGTTGTCGCGTCGAGGGTACGTCCCTGGATTACTACCTTGGCAATACGTCCCTGCTTTACTTCGCCAAGAAAGGCGGAGTATTCGAGAGTGTTTTGTGCCGGCTGGCGCGTATTGAACTGGTTGAACACCGTCATCAGTACGACACCGATGACCATCCAAATCGCCATGTTTTTAAAAAGATTGTTCAAACCCTAGCCTCTCTTTCTCAGTCAAGCGGTCGATTCTATGCCAACCGTTTTTTTCTTGCCAGCAAATACAACTCGGCGCTGCGATCTCTCGATGCAGCGGGCTTGCGCGTCGCTAACGTAGTAAAAACCGCCTGCATTTCCTGACGCAACTCCATAAACCCGGCTCCCTGAAATACCTTGACCAGCAAATCGCCGCCTGGTTTCAAATGCTGCCGGGAAAAATCGAGCGTCAATTCGGCAAGATAGATCACCTGAGCACTGTCCGTCGCTGCAATACCGGTCATATTGGGCGCCATATCCGACAAAACAAGGTCAACCTGCCGTCCTGCCAGCGCCGACTTCAATTTTTCCAGCACCTCGTCCGCGCGGAAATCGCCCTGAATGAACTCGACCCCGTTGATCGGTTCGAAATCCAGCAGGTCGAGAGCGATCAACCGCCCGCCGGGCTGGATGCGCTTTACCACATACTGACACCAACTTCCTGGCGTTGCGCCAAGATCTACTACCGTCATGCCTGGCTTAAGCAGGTGGTCTTTCCCGTCGATTTCCTTCAGTTTGAACACTGCGCGCGCGCGCCAGCCTTCCTTTTGCGCCTGCTGCACATAGGGATCGTTTACATGCTCCTGCATCCACTGCTTGCTCTTCTTTTTCTGTTTTGTTGTCCAACTCATCTAGAATCCGCCCATGAACGAACTAACTCCCACCGAAAGGCGCGCATTGCGCGCCGCAGCACACCACATCGAGCCCACGGTAACGATTGCCGCCAATGGCCTTTCGCCTAACGTGCTCAAGGAAATCGATGTTTCGCTGCGCGCCCACGAACTTATCAAGGTCAAGCTGCACGGCATCGAACGCAACGAGCGCGATGCTCTGCTGACCCAAGTTTCAGCTGAACTCGACTGCGCTCCGGTGCAGCACATCGGTAACATCCTGGTCCTTTGGCGTCCGCGCGGAGAAGAAGACGCTGCCCAGACTAAACCCGCCCGGCGCAAGGCGGCCACGCCGAAGACCAAGAAACAGGCAGCGGCGGCTCTGGAAAGAAAGACTGCGCGCAGTAAGTAATCGGCCACCGGACGGTTTTTCTGACCAAGCTATCCGGCAATCCGGCGCAAACCGGCCGGATCGAGTATCTCGATCTGCTCGCGGCCCAAACGTACCAAGCCCTGATCGACAAACCCCTTCAATAAACGGCTGACCATCTCGCGCACGCTGCCCAACTCGTCGGCCAGCTGCTGGTGGGTCGTATGCAGCTGCCTGCCCTTGCCCAGCAGCAGATTCGCCAGTCTTTGGTCCAGCTTCTGGAACGCAACCTCTTCTACAAGCTGCATCAACTCGGCAAGCCGCTCGGCAAACAGGTCGAAAACAAAATTACGGAACACCGGTTCCCCCATCAACTCATCGAACAAGGAGCGCGGCAGCATCGCCAGACTGGTCTCACTTTCGGCCAGACCGCGCGCGTTGTAATCGGATCGCCCCAGCAGGCAGCTCGAGGTAATGATGCAGCTTTCTCCCGGCAGAACTTTATAGAGGGGCAACTCGCGCCCATTCGCCGCCAGTTTGACGACACGAATGCTGCCGGACAGCACGAACGGAAACCCCTGGCAGGACTGGCGTTCATCGAACAATACGGCGCCCACTGGCACGGTCATCGAGACGATCGTTTCAATCAGGCGCGCGCGCAATCCTTCCGAAAGTTGCTCCACCACCGGATACAGCGCGGTGAGGGTCATGTGACAAACTCCGTGACAACCGGTGTATGGTCGGATGGACGATCCAGCTTGCGCGGTGCCTTGTCGATGCTGCATGCGCGACAGCGGCTGGCAAGGACGGCAGAGACAAGAATGTGATCGATACGCAACCCCTGATTACGGCGAAACGCCATCATCCGGTAGTCCCACCACGAAAAGCTCTTTTCCGGCTGATCAAACAAGCGGAATGCGTCCTGCAAGCCTAAATCCAAAAACTTGCCAAAGGCAGCGCGCTCGGCTTCGCTGCAAAGTATCTGACCCTGCCAAACTTGAGGATCATGCACATCGCGATCATCCGGCGCAATATTGAAGTCACCCAGCAATGCGAGTTCGGGATAGCGCTTTATTTCATCCGCCAGCCAATCCGCCAGCGCGGCAAGCCATTTCAGCTTGTACTCATATTTATCGGAACCCACCGCCTGGCCGTTTGGCATGTAAGCACAGATGATACGCACGCCGTCCACCGTTGCTGCGATCATTCGCTTCTGAGGGTCATCAAACCCCGGAATATCACGAAGTACATCCAGCGGTTCGGCGCGTGCCAGAATCGCCACACCGTTGTAGGTCTTTTGCCCATTATGAATCGCACGATACCCGGCCGCCTCGATCTCCTCAAACGGGAAACCGCCATCCTCTGTTTTGGTTTCCTGCAAGCAAAGCGCGGCAGGTTGCACCGCGCTCAACCAATCGAGCACATGTGGCAAACGCACTTTGAGCGAATTCACATTCCACGTCGCAATCTTCATGGCGGGTATGATACGTAAAGCTTAACGTTTCAAGGGAGGAGCATCATGCCGACGCAAAGAAATCGCCGCCAGTTCTGGCGCGCCCATTTTCATTCACCGGTGTTGCTATCGGCTCAGGGCCAGGTTATCGAAGCGGATTTGTACGACATTTCGTTGAAAGGCGCCCTGCTCAAGGTGCCCGAAGGCTGGAAAGGAAAATCCGGCGACCATTGCCAACTGCGGCTCAATCTTGGAGCCGAGGCGACCATCAGCATGCATACCAGCGTCGCCCATGTCGCCGGTCGGCGCGTCGGTCTGCATTGTGACAGCATCGACATCGACAGTGCAACGCACCTGCGCCGCCTCGTCGCACTCAATTCTGGCGAACCGAACATTCTCGAACGCGAGCTCTCCGCCCTGCTCGCCGAAGCAGTTGACTAGCGCGCCGGTACTTTGGGATACCCGGCCGCATCGAGCAGGCGCGCCCAGTCTTCTCGCTGCCAGCCGCGGGCGTGCTTCGGGCCAACCGTGAGAACTGGCACGACGTTCTTGTTCCCCTCCAGCAGTTGGGCAAGCGCGGTCGCACTTTCGGGACTCGATGCGTCCTTTTCGGCAAACGGGATGCCGCGCAACTTGAGGTAGTCGCGCCCAGCCTGACAATACTCTCCGCAGTCGGGACTGACGTACAAGGCGACAGGAAAATTGGCCATTGCCTGGCGTACAGCAAAGGGCGGCTGCTTGTCCGCCCCCGGGGCGCCATAGCGCATGGTTTCCGCTTTGCCCGCTGCACTGGGCGGGGGACGATCGCCAAAGTGCGTCTTGCCCTGCTCGTCTACCCAGCGGAAATACTGCGCGTGTGCGCCCGTCGCCGCCAGCACGGCAATCAGTAGCCAAGCCGCCCGTTTCATACATGCCTCCGTCAAACAGTTACGGTCATGCCATTATGGCGCAAGAGCGCATCCGGTGAAGGTTCGCGACCACGAAACGCCTTGAAGGATTCGATGGCCGGACGCGAGCCGCCCACGGCGAGGATTTCGCGCCAGAAACGCGCACCGGTTTGCGCATCGAGCACGGTGCCGACTTCCGGCACAACCTCCTCGAAAGCTGCATAGGCATCGGCGGAGAGCACTTCCGCCCATTTGTAACTGTAAGAGCCGGCCGAGTAACCCCCGGCGAAGATATGCGAGAAACTATGGGGAAAGCGGTTCCAGTGCGGGGGAACCATGACAGCGACCTCCTTGCGCACTTCGTCGAGCAGGGGGAGGAAATCCGTGCGTCCCTCGCTGTAGAGACGCAAATCGTAGAGCGCGAACTCGACCTGCCGCAATGTAAATAGCCCGCTCTGGAAATTCTTCGCCGCGATCATCTTGTCGAAAATCGCGCGCGGCAGGGGTGCGCCTGTATCGACATGCGCGGTCATGTCCTTGAGCACATCCCATTCCCAGCAGAAGTTCTCCATGAACTGGGAAGGCAACTCGACGGCATCCCACTCCACGCCATCGATGCCGGAGACAGCCAGTTCATCGACCTCGGTCAGCAGATGGTGCAGTCCATGGCCGGTTTCATGGAACAGGGTCAGCACATCGTCGTGGGTGAAGGTTGCGGGTTTGTTACCTACGGGCGCGGGAAAATTGCAGCACAGGTAAGCCACTGGCGTTTGCACCGTGCCGTCCCGCCAGCGCCGACTTCGCGCATCCGCCATCCAGGCGCCGCCGCGCTTGGTTTCGCGCGCGTACAAATCCAGGAAGAACTGGCCGACCAGGCTGCCGTGGCGTTCGATCCGGAAGAAGCGTACCGCCGGATGCCAAACCGGGGCGCTGTCCGGCCGGATCTGCACACCAAACAGTGTTTCGATGCAACGGAACAGCCCCTCCAGCACCTTGGGCTCGGGAAAGTACTGTTTCACTTCGTCGTCGGAGAAAGAATATCGCGCCTGCTTGAGCTTTTCGGCCGCCCAGGACATGTCCCAGCTTTCCAGTTGCCGCAACCCGAGTTGTTCTGTAGCGAAGGTGCGCAACTCGGCCAGATCGCGCTCGGCAAATGGGCGCGCCTTCGCGGCCATGTCGCGCAGGAAAGCGGCAACCTGCGCCGGAGAATCAGCCATCTTGGTTGCCAGCGAAAACTCGGCGTAGCTGGCAAAGCCCAACATCGCCGCTTCTTCTGCAGCCAGAGCCAAAATGCGTTCGATCAGCGGACCGTTGTTCCACTCCGGCTGGCCAAACTCGGCAGCGCGGGTCGCGTAGGCGCGATACATGCGAGCCCGCAAGTTGCGGTCGTCGGCATACTGCATTACCGGCAGGTAGGATGGCGCATGCAGGGAGAGCTTCCAGCCCGGCTTGTCTTCTTTCTCGGCAGCGGCGCGCGCTGCAGCGACAACATCCTCCGGCAGCCCCGCTAGCTCCTCCTCAGTATTCACCCATTCGGCGTGCGCATTGGTGGCATCGAGCAGGTTTTCGGAAAACTTGGCGGCAAGCGCGGACAACTCTTCCTGAATCACCTGAAAGCGCGGCTTCTGCTCGGCAGGCAACTCGGCGCCGGCCAGACGGAAATCGCGTACTTCGTGGTCGATGATGCGTTGCCGCACCGGATTCTGCGTCGGATACTCGGGGCCGGCCGCAAGCGCCTTGAATTTCTCGTACAGCGCAAGGTTCTGCCCCAACTCGGCGAAAAAGCGCGTCACTTCCGGCAACATGGCGTTGTAGGCTTCGCGCCATTCGGGGACATCATTCACGCCATGCAAGTGACTGACGATGCCCCAGGCACGTCCGAGCCGCTCGCCGGCATCGGTCATGGGTTGGACAAACGCATCCCAGGTCGCGGCGGTTGAGGGTTGTTCGAGTTGCGCCAGCAAGCTGCGATTCTCGTCCAGCAACCGACGGATAGCCGGGCTCACGTGTTCCGGTGCAATGTCCACAAAACGCGGCAGCCCGGAAAAATCTAAAAGTGGATTCATGGGAACGAATTGGGGACAACTGCAGGGGAGACAACTGCGCCGACCTCAACAAAAGTCGGCGCTGGCGGGACGGCAACTGAAACGCTCAAGCCGTCAGGCGGGCAAGCGCTTCGCGATACTTGGCGGCGGTCTTGTCAAGAATCTCGGCCGGCAACCGGGGCCCCGGCGCCTGCTTGTTCCAGTCGAGCGTCTCCAGATAGTCGCGCACAAACTGCTTGTCGTAACTGGCGGGACTGGTTCCCACCCGATACGTATCGGCCGGCCAGAAGCGCGAGGAATCGGGCGTCAGCACCTCGTCAATCAGATACAGCTTGCCGGATGTATCGAGCCCGAACTCGAACTTGGTGTCGGCAATGATGATGCCGCGCGTCAGCGCATAGGCGGCGGCCTCGGTGTACAAGCGAACGGCGGCATCGCGCAATTGCGCCGCCAATGCGGAACCGATGGTTTTCTCGACCGTGGCGAAATCGATGTTCTCGTCGTGCGTGCCGAGTTCGGCTTTGGTTGACGGGGTGAACAGCGGCTGCGGCAACTGTTGCGCCATTTGCATGCCGGCGGGCAATTCGATGCCGCACACCTTGCCGGTCGCCTGATAGTCCTTCCAACCGGAACCAATCAGGTAGCCGCGCACGACTGCCTCGATGGGGAGCGGTTTGAGACGCTTGACGACGATGGCGCGGCCACGCACCTGGTCAAGTTCGTCGGGCGCCACCACGGCTTCCGGATCGATTCCCGTCAATTGATTGGGAATGATGTGGCCCAACTGGCAAAACCAGAAATTGGCCATGGCCGTCAGCACCTCACCCTTGCCGGGAATCGGATCAGGCAGGATGACATCGAAGGCGGACAGACGATCGCTGGTCACGATCAGCATGTTGTCGGCTCCGACGGCATAGTTGTCGCGTACTTTGCCGCGACCGAGCAACGGCAGGCTGGAGATGGAGGATTCGTAAAGGGGGACGCTCATGATTGATCGCAGCAGGTATTGAGGGTAGCCAGTGACAGCCGGAACGTCCGGCCGGGGCGTCAGGATACCCGAGAAGATGTCGCCGGTGGAAACGGCTTCCCAATGAAAAAAGACGTCAGACCTTGGGGACAAGATCTGACGCAGAGGGAGGTAATCTATTGCCGACTGGGCGGCGAACCGGCTTTTACTGCAACTGCTGAATACCTGCAAGACGCCAGCCGATATTGCCTTCACGCGGTTTGACCAGATGCCAGACCTCGTCAAACGCTTCAACCGGGCCGTTTCTCTCTTCACGAAGCTGTCCGGTGAATCGTACGCTGACGATATAGCGTGCTTCCTCTTCGACGACATCAATCACATCAGCCTCGACGCTGACCACATCGGTTTCTTGCGATGCATTACCGCGCTCGGCGAAGTTCATCTTGATCTCGGCGAACATTTCCGGGGTGGTGAATTCACGGATATCGTCAAGATTGCCGGAATCGTTCGCCGCCTGGAGACGAATGAAATGAACCTTGGCATGGCGCACGAAACCGGCGACATCGAAATCCGCCGGAATGTTGGCGGCGGGAGCGGCGCTGGCCGAAGCAACAGTGGGAGCGCTGGCAGCCGGCATAGCCACATCGTATCCGCGGTTCGCGGCAACCGGCTCCTGCGCCTGATAGCGCATGCCGCTGGCGCTTGCCAGTGCGGGTTGCTGCGCCATGGCGCGACGCCGCATGAAGAACCCGACCGCGACGACGACCGCCATGATCAGCAAGCCGATCATCAGCATCGAAGCCAGTTCTTCGCCAAATCCGAGGTGAGAGGCCAATGCAGCGATGCCAAGACCGGCGGCGAGACCCATGACGGGGCCCATCCACGAGGGTCGACTGGCGGCCTGAGCCGCTGCAGCGCCAGGAGCCGCCGCAGCAGCAGAGGCAGGCGAGGCTGTCGGAGCAGCAGCGGGTTTGGGGGCATCCATCTGGCGTTGCATGCCCGAGGATTTGGCGCCACCCAGGCGCTTGGCTTCGGCATCGCCTGAAGTCAAGCCAACGCCCAGAGTCAGCGCAGCAGCAAGCATCATTGAAAAGAATTTCATGGAATCCTCCTGTGTGTTAGAGAAACGACGGAGTGGACAATACGGGCATATGGAAAGAAAATAAAACAGAATAAACATTACAAACCATTCGAGAAAATCTTATGATCAATCTGTCAGTGGTTTGGCCTCCGTCGCGCCGCCAAAGATGTCATGCTGGGCGAAACGACAGATGGCAGAGACAATCGGATGGGTAAGTTTGCGTTCGGTGGTGATAGCGTAGATCTGCTCCCGGACTGTCTCGATCCGCCCAACGATACGGACATCGTTATCCCGGACGATGGTCGCTTCGATGGCGCTTGGAGCGGCAAAATAGCCCGCTCCAGCCTGACCAAACGCCATCATCAAGGCCGTGTCGTCGAATTCCCCGACGATGCGAGGACGCACACGTTCCGCTTCGAACCAACGCATCAATCGCGCATGCAATGCCACCTCCACCCCGGGCAGCAGAAAGGGGGCCCCATCGAGCATGGGCGGAAACGCAGGCAAATCCGTCGCCGAAAGGGCTACAACACCAAAGATGCTGATGCCGCTCTCCCCAAGAAAGTGATCGTAGCCGCGGACATTCAGATTGTCAGGCATCGGCCGGTCGGCAATCACCATATCAAGGCGGTGTACAGCCAAGTCGCCCAATAAAGTGGTTAAGCGGCCTTCGCGACAGACCAGTTTGACTGGTTCTTCGAAGCCCAGTGAGGGCTCAACCAGCCGATAGGCAATCATCTTAGGGACCGAATCGGCGATCCCGACGCGAAAGGTAACGGTTTTCGTCTGGGCTTCGTCGCGCAGGGTTTCCAGCAATTCGTCGCCCAGCGAAAAAATCTGCTCGGCGTAGCCGAGAATGCGCCGACCGCTCTCGGTGAGTTCAAGCCCTCTTCCGGCGCGGCGAAACAGCTCGACACCCAGCACTCCCTCGAATTCGCTCAACTGGCCGCTGATGGACTGCGGCGTCAAATGAAGACGTTCGCTCGCCCGGGCGATGCTGCCCGACTTGGCGACCATCCAGAAATAGCGCAGGTGCTTGAAATTGAGATTAGCCACTTTATTTATGCTCGTAAATTTCGATTGATTGTTAAGTATTAATCGATTGGCACGAATAGTCAATTTACCCTAAGATTGCCATCGTTACCGACAACTCGTGGAGGTTTTCCTGTCATGAAACGCATCCTGCTGTTCCTCGCCACCAACCTGGCCATCGTGTTCGTTCTTTCGATCACCATGCGTTTGCTGGGAGTCGAACCCTATCTGAACGCCAACGGCCTCAACCTTGGCTCATTGCTGATCTTCGCCGCCGTGATGGGCTTTGGCGGCTCGCTGATCTCGCTGGCCATCTCAAAATGGTCGGCCAAGACCGCCATGGGCGTGCATGTAATCGAGGCGCCGTCCAACTCCACCGAATTCTGGCTGGTCGATACTATCCGCAAGTATTCCCAGCAGGCTGGCATCAAAATGCCCGAGGTCGGCATCTACGACTCGCCGGACGTCAACGCCTTCGCCACCGGCATGAGCAAAAACAGCTCGCTGATTGCCGTATCCACTGGACTGCTGCAGCAAATGACCCGCCAGGAAGCCGAAGCGGTACTCGGCCATGAGGTTGCTCACGCCGCTAACGGCGACATGGTGACGTTGGCACTGATCCAGGGTGTGGTCAACACCTTCGTCATGTTCCTCTCGCGCATCATCGGCAACTTTGTGGATCGCGTCATCTTCAAGAACGAAAACGGACATGGGCCGGCATTTTTCGTCACCATGATCGTCGCCGAACTGGTATTGGGCATCCTCGCTTCGATCATCGTCATGTACTTCTCGCGCAAACGTGAGTTCCGTGCCGACATCGGCGGCGCTACGCTGGCAGGCCGGCAGAACATGATCGCTGCATTGGAGCGTCTCAACAGCCTCCATCCACAACCCCTGCCAGACAAGATGGCTGCTTTTGGCATCGGGGGCGGCAGCGGGGGTGGTTTCAAGCGCCTGTTCATGACCCATCCGCCGCTCGAGGAGCGCATTGCCGCACTGCGGGCCGGAGCAAACTAAGGACAGGGACGGAGCGTCAGCGTGGCATCCACCGGCAAGCCCGGCAGCCACGCATCGACCGACTGGCAACGCCCCGCACTGCACACGACATAGGCCGGAACATGCGGCGAATGCGCCAGTTTGACTTGCGGCAGCGCGGGCAAACGCGGGACGTAATGCCAGACGCCCTCCCGCAACACCGCATCTGCGGGAGGTTCCATGCCCGCACCGGCGCCGCGCACGTGCGCCTCGACTAGGCGGAGCGCCACACCCTCGCGCCGGTAATCCTCCTCCCAGACGATCTTCTGGATCGAATGCGTCCAGCGCAGGGTAATGTCGTCGCCGAACTGCGCCATCAACACTCCGGCGACGAGACAGATGCCCATCATGCGCCGGCGGGCTGCTTCCGGCGTGTGCGCACCCAATGCCAGACAACGAAGGCTGCGCACATCGCGAAGCCGATCTCATCGGTGAGCGGCAGCGCAGCAACAAACATGAACGCGCCCGTGGCAGCGAAAAGTCGTTCCCACCAAGACAGCGGCGCGCGCAGGTAGCCGATGGCAGCCGCGCCCCACAGGGCGATGGCCAAGAGCGACTTACCGACGATGTAAACCACGGCCAGAACGCTCGGATCGCCCTGTAGCATCAGCGCGTTGTCGTACACGGCCATGTAGGGCACGACAAAGCCAGCGATGGCGATGGTGACGGCCTTGAAGCCGATCTTCATCGGTGACTCCTTGGCAATCGAACTGGCGGCGAAGGCCGCGAGCGCGACCGGCGGCGTCAGGTCGGCCATGATACCGAAGTAGAAAACGAACATGTGGCTGACGATCAGCGGCACACCGAGTTGCAGCAGCGCCGGCGCGGCAATAGCGCTGGTAATGATGTAGTTCGGGATGGTCGGGATGCCCATGCCGAGCACCAGGCAGACCAGCA
>CAZAWN010000059.1:0-14411 GCA_964488825.1 uncultured Methyloversatilis sp. | reverse complement strand
CCTAAACACGCTTTCCAGGCGTGCGACTTAAACCACTCATCCACCTCTCCGCGGTGGTTTTCGGCAGGGGGCGGATTCTAGCAGAGTCAGCCTTCGCTGTGCCGCAGTGAAAGGTCGATGGCGAGCACGTCCTTGGTGAGGGTGCCGATGGAGATGCGATCAACACCGGTTTCGGCAATGGCGCGCACGCTGTCGAGTCTTACCCCGCCGGAGGCTTCGAGTTCTGCGCGGCCGGCGGTAAGGCCGACAGCTTGGCGCATCTGGTGCAAGTCCATGTTGTCGAGCAGGACGAGTTTTGCGTCTGCGTCAAGAGCTTCGGCGAGTTGTTCGAGGGTTTCCACTTCAATCTGGATAAAGACGCCCTGCGGCGCGATGTTCCGCGCGCGGTCAAGGGCGCGGGCGATCCCGCCGCAGGCAATGATGTGGTTTTCCTTGATCAGGATGCCATCGTAGAGTCCGAGCCGATGGTTGGCTCCGCCGCCGCAGGTGACGGCGTACTTCTGTGCGCGGCGCAGGCCAGGGAGTGTTTTGCGTGTATCGACGATCTTGGCTTTCGTGCCGGCGACGGCATCCACATAGCGCCGCGTTTGGGTTGCCGTGGCTGAGAGCAGCTGAAGGAAATTCAGTGCGCTGCGCTCTCCGGTGAGGAGGGCTCGGGTGTCGGCAGCGATGGTGCAGAGGATTTGTCCGGCCGCTATACGGTCTCCATCGCGGGCTTGCCAATCGATACGGGCCGCGGGATCGAGGCGCCAAAGGCAGGCGTCGAACCAGGCGACGCCGCAGAGTACGGCATCTTCGCGGCAGGTGACCATTCCGGTCGCCCGCCGTCCGTGAGAAGCAAGCAAGGCGGTCAGATCACCACTGCCGATATCTTCGGCCAGGGCAGTGCAAACGTTACGGTCGATTTCGGCAAGCAGATTCAAGGGAAGGTTCATGAGTAAGTCCATTCGTTCAAAAGTCGGCGTGACGGATCGATCAATTCCCCGGCCGTCAGGCCGATCGGGCCAAGTTTGTTGATGACGCAGTCGTCTGCAGCGGCGCCATGGAGATGCACTGCGGCAAGCAGCGCATCGAGCGGGGAGAGGCGCTGCGCAAGCAATGCCGCCAGCAGGCCAGTCAGCACATCGCCGCTGCCGGCGGTGGCGAGTCCCGGATTGCCATTGGTATTGATGAACCAGCGGCCATCCGGGGCGACGACAACGGTTCCACAGCCTTTCAGTGCGACATGAGCGTTGAAGCGACGGGACAGTTGCTGTGCCGCGGTGAGTCGGTCGGACTGAACTGCGGCGGTGGAGCAATCCAGAAGACGTGCGGCTTCGGCTGGATGCGGGGTGATGAAAGTCGGCGCTGACGCGACGGCACATTGGCGTTGCAGGAGCGAGGATTGAGCCAGCAGGTTCAGGCCATCGGCGTCGATAATGCATGGCAGGCCGCTGGCGAGCGCTTTGCCGAGCAGCTCGGCGGCCTGCAGTGATTGGCCGAGTCCGGGACCGATAGCCAGAACGCTGGCGAGTTGTAGGGCCTCTGCGGGGCCGCGCAGCATGAGTTCGGGCTGTGCGGTGTCAACCGCGAGGGATTCGAGCATGCCCAGATAGACGCGTCCTGCTCCCATGCGCAGTGCGGCGCGCCCGGCGAGCAGTGCAGCGCCAGCCATGCCCGGCGCGCCGCCGAGAATGGCGACATTGCCGAAGCTGCCTTTATGGCTGTTCAGCGCGCGCGGACGCAGACTGGCGCGGAAGTGCGACAACTCGAGGCGAGCGCCATCGCTCTTGCCGATGTCGAGTCCGAGATCGCATACCGTAATCGAGCCGCAATGGTCGGGCCCATCTCCGGTCAGCAGGCCCGGCTTCAGGGCGATGAAGCTGGCCGTTTGCGCAGCGCGAATGGCGGGGCCGGTAATGCATCCGGTCAAAGCATCCAGACCGCTCGGTGTGTCGAGGGCGAGAATCCGACTGCCGCTGGCATTGGCTCGCTCGATCC
Organism: uncultured Methyloversatilis sp.; assembly: GCA_964488825.1. GTDB lineage: Bacteria > Pseudomonadota > Gammaproteobacteria > Burkholderiales > Rhodocyclaceae > Sulfuricystis. The sequence continues at coordinate 12,431 of CAZAWN010000059.1, read as the reverse complement.
AGTCGGCGTAATCGCCTTCAATCGCACGCTTGAGTCCGATGCCAAACAGGCCGTCCACGATCAATCCGAAACTCTCCTCCGGATACTCTTGAATGCATGTGCCGCCGGTGGCGCACCAGGCCGCATAAGCCTGGCGGGCATCCTCCGGCAGGCGTTCCGGGGCTACAGTGAAGAGCACCTCGGGCGGGTGTCCTGCGGCCTTGAGTAATCGAGCGACCACAAAAGCGTCGCCGCCATTGTTGCCCGGTCCAGCGAGGATCAAAACTCGTCCGCTCAACCTGTCTAGCGCCAGGCGAGCGGCGCTTGCGCCGGCCCGCTCCATCAGGGAGGGCTGTGCGGCGGCATGCTCCGATTCGAGTCTGCGTAGAGCGCTGGCTTGCAGGATGGCAGTGTTCATGATGTAAATTCTAGGTTATACAGTGTTTGCTCGCATCGAGGACTGAACCATGAACATCGAATTAATACCGGAGCTCTCCACCCGCATCGCTGCGCTGCGACGTGATCTGCATGCTCATCCCGAACTTGCTTTCGACGAGATACGGACGGCCGGGGTGGTGGCCGCTTATCTTAAGCAACTTGGCATCGAAGTATTCGAGGGGATCGCAAAAACCGGCGTGGTCGGCCGTATCCGGTTCGGCGCCGGAACACGCGCCATCGGCTTGCGCGCCGATATGGATGCTCTGCCGATGCCCGAGCTGAACGGGTTTCCGCATCGGTCTCGCCACGAAGGGCGCATGCACGCCTGCGGTCACGACGGTCACACGGCCATGCTGCTGGGAGCAGCCGAGGCGCTCGCTGCGCTTCCCGAGGCGGCCAAACTGGATGGCACGGTCTATTTCATTTTCCAGCCAGCCGAAGAGCACGAGGGCGGTGGGAGAGTCATGGTCGAAGAGGGCTTGTTCGACCGGTTTCCAATGCAAATGGTGTTTGGTTTGCACAACTGGCCCGGTCTGCCGGCGGGCAGCATTGCGGTCACCGAAGGTCCGGTCATGGCTGGCGCAGATCGTTTCGAGATCGTCATCAACGCGCGGGGAGCCCATGCCGCCATGCCGCATCAGGGAACGGACGCTATTCTTGCAGGAGCGGAGTGGGTCCAGGCGGTGCAATCCCTGGTCAGTCGAATTACCGACCCACTTGATTCCGTCGTGGTCAGCGTGACGCGTTTTCATGCCGGTCATGCCGACAATATCCTGCCCGAGCAAGCCGTATTGGGCGGAACGGTGCGTTGCTTCCGGCCAGAGTTGCAGGATGCACTTGAGGCGGGGTTGGCCCGCATCTGCAATGGCATCGAGACGACGCATCGCGTGCGTATCGATTTGCGTTATGACCGGGGCTACCCGCCTACCATCAATGCCGCAGAGCCCAGCTTTATCTGCCGTGAAGCGGCCCGGCAAGTGGTGCGCGGGGAGCAATTGTTGACTCATCTCAAACCCAGCATGGGCGCAGAGGATTTTGCCTACCTTTCGCGCGTCGTGCCAGGGTGTTACGTCTGGCTCGGCAATGGACCGGGGGAGGGCGGTTGCATGCTCCACAGCCCCCATTACGATTTCAACGATGAAATTATTCCGACAGGTATTCGCTACTGGGTGCGATTGGTCGAAACCGTTCTGAAAACCTGACTTATCTGATCAAAAATAGATCATGTTCCCGTGAGGGCTGTTCAGGGGGCGAGGCCTTGCTAGGGGGGGTGGAGGCGCGACCCAGAATCGAACTGGGGTAGACGGATTTGCAATCCGTTGCACGGCCACTATGCGATCGCGCCGGGTTTGAATCGAAAAGGGGGAAGCTAGGCTTCCCCCTTGATGTGTTCTTGGAGCGGGAGACGAGTCTCGAACTCGCGACCTCAACCTTGGCAAGGTTGCGCTCTACCAACTGAGCTACTCCCGCAAGAAGCTGCGCATTCTACCAACGCTTTTTAACGTGTCAATGCGCGGGAAGAAATATTTCAGTTCGGGTTGGCTGCGGTTGTCACACGGTTGCGGCCGTTTTGCTTTGACTTGTAGAGCGCTTCGTCGGCGCGGGCGATCAATTGCTGTTCAGTTTCCCCTGGGAGGCGGCAAGCTACACCCAGAGAGAGGGTGACCGAAGCGACAACCTCGTTGTTGCCGGTGCGCTTGATACGGCAGCTTTCGACCACCTTGCGAATCTTTTCGGCCAGAATATTGGCGTCATCGATGTTTCTGTCTGGAAGAATCGCGACGAATTCCTCGCCGCCATAGCGTGCTACCAGATCGTTGCTACCGACGTTGCTCCGAAAGACGGCGGCAATCGAGCAAATGACTTTGTCGCCGAAAAGGTGACCGTAGGAATCGTTGATCGCCTTGAAGTGGTCGATATCAGCGATCAAGAGACATAAGCCGCTTGACTTGATATCGGCATGGACAAAGTGGGTCGTCAAAGAGATATCGAAGCTTCGGCGATTCGCCAGACTGGTGAGCCCATCGATCATCGCCTCCTCGCGGGCTCGATGTACTTCCTTGCGGAGTTCTTCTACCTCCTTGAGGCTTTCTTCAAGTCGGGTGTTGAGCGCATGAATGGTTTGCTGCATTTCCCTGGAATGCAGCAGAAGATCGCCGACTCCGTGCGACATCGTCGGCGCAACCTTGCCTGCTGCATAGTCCGAGGACCAGCGTTCCAGGGCCTGACCGAACTGACCTGCCTCGTCTGCCGCTTGGGCGGTAGAGGCGGATATGTCGGCCATCACCTTTTCGAAACCCTGGCTTACCCGGTTCGCGACGGCCGAGTCGATCTCGGCAATATGGTTCCGATACAAGCCGTAAATCGCCTCATCGTCGAGCTTCTGGCCTTTTGAGGTCAGCTCGTCGATCTGCTGGCGCAGAGCCGGGTTAATACCGGAAACATACTCGTACCAGACCGCGTAACTGATGGGGTGCAGACCGGCGGCATGACGAGTCATGAGCGGTAGTACCTGACGCAGGTACTCGGCGCTCTTCTCGATGCTGTCGTTGTACTCCACCGCTTCCCTCCCTCTACGCTGGATGCCTTTCCAGATTCTCGCGCATATTACATTCGATCTAGAGCGGGATGGCAAACTCGGCGCTGGCGCGACGGCATCGAGCTTACTTTTCCGCAATCTGGAGCGGCCCGCTGCCCGACCAGCGGTCCAGCGCGAGGTAGATGGCCGGCGTGATGAGCAGCGTGATCGCCTGCGAGAACAGCAGGCCACCGACGACCGAGAGGCCGAGCGGTTGGCGCAGCTCGGCGCCTGCGCCGAGGCCCAGGGCGATCGGCAGCGCGCCCATCAGCGCGGCGGAGGTGGTCATCATGATCGGCCGGAAGCGGATCAGGCAGGCGCTGCGGATCGCTTCGCGCGGCGTCATCCCTTGTTCGCGTTGCGCCGCGAGCGCGAAGTCGATCATCATGATGGCGTTTTTCTTGACGATGCCGATCAGCATCAGGATGCCGATCATGGCGATGATCGACAGGTCCATGCGGAACAGCCAGAGCAGGCCGAGCGCGCCGACGGCCGCGGAGGGCAGGCCGGCGAGGATGGTCAGCGGGTGGATGTAGCTTTCGTAGAGCACGCCGAGCAGCACATAGATGACCAGCAGCGCGGCGACGATGAGGATGATCTGGCTGCCTTGCGAAGCCTGGAAGGCTGCCGCGTCGCCGCCCCAGCTGGTCAGGATGCTGACCGGGAAATTGAGCGCCTGACGGTATTTCTCGATGTTGCGTGACGCGTCGCCGAGTGCTGCATTGGGGGCGAGGTTGAAGGAAATCGTGATGGCGGTCAGCTGGCCGGCATGGTTGATCGACACCGGCCCGACTTCGCGCTCGACCGTGGCGATGCTGGCCAGCGGCACGAGGGCGCCTCCCTTCGCACGCAGATGGATCTTGTCGAAGGCGCTTTCTTCCGCGCGGTCGTCCGCGCCCAGTTGCATGATCACCTGATAGCTGTCGCTGGAGGTGTAGATCGTGGATACCTGCCGCTCACCGAAGGCGCTGTACAGGGCCGCACGGATATCGGCGATCTGCACGCCGAGCAGGTTGGCCTTGTCGCGGTCGATGTCGAGGCGAGCTTGCAGGCCCTTGAGTTGTGCATCGGTGGTCACATCGCGGAACAACGGGTCGTCGCGCAGGCGCGCCACCATGCCGTCGGCCGCATCGCGCAGTTCGCCGGCCTTCACGCTGCGCAGGATGTATTGGTAGCGGCTCTTGCTGGGACGTCCGCCGAGGCGCAGGTTCTGCATCGGATTGATGAAGACGTTGACCCCGGGCAGGGCGCGCGTTTCCTTGCGCAGGCTTTCCACCACCTGGTCCATGTGCGGGCGCTGGTCGCGCGGCTTGAGGGACATGAACATGCGGCCGCTGTTGCTGTCGTTGGCATGCACGATCAGGGTGTCCACCGCCGGATTGGCGCGGATCGTATCGCCGGTGCGCTGCAACAGTTCCGCCATCGCCGGAAAGGAAATATCCTCGACGGCCTCGACGGTGACGAGGGCCTGGCCGATGTCCTCGTTGGGAAAAAAGCCCTTGGGCAGGACGGCGAACAGCCACCAGCTCGCGGCGAAGGTGGCGAAAGCCACGGCGAGGATCGTACGGGTGTGCCGCAGCGACCAGTCGAGGGCGCGCGCGTAGAGCGCTTGCGTTGCTTCGAAACCGCGTTCGAACCAGGCGGTCAGCCTCAGGCTGCGGCTTTCGGTTTCTTCGTGGCGGATGAACCGGCTCGCCAGCATCGGAATCAGCGTCAGGGACACCAGCGCCGAGATCAGCACGGCGATGCCGACCACGGCGGCAAACTCGTGGAACAGCAGGCCGATCACGCCGGGCATGAAAAAGATCGGGATGAACACCGCAACCAGCGAAACCGAGATCGAGATGATCGTGAAGCTCACCTCGCGTGCGCCGCGCAGGGCCGCTTGCAACGGTTTCTCGCCGTTCTCGACGTGGCGGACGATGTTTTCCAGCACCACGACGGCGTCGTCCACCACCAGGCCGACCGCCAGCGTGATCGCCAGCAGCGAGATGTTGTCGAGCGTGTAGCCGAACGCGCCCATCAGGGCCACCGTGCCGAGCAGCGAGATCGGCAACGACAGCGCCGGAATGATGGTCGCGCTCGGCTTGCGCAGGAACAGGAAGATGACGCCGATCACCAGCGCCATGGTGAAGGCGAGCGTGATCTGCACATCGTGGATCGCCTCGCGAATTGAGCGCGAACGGTCATTGCGCAGGGTGAGCTCCACCGAGCCGGGCATCTGGGCGATCAGGCCGGGCAGGGCGGCGCGGATCGCATCGACCGTCGCCACGGTGTTGGCGCCCGGCTGGCGCAACACCGAGAGCGTGATGCCGCGCTCGCCGTTGACCCAACTCGCGGTCTTGACCGATTCAACGCTGTCCTCGACGAGGGCAACATCGGCCAGGCGTACCGGCCGCCCGCCGGGCGATGCGGCAACGATCAGGCGCGCGAAGGCGGCGGCGTTCTCGAGCTGGCGGTTGGCCTGGATGGTCAGCGTCTGGCGCGGCCCTTCCAGCACGCCGACCGGAGAATTCGCGTTGGCGCTGCGCAGGGCGGCGGCAATGTCTTCCAGCGTGAGGTTGCGGGCGGCGAGCGCTTCGGCATCGACGCGGATGCGCACCGCGAACTTCTTCTGGCCGTTGATGTTGACCTGGGCGACGCCGGAAAGGGTGGACAACGTCGGTGCAATCAGCTTGTCGGCGAAATTGTTGAGGTCCGACAGGGCCATCGACGGCGAGGTCAGTGACAGAAAGACGATCGGCGCGTCGGCCGGGTTCACCTTGCGATAGGCCGGCGGCGTGGTCATTTCTGCGGGCATGGCGCGTTGCGCGCGCAGCAGGGCGGCCTGGACGTCGATGGCGGCGCTATCGATGCTGCGGTCTTGGGCGAACTCCAGGGTGATCGACGTGCTGCCCAGGGTGGAACTGGAACTCATGGTTTCCAGCCCGGAGATGGTCGAAAACTGCCGCTCCAGCGGCGTCGCCACCGATGAAGCCATGGTTTCCGGGCTGGCGCCGGGCAGGTTGGCGGTGACGGAGATGGTCGGCGTGTCGTAACTCGGCAGTGCCGCGATGGGCAGGCCGATATAGGCGAGGATGCCGGCGACGACGGCGGAGGCCGACAAGAGCACCGTCATCACCGGACGGCGGATGCAGAGTTCGGATAGATTCACGAGGGCTTCTGCTTACGCTTGCCTTCACCGGAGGGCGCCTTCTCCCCTCCCGACGTCGCTTCGGCGACGGTGCTGCCGGGGCGCAGGTTCTGCGCGCCTTCGACGACCACGCGGGCGCCGACCGGCGGACCTTCGATGACAGCGCGGCCATCCTGCACCAGCAGAACCTTTACCGGCGCAATACTCACTTTGTTGTCTTCCCCGATCACATAGAGGAACTTGCGTTCCGGTCCTGTCTGCACCGCTTGCACGGGCACGGTCGGCACATTCGTCAGGGTGCGCGGCGCCAGGCTGACGGTGACGAACATGCCGGGCCACAGCCGGCTGTCGGCGTTGTCGAACTGCGCCTTGAGGCGGATCGTACCGCTGCCGCTATCGACCGCATTGTCGATGAAGACCAGCTTGCCGGGGCGCGTTGGCGGGTTCGTAGCGGCGGGGCCATCCGTGTCGTGATGGGCGGCGACCGCGACAGCGCCTTGTGTCATCGACTGTTGCAGCAAGGGCAGTTCGCGCTCCGGCAGGGTGAAGCTGACATTGATCGGATCGATCTGCGTGAGGGTGACCAGCACGGCGCCCCCTGGCTGCGCCAGGCTGCCGGGATAGACGTTCACCGCGCCGATCCGGCCGGCGATGGGGGCGACGATCTCGCCATGGCTGCGCGCAACGCGGCCGGCTTCGACCACGGCCAGATCGGCTGAGACCTGGGCGCGCAGACTGTCCACCAGATTCTGCACCCCGTCCAGCGCGGTCTGCGAGATGAATTTCTGCGCGAACAGTTCGCTTTGCCGCTTGAGATTACGTTCCGCGTTGGCGAGATCGGCGCGGCTTTTCGCGGCTTGAGCCTCTGCCTTGCCGAGATTGGCTGCCTCGGTACGCGTGTCCAGGGTGAACAGCCGCTCGCCGCGCCGCACGAACTGCCCCTCCTTGATATGCACCGCGCGGATCGTCGCGCTGATCTGGGCGCGCACCTCGACGGACTGCAACGCGCTGACCGTGCCATTGGCGGCCAGGCGCACGGGGACCTCGGCCGCGGCCACCGTAGTGCTGACAACCGGAACGACCCCCGGTCCCCGCTTGGCCTGCGGGGATGCGGATTGTTCGCGCCAGTACCAGCCGCCGGCAGCGAGGGTGATCACCAGGATCAGCAGCGCAAAACCGGCATGGATGCGTCCTTCCATCCGTGCCAGGGGGAGGGCAGTTATATGCATGTTTGGGCAAAGCAGTCAAAAGGATGCGATGCCGGATTCTCCTCCATTTGGGGGCGAATGCGAAAGTCGGCGCTGGCGGGACGGCATGGATTACGCCAGTCCGCCGAAGCGGGCGGCCCAAAGGGCGCCCATGCCGCCAATAAAAGGCAGCCAGGGGTTGCGCCAGCGCAGCACCACGGCAACGACGACCAGCCCGGCGAGCAGCTTGGCGTTGAAAGGCTGAACGGCACCCTCGGCCAGCAACAGGTCGGGAGCGACCAGCGCCGACAGCGCGGCGGCCGGGGCGTAGCGCAGGGCGCGTTGCACCACGGCCGGCAGGCGGCCGCGTTCGCCAATGACGATGAAGCTGCCACGCGTCACCAGCGTGGTGATGCCGAGCAGGATGAAGGCGATCCAGAGCCAGACGCCTTCGATCATGCCGCGGTTTCCTTCCTGCTCCAGTGCTCGGCGGCAAAGCCGGCGGCGATACCTAGCAGGATCGCTGCGATCAGGCCGAGCCGGAAGGGCAGGTCGCGTAGTAACAGCGCGCCCAGCCCGCCGACGAGGGCGGCGATGAGCATCGGCTGCGAGCGCACCATCGGGACGATCATGGTCATCAGCGCGATCGTCCCCATGAATTCGAGCGACCAATCGCGCGGAAAGAAGCCGGCGCCGAAGACGCCGATCAAGACGCCGCTTTGCCAGAGCAGCCAGCCGTAGAGCGACGGCGCGATGTAGTAGCCCCAGCGCCAGACGGGGTCGTGTGCGGCGGCGAGTCCGGGGGCAAGCGTTGCGAAGGCGCCGTCGGTGAGCAGGAAGCCGCCGACGATGCGCCGCGCGAGCGATTCCTGGTGCAGGGCCGGCGCGATGGCGGCGCTGAAGATGACGAAGCGCAGGTTGAGCACCATGCCGGTGACGAAGATCAGCCAGAGCGGCGCGCCGCTGGCAAGTAGCGGCAAGGCGCCGAGCTGTGCGGTAGCGGCGTACACCAGCAGGCTCATGCCCATCGATTCGAGCGCATCCATGCCGATGGAGCGCATGGCGATGCCGGTAACGATGGCCCAGGGGATGAAGCCCACCGAAACCGGCATGAAGGCGCGCAGACCGGCCCGCGCGCCGTCGCGAAATGTGGAACTCACTCCTCGCCGAGTTCGCCCAGCAGCAGGTCCTGGGCGCAGGTGCGCACGCGGCGCGAGGGCTTGATGCGGTAGTTGCCTTCGCTGTCCATGTCCCAGGCCTGGCAATTGTCGGCAAGATAGCCGCGCAAGCCTTCCTTGATGACGCGGCGTTTGAGTTTCGGGTCGAGCACCGGGAAGCCGACTTCGATGCGGCGGAAGAAATTACGTTCCATCCAGTCGGCGCTGGCCAGATACATCATTTCCTGACCGTCGGCATGGAAGTAGTAGATGCGGTGGTGTTCGAGGAAACGGCCGATGACCGAGCGCACGCGAATGTTCTCGGACAGCCCTGGAACCCCCGGACGCAGGCAGCACACGCCGCGTACGATCAGATCGACCTGGACACCCGCTTGGCTGGCGCTGTAGAGGGCCTCGATGATTTCCGGTTCGAGCAGTGAATTCATCTTGGCGATGATGTGCGCCTTGCGTCCGGCCTTGGCATTTTCGGTTTCGGCGCGGATCGCCGCCATCATGTTCGAGTGCAAGGTGAACGGCGCCTGCCATAGATGCGTCAGCGCACTGGCCTTGCCCAGTCCGGTAAGTTGCTTGAAGACCTCGTTGACATCCTCGGCCATCGCATCGTTACAGCTCATCAGGCCGAAGTCGGTGTAAAAGCGCGTGGTGCGCGGGTGGTAGTTACCGGTGCCGAGATGGATGTAGCGACGGTAACCGCTGCCATTTTCCAGTTCCTCGCGTCGCAGCACCAGCATCAGCTTGGCGTGGGTCTTGTAGCCGAACACGCCATAGACGACATGCGCACCGGCTTCTTCGAGGCGAGCGGCGATCGACAGGTTGGCTTCCTCGTCGAAGCGCGCCATCAATTCGACGACCACGGTGACCTCCTTGCCCTTCTGCGCGGCGCGCAGCAGATGTTCCATCAGCACCGAATCGGTGCCGGTGCGGTAGACGGTCATCTTGATCGCCACCACTTGGGAATCGTCGGCCGCCTGCTTGAGGAACTCGATGACGGGCGTGAACGACTGGTAGGGATGGTGCAGCAGGATGTCGTTCTTGCGGATCGCGTCGAACAGGTCGTAGCGCCCCGCCAGCTGCTTGGGCAGGCCGGGGACAAAGGGTTTGAACTTGAGGTCGGGTCGGTCGACGCGGTCAGGCACCGACATCAGTCGTACCAGATTGACGATGCCGCGCACCTGGTACAGATCGTCGTGGCTGAGGCCGAACTGCTGGAGGAGGAATTCGCGCATCGTCTCCGAGCAGTTGTCGGGTACTTCGAGACGCACGCCGTCGCCGAAATGACGTTGCGGCAGTTCGCCCTGCAGGGCGGTGCGCAGGTTCTTCACTTCTTCGTCGTCGACGAACAGGTCGGAGTTACGCGTGACGCGGAACTGGTAGCAGCCAAGGATGTTCATGCCGCTAAATAGTTCGCCGACATGGCGGTGCAGAATCGACGACAGGAAGACGAAGCCGTAGTCAACGCCGGCCAGTTCGCGCGGGAGCTGGATGACGCGCGGCAGGGCGCGCGGCGCCTGCACGATGGCGGCCCCGGAGCTGCGGCCGAAGGCGTCCTTGCCTTCGAGTTCAACGGCGAAATTCAGGCTTTTGTTGAGCACGCGCGGGAAGGGGTGGGCCGGGTCGAGACCGATCGGTGTGAGCACCGGCATGACTTCACGGCGGAAATAATCGTGAATCCAGCCCTGCTGCGCGTCGTTCCACTCCGAACGCTTGAAGAAGCAGATGCCTTCCTGACGCAAGGCGGGGAGGATCGTCTGGTTGAGCAATGCGTACTGTTCCTCGATCAACGCGTGCGCCTCGCGCGTCACGCGGCGGAACACCTCATGAGCGCTGCGCCGGTCGGCGCCGGTGACATTGCTGCGCAGCTTGATCTGCTCCTTGATGCCGGCCACGCGTATCTCGAAAAACTCGTCGAGGTTGGACGAGACAATGCAGAGAAAACGCAAGCGCTCCAATAAGGGCACGCGATCGTCGGCCGCTTGGGCCAGCACGCGCCTGTTGAAGGCCAGCAGCGAAAATTCGCGGTTCAGGAAATGGTCGGCGGGAAAATCGTGCGGGGTAGCGATGGTCGTCATGATGTAGGTGAGCCGATGGCTGGGTCAGGCAGGCTATGGAGTTCCGATGGCGTAAGTATGACACTCCTGATGCCGTCTCGCCAGCGCCGAGTTTGACCGTGGGCGGCCCGATTGTGAAAGAATGCCCGGCCTGCGCATTGCGCGCGCCGCATTTCTTAGGACCCATCTGATGCAACTCGACAAACTGCTGCAAACGCAAGGTTTTGGCACGCGCAAATACTGCCGTGAACTGATCGAGGCCGGCGCCGTCGCGATCGGCGGGGAGATTGCCGACGACTGGCGCAGGGAGGTCGCACCGGAAGGGCTGGAATTCAGCGTCGATGGCACGCCATGGCGCTATCGCAAACAAGTCTATATCGCCCTTTACAAACCCGCCGGCGTCGAATGCTCGCGCCGCCCCACGCACCATCGCGGCGTCCTGGCGCTGCTGCCCGACAACTTCACCCTGCGCGATGTGCAACCGGTCGGCCGCCTCGACCACGACACGACCGGCCTGCTGCTGCTCTCCGATGACGGCGCCTTCATCCACGCCCAGTCGCACCCCAAGCGCCACGTGCCGAAAACCTATGTCGCTACCACTCAAGACCCGGTCGATGACGCTCTGGTCGCGCGTCTGACGGCCGGTGTCCAACTGATCGACGAACCCGCCCCGCTCACCGCGCTAACCCGGCAGCTCGACAGCCACCGCGTTGAACTGACCATCGATATGGGCAAATACCATCAAGTACGCCGCATGCTCGCCGCTGCCGGCCATCATTGCGTGTCGCTGCAGCGCACGGGGATAGGCGGGCTGACGCTGGAAAACCTGGGGTTGGTCGAGGGGACGTGGTGCTATCTCACGCCGGAGCAAATGGCCTTGCTGGTTGCCGCTTGAGAAAAGTCGGCGCTGGCGGGACGGCAAGCGTGCTTGCAGTAATCCATGAAATAGCTAATATGGCCATATTACGTATTTCATGGAGCCAGTCATGATCACTATTACCTCTGTTGAAGCGCAAAGCCGTTTCGGCGAACTGATTGACCGCTCGCAGCGCGAGCCGGTGGCGATTACCCGGCGTGGGCGCACTGTCGCCTTTGTCGTGTCCGAACATGAGATGCGGTTGACGTCGGGGCAGGCAGTCAAACCACCCACCGGTGCAAAAGTCTCCGAATTACTGGCGATGCCAGGCGGCGTGGATGTCGATTTTGAGATTCCAGACGAACGTTCCGAGCTTCGCCGCAGACGTGAGGCAGCGATACAGTGGTATGCCCGTTATCGTCAGCAAGTCGCCGCGTCTCCTAACGAGGCAGTACCCAAACTCACCGATGCAGATGTGAATCGGCTGGTGCATGAGCTCCGCTAGGCGCGTCGTCTTCGATACTGGCGTGCTGGTCAGCGCCGCCATCCTGCCCGAGTCGACCCCGGCGCTGGCACTGGAAAAAGCGTGGCTGTATTTCGAGCCTTGTGTGTCGATGGCGACCCTGGCTGAACTGGAAACCGTTCTGCTACGGCCGAAGTTTGATCGCTATAGCCCGGCCGCTTCGCGGCAGGCCTTTGTCGCCGGCGTTCGCGAGCATGCGCGGTTGGTGTTGGTGGAACAGGAGGTGAGCGACTGCCCCGACCCAGCCGACAACAAATTTCTGGCGCTGGCCGATGCCGCCGGGGCCGAATTGATTATTTCCAGCGATCCGCACTTGACCGATATGCATCCGTGGCGCGGCATTCCCATCATGCCGCCAGCGGCGTTCCTCGTTGCCATACGATAGCATTACCCATCATGAGCAAGAAACCCGCTGCCCCATCCGCATCTACCGCCGATATCCTCAGCTACCGCTACCCCGACCGGCGCAAGAACAATCCCGAGGTCGGCATGGTCACGCCGGCCACCGATC
>CAZAWN010000058.1:0-14438 GCA_964488825.1 uncultured Methyloversatilis sp. | reverse complement strand
GCTGAACCGTCAGACCGCCTCTTCGGCCAGCTTCCGGGCGCTGCGTGCCGTCACGCCAGCGCCGGGTTTTAACGTAGCCAGTGGGTCGCCTCGGTCAGCTTGGCCAGTTCCGCCGCCAGCGACCTGACCTGCGCGTCGAGCATCGCCATCGGCGTACCGGCAACGATGGCGCTATCGAGGGCCGCTCCCATTTCGGCCAGGCTGACCAAACCGACATTTCCTCCCGTTCCCTTCAGCGCATGGGCGACGAACTTGAGCGCAGCAAGGTCGGCAGCGGACAGGGCGGCCAGCAGTTTTGGCCCGTCTTCGGCGTGCTCGCGCAGGAACAGCGCCAGCAGGCGGGCAAATTTCTCCGGATTGCCGCGGCCGATCGCCAGGCCGCGATCAAGGTCGAGGCCGGGAATGGTTTGCAGGCGAGCGACCAAAGCCGCGGCCACCCCGCTCGCAGCCGTCGACGGTTTCTGCGGCACGGCTCCCGCTCCTGCCGGAGCGCCGGCGGCCGGCAACCACTTGAGCAGGATGCGATACAAATTGTCGGGGATCACCGGCTTGGCGATGAAATCGTTCATGCCGGCAGCACGACAGGCGCGTCGATCCTCATCGAAGGCATTCGCGGTCATCGCCAGGATCGGCTTTTCCTGCCAGCCCGGCAGGCTGCGGATGGTGCGCGTCGCGGTGAGACCGTCCATGACGGGCATGTTCATATCCATCAGGATCAGTTCGTAGGGGGTCGCTTGCACTTTGTCCACCGCCTCTTGTCCGTCGGCGGCAAGCTCCACGTGCATGCCGGCGCCGCGCAGCAGTTCGCCTGCCACCTCGCGGTTGACTGCATTGTCATCGACCACCAGCACGCGGGCGCCGCGATGCCGGGCGGCCAGTTCCAGATCCGGTCGCTCGGAGCGATCCGGGCGCTGCGGAACTTCACCGCACCCGCGCCGCAGGCGCGCGGTGAACCAGAAACAACTGCCTTCGCCCAGCTTGCTTTCGACGCCCGCGCTGCCGCCCATCAAGATGGCGAGGTGGCGCGTAATCGCCAGCCCCAATCCGCTTCCGCCATGCTGGCGCGCAATGCCGGCATCGGCCTGGGTAAATTTTTCGAACAAGCCAGGGAGCTTGTCGGGCGGAATGCCCGGTCCGGTGTCGCTGACTTCGAAACGCACCAGCAGGCTGTCGGCTTCCTCCGAGAGCCGTTTGGCGCGCACGCTGATCGAACCCTTGTCGGTGAATTTCAGGGCATTGCTGCTGTAGTTGATCAGCGCCTGGCGCAGTCGCAGCGGGTCACCACGTAGCCAGTCCGGCACATCGCCGGCATCGATGAACAGATTCAGCCCTTTGGCCTTGGCCTGGTAGGAGACCAGCGAACAGATGCTGTCGAGCACGCTGGATAAGGGAAACTCGATCTCCTCCAACACCATTTTTCCGGCTTCGACCTTCGACAGATCGAGAATGTCGTTAAGAATGGCCAGGAGATGCGTGGCGGCGCTATCGATCTTGCGCAAACGCTCGGCCTGATCGGCATCGGCATTGGCGCGCTGCATCAGATGCGTCAAGCCAATGATGGCGTTCATCGGCGTGCGTATCTCGTGACTCATGTTGGCCAGAAAAACGCCCTTGGCGACGCTGGCCGCTTCGGCGGCTTGCTTCGCCTGCGCCAGCTCGTCGGTACGCTGGGCAACCCTGGCTTCGAGATCAAGGCGATAGGCATTCAGTTCGCCCATCATCCGACCAATTTTCTCCTTGTCGTTCCTCAGCATGCGGTTGTTGCTGAACAACACGACAGCCACCCCGATGGCCAGCCCGAGCGCCATAAGGGCAAAAATGAACAGCGGAATCTGGTAACGCTGCGCGACTTCCTCCAGCGTGAATTCCGGCGCCATGTCGAAAGGCGGCAAACGCAGTTCGCGCAGCAGTTCGTCAACCGGTTTGTAATCGAGCGGAATCGTAAACCCGCTGATGCCGATCTGGCGTGCCACCGCCCCGTCGTGCGGCAGCGCCAGCACCGCGGCGGCGAGCCGGCGCGCCAGTTCCTCGTCCATCCAGGGCATGACCGCCAGCGGCCATTCGGGATAGAGCCGGGTCGACAAGGCATACGGGAAGCCGCCAGGGGGTTCGACCGGATGAACGACCTTCAGCTGACCCGGCACCAGTTTGCCCTTCTCGATCATGGCTTCGACTACGCCGGTGCGCACGAAAGCGACATCGACCTTGCCCGCCAGCAGGGACACAATGGCATTGTCTTGCGGCTGGCCGATCTCGAGTACCGCAGCCTCCTTGGCAAGATCGACGCCCTGGCGCTTCAATTCCAGCAACTGCATCTGAAAGCTGCCGAGCGAATCGATCTGACTGGTCGCGATGCGCTTGCCACGCAGATCCGTCAGCGTATTGATATCGTTGCGCTCCGCGAGCGCCACGATGGTGCCGCCGAACTGCGCCAGTTTGTGGGGGCCGGAGCGTTCGACCAGGCTGGCCAGCGGCGACAGCAAGCCATCCCGATGCGTCAGCAGTATGTAGTGGGCCGGCTGGGTGAGCACCACATCGACGCGCCTGGCGCGCACGGCATTCTCAAGCTCGGCATAGGTGTATGCCTCAAGCGTAAAACGACGCCCGGAAGTGGAGGTATTGAGATAGTCAATCAGCGGCTGCCATTTTGCCTCAACCACCGGCTTCGGCCGGAAGGCCAGTACGGCGAAGCGCACCGTGTCGGCGGGGGGGGGCGCAAGTTGCGCAGTGTCGGCCATAGCCGGGCGCAGCGGCAGCAGCAGTGCCGCACAAAGCGCCAGCCAACCGACGATCAAACGCAACGACATGGAAACGCGCGCCTCACGAAATGCAACTATCGATAAACATGCATGGTACGCCGCTTTCGCGCGAAAAGCGCCTTACCCATCCCCATTTCAGGGGATGAGCAAGGCCACCTCGACGGCCTTCTTGAGCACGCCGAAACCGAAGCCCGGCAGCGGCTGACCATTGACGAAGAAGGTCGGCGTGGTATCGATTTTCAACCTGTCCGTCGCTTCCATATCCAGAGCCAGACGCCGGATAACTTCAGGATCGGCCAGGTCCCGCCGCAAGCGCTCCAGATCGAGGCCGAGACCCTCGAGTTGCTTCCAGGCAAGCTCCGGAACGACTTCGCGTTGCGGCTTCCATGCGTCCTGCGTTTCCATCAGGATATCCAGCACCGGCCAGAGTTTGCCCTGCAGGTTGGCCGCTTCGAGCAGGGCGACAATCTGTTCGGAGCCGACCTGAAAGGGCGCCCAGCGCAGCACCAGCCTGATCTTGCCCGGATGCTCATTCAACAAATGCTTGACCGGCTCGTAGAACCCCTGACAGGCGCCACAGGCGGGATCGAAGAACTCGACGATCACCACGGCGGGATGATCGGCGCCAAGCCTGGGCGCATCGGCGCGGAGCAGATGAGCACTGTGCTGATGGGCCAGACGCGTCGCTTCCTGCACCTGCTGGTGTTGGTAGAACAGTGCCGCGGCAAAGAAGATCGACAGCAGCAAAACGGCTGCGGCAAGCACCAGATTTCTCTGCGTCATCGATCTCTCCGCAGCGGCGCCAGAACCCGCGGAACGACAATCGTCGCGCAGGCAGCCATCGCCACCCCCGGGTCGGTGCCGTCCCGCCAGCGCCGAGTTTCATCAGAGCTTGCGGGGACCGCCGCGGGCATGGTGTGGCCTGCTTAGCCGGCGGTTTCGTCGCGTCCGGCCCGTTTGCGGTCAAGCGCCTTGAGCAGGCGCTTGCGCAGGCGGATCGACTTGGGCGTGATCTCGACCAGTTCGTCGTCGGCGATGAATTCGACCGCGCTCTCCAGGGTGAGCTGGATCGGCGGGACCAGGCGCACAGCTTCATCGGTACCCGAAGCGCGGACGTTGGTGAGCTGCTTGCCCTTGATCGGATTCACCACCAGATCGTTTTCACGGCTGTGGATGCCGATGATGATGCCTTCGTACAGCGGATCGCCGGGGCTGACGAACATGCGGCCGCGATCCTGCAACTTCCATAGCGCGTAGGCGACGGCCGGGCCATCTTCAGCGGAAACCAGCACGCCGTTGCGGCGATCGCTCATCGTGCCGGCCCACGGGCCGTACTCGTCGAAGACGTGGCTGGCCAGGCCGGTGCCGCGCGTCAGGGTGAGGAATTCGCCCTGGAAACCGATCAGGCCGCGCGCCGGAATGCGGTACTCGATGCGCACACGGCCCTTGCCATCCGGCTGCATGTCCTGCAGTTCGCCCTTGCGCCGACCAAGTTCTTCCATCACGCCGCCCTGATGGGTTTCTTCGACGTCCACCGTGAGCATTTCGTAGGGTTCCTGCTTTTCCCCATTCACTTCGCGCAACACGACGCGCGGTCGCGAAACAGCGAGTTCGTAACCTTCACGGCGCATGTTTTCGAGCAGGATGGTGAGGTGCAGTTCGCCGCGGCCGGAAACCTCGAAGACGTCGGCGTTCGGCGTATCCAGCACGCGCAGCGCGACATTGGAAAGCAGTTCGCGGGCCAGACGCTCGCGAATCTGGCGGCTGGTGACAAACTTGCCTTCTTTGCCGGCGAGCGGCGAGGTATTGACCTGGAAGTTCATCGTCAGCGTCGGTTCATCCACGCTGATCGGCGGCAGGCCGACGGGACTGGCGGCATCGCACAGGGTGACGCCGATGCCGACCTGTTCGATGCCGGTCACCAACACAATGTCGCCGGCTTCCGCATCCGTGGCGGACTGACGTTCGAGGCCCTGGAAGGTCAGCACCTGGCCAACCTTGGCGGTACCGCGCGCCTCGTCGCCATACATCACAACGACTTGCTGACCGGGTTTGATATGGCCGTGCTTGATGCGGCCAATGCCGATGCGGCCGACGTAGGAGTTGTAGTCGAGCGAGCAGATCTGCAGTTGCAGCGGCGCTTCGGAATCGACGTCGGGGGGCGGCACATGGCGCAGGATGGCCTCATAGAGCGGGCGCATGTCGGTACCCGGCGTGTGCGAGGCCATCATCGCGTAACCATTGAGCGCTGAAGCGTAAACAACCGGGAAGTCAAGCTGTTCCTCGGTGGCGCCGAGTTTGTCGAACAGGTCGAAGGTGTGGTCGATCACCCAGTCGGGGCGCGCGCCCGGCCGGTCGATCTTGTTGATCACGACAATGGGCTTCAGCCCCAGCGCCAACGCCTTCTTGGTGACGAAGCGCGTCTGCGGCATCGGACCTTCGACGGCATCGACCAGCAGCAACACGCCATCGACCATCGACAGCACGCGTTCCACTTCGCCGCCGAAGTCGGCATGGCCGGGAGTGTCGACAATGTTGATGTGGGTACCCTCCCAATCCACCGCGCAGTTCTTGGCGAGGATGGTGATGCCGCGTTCCTTTTCGAGATCATTCGAATCCATCACCCGTTCGGCCACCTGTTGATTTTCACGGAAGGTGCCGGATTGGCGCAGCAGTTGATCGACGAGGGTGGTCTTGCCATGATCGACGTGGGCGATAATGGCGATATTGCGCAGGGAACGGGACATGGAAGGAACGCCTGGAGAAAGGGCGCGCATTCTAACAGACCACCCTGTCCGAATTCATGAAGGAGATCAGAATGTTGGCAATCATCGGCGGGAGTGGACTGACGCAACTGGCGAGTCTGGAAGTGGCCCGCCGCGAGGTGGTGCGCACGCCCTATGGCGAACCCTCGGGAACGCTCACCTTCGGACGTATTGGCAAGCAGGAAGTCGTCTTTCTTGCCCGCCACGGCCACAACCACACGATTCCGCCGCACCGCGTCAATTACCGCGCCAACCTCTGGGCGCTGGTCAAGGCGGCCGGCGCCGAGGGCATCGTTTCGGTGGCGTCGGTCGGCGGCATCCGCAGCGACCTGGGGCCGGGCGCGCTGGCCGTGCCGCACCAGATCATCGACTACACCTGGGGCCGTCCGCACACCTTCTCCGACGGCGGCGAAGCGCCGGTCGTGCATGTCGATTTCACCGAACCCTACGACCGCACGCTGCGCGAACGACTGCTGTGCGCCGCCGACGCCGTCGGCATCCCGGTCACCGGCGCCGCGGTGTACGCCGCCACGCAGGGGCCGCGCCTCGAAAGCGCGGCGGAAATCAACCGTCTGGAACGCGACGGGGCGGACCTCGTCGGCATGACCGGCATGCCCGAAGCCGGCCTCGCCCGCGAACTCGAAACCCCCTACGCCGCCATCTGCGCCGTCGCCAACTGGGCAGCCGGGCGCGGCGACTCGCTCACCTCAGTGCATTTCAGCGCCATCGAAGGCGTACTGCAGGATGCCCTCGGCAAGGTGCGCCGCATTGTCGAACATCTCTGCGAAGCGCCGGTGTTGCTCAGAAACGGATAGATCGGCATGACTTATCACCCCCAGGAAGAACCCGCTACCCCGCGCACGCTTGAAGACAACATCGGCATCGCCATTCGCGATATCGGTATCCCGCCGCGCCCCAGCGTGTTGATAGAGATCGAGGCGGAGATGCGCAAGGATGAACCCGATTTCAGTCATCTCGCCAAAATCATTTCGGCCGATGTCGCCCTCTCCGCCGGCTTGCTGAAAACCTGCAACTCGCCTTTTTTCGGCCTGGATAAAAAGGTGCGCAGCGTGCCCGAAGCCTTGCTGGTGCTCGGACTCAACCTCACCATCCGCACCGTCGCCGGCGTCGCCTTGCGCAAGGCTTTCGAGCGCGCGCCGCATCTTGAGCGCTTCTGGGACGAGTCGGGCACCACTGCGCGCGTCTCCGGCTGGCTGGCGCGCCGACTGCGCAAATGCTGCTGGGTGCGACCTGAAGACGCCTACACCTTCGGTCTGTTTCACGACTGCGGCATTCCCATTCTGGTGGGGCCGTTCCCCCAGTACCGCACTGTGCTGGCGCAAGCCAATACCGAGCAGGACCGGCGATTCACCGACATAGAAAATCAAGCCATCGGCTGCAATCATGCCGACATGGGCGCCCTGCTGGCGGAATCGTGGTCGCTACCGCAAGAGATCGTCGAGGCCGTCCGCCATCATCATCAGCTCAACGAACTGGTGGCGGGAACGGTACCGATGAGTGCGCCCATCGTCGCGCCATTGATCGCCATTACCCAATTGGCCGAGTATCTGATTTACACCAGAACCGGTTCCGGCTCCACTTTCGAGTGGCAAAAGATGTCGGCTGCGGCAATGCGGGTCCTCTCCATCGATGAAACAAAAATTGCCGAGCTTTTTGAAGAGTGCCATGAACCGATCTCGGGACTTTATGACTGATTGATCGCGTTGCGCGAAGACACCCGGTCTATACAGCGGACTTCCGAGCGTTTATTCTCTTGCGCATGACACTCCATCCTCCCGCGCGCCCCAGTTTTCTTGATGGCCTTAACGAAGGTCTGCGGATCAGCCTGCTTCGTTCCATTCGCGATGTTTGGTCGCATCACTCGACGGCCCTCGAGGGCAACAGCCTCACCCTCGGCGATACGCAATTCGTCCTCTCGGAAGGATTGACGGTCTCAGGAAAACCACTCAAGGACCATAACGAAGTCCGTGGGCACGCGCGGGCGATCGAACTGATCTACGCCATTCTGGACAAGGACGTTTTGTCCAAAGACGAACTTTTCCTGCTCCACAAAGCAATCATCACCGAGCAGGTCGTGGACATCTACAAGCCGATCGGGGACTGGAAAGCCGAAACCAACTACACGAATTTCGTCTCGCAATCCGGCAAACCGGGGCTGCGCGCATACCCGGCGCCGCAGACCATACCCGGACTGATGAGTCAATGGCTCGACAAATGCAACAGCGCCAAGCCCTCGAACAAAAAGGAGGCATGCCGCAGCTATGCCGAACTGCATCTCCTGCTGGTCACGATACATCCGTTCTTCGACGGCAACGGTCGCATGGCGCGGCTGGCGGCCAACATTCCGGTCCTGAAGGCCGGCTTCCCGCCCATCGTCGTGCCGACGGAAGACCGTCAGCGGTATCTCGAGACGATTTCCGCCTATCAGGAATCGATTCCCGATTTGGCTGGTTTGCAGGATTTGGGCAGTCTTCCTGCCGCCGATGCCTTTGTCGCACTTTGCGCGGACTATTGGTCAGGGACCATGCAGCTTGTCGAGGCGGCACATCAAATGCAGCACAATCAGTCCGCGCAATAGTCTTGTTTCAGGCGCACGAATACCGGCAACACATTCCCTCCCCTTCAAGGGGAGGGCTAGGGTGGGGATGGGTTTGGGTGCTGCAGGATTAGCGTAACACTATGAATATATTGAAGCCTTCAGTTAACCCCATCCCCATCCCAACCTTCCCCTTGAAGGGGAAGGAGATGTCGCCCGTCTGAACTTCATGGCTAATCAGTTTTCGGGATATTCCACCGTAGAGGAATATCCGATTTTTCCAGTCACTTTGCGTGCGGTTTGTGCGCTTCCACATAGGAACGCAACACCGCATTAATGCGGGACTGATACCGCTTGCCCGTGTGCTTGAAATAATCCAGCACCTCGGCGTCCAGGCGCAAGGTGATCTGCTGCTTGGTGCAGGGCAACTCCGCTGCCGCCTTCATCCAGACCGCATCCGGCAGGCTGGGGGCGTCCCTGTAGTCGATTTGCTCGTCCGGCATCGCGGCAATGGCATCCAGCCGGGCCTTTTGCTCGGCACTCAAGCGCGGCTGCTTGTTCAGGTCAAGCGTTCGCTTCACGATATTGCTGTCTTTCGTTGGCATTGGCTTTCCTCGCAGAGATCAGGCGAATGGTGTCCTCGTGTCGAACGGTGTAGACCACATACAAAACCGCCGAATAAGCCAGTCCAATCGTGGCCCATCGATCTTCCCCGTAGTCATCGCGTCCGTCATAGGCTTCAATTCGCCCGGTGTCGTAAAAAACAAGCTCGGCATCCTCGAAGGCAACGCCATGCTTTTTCAAGTTGTGTGCCGCTTTGTCGGCGTCCCACTCAAGTTCCATTGTGGCTTTATTGTAGGTTCGTATTGTAGTTACATCAAACCTTGTTGTGCCTGTTGCCGTCCTGCCAGCGCCGACTTTTCTCTGAAATAGCCTTGTCGCAGACAGTCGAATGAACGCGCCCCCCCCTATTCAGTCTTCCCCGCACCGAAGCTCAATCGGAACCACGCACCGGACGACAAATCACGATCGGGGCTTCCAGAATCAGTTCCGCGACCACCGTATCCTCTTCCTGCCGATACTCCAGCGTGGCGCTTTTGCGCGGCAACAACGCCTTGAGCAATTGAAGGCCGTTGCCCAAGCCATGGTTGCTTGCCCAGTCAAAACCGGGCGGCAGACGCGCGGGTGCATTCTTGACGACAATGCTTGCCTTGCCATGGGCAATGTCCAGGCTGGCCTGTATCGGCCGGTGACCAGCGGGCACACCCGAATGCTTGACGGCATTCGTGATCAGTTCGTTGATGACCAAAGCCATCGGCACCGCCTCATCTGGCGACAGGATGGCCTCCCGGTCATCGACAAGAAACTCCAGGCGGATCGGGACAGCGCTCACAGCCGCATGCACCGCGGTTTGCATCAATTCGCAAATCCTCACCTGCATACCGGGCTGATTCCCCTGCAAACCATACACCTGGGTAATGGCATTGACTCGCGTGACAATACTTTTCATGACGCCAGCCAGTTCCGGGTGGTCCGCCATCGCATTGCGCATCAAACCAAGCACGCCCTGCAAGTGATTTTTGATGCGGTGGTGCACCTCCCGCACCAATGCATCGCGCTGGGTAGTCTCACGAACCAGACGTTCCTGTTCGGCCTGCTTGATCGCGGTAATGTCTTGCGCCGTAAAGATGACGCCACGCGATAAATCGTCAACAACAACCGGTGCGGAGGACAGGGCGACATCAAGGATACGGCCGTCCTTGGTACGGAAGCGGGTTTCTAACCGGCCAATCCCCTGCTCCCTGATCTGCCGGTATTTCTCGTCGCCGACATACTGGAAATCCTCCTCGCTCGAATAGAGCATCCGTGCCGAATGGCCGACGAGTTCCTCCGCCGCGTAGCCCGTCATCGAGCAAAACGACTCATTGACCTCAAGAAAAACCCGCTCCACCAGCACGCCAATACCCACCGGGGCTGTACGCAGGATGCTGCGCGTTCGCGCCTCGCTGCGGGACAGCTCTTCCGCCAGCAAGCGCGGAGCGCTGATATCGTGATGCGAGATCACGGCACCCCCTTGCGCTTGCCCCAGCGGGGTGACAGTCATCAGGAACCAGCGTCGTTTATGCGGAGCATGGCAGGGGTATTCCTGTTCGTATTGCGGCAGACGCCCCTCCAGTACAGCCAGAATGCCCCGTGCAGCATCCTCTGCGCCCTCGGCGCTGTAGCCCGCGGCCGCCCGGCAGACCTCAAGATAGGATGCGCCGATGCCGGTAGTATGGGAAACCCGATCCGGCAGCGGCGCATTCTCCCTGGCGAAACGACACCAGGACTGATTCACCTCGATGAGGACCCCGTTTCTGTCGATCACCGCCACCTGCGCGCTGACGGCATCCAGAATCGTCTGCTTGAAGAACTGCATTTCCCGTAGCGCCCTGTCTGCCGCCTTGCGCGCCGAAATATCGCGGGAGAAGGCAAAGAGCAACAGTGCATCGTTACCTGGCACGCAATAGGCGCTCACCTCCACATCGATGCCGCTGCCGTCCTTGTGACGATGCCGGGTCTCGAAGCGGTCGTGCCCTTGAGCAATAATCCGTCCAACATGCTCGGCCGCCCGGGCTTCATCCTCGATCAGATCGACATCGTGCAGGGAGAGGGTCAGCATCTCCTCCCGGCGGTAGCCGAGCATGGCGCAGGCGGCTTCGTTGCAGTCGATGATTCGGCCATCCTGAGCCACCGTCCAGAAACCGTCCATCGACGCCTGAATGATGATGCGGTATTCATTATCGGAATAGTCGCGCTCGGCCAGCCGCCTCTCCGTGGCGGACAGGCGCTCGATGAGTTGGTCGCGCGTCAGGCAGGCGTAGTCTGTCAGTTTGAAATGCTCCTGGTCAGCGGGTAGTGCAGGAACCGGGCTCGGAACTGTCCGTCAGGGCGATCAGGCCGTTGAACTGTTCGGTGGCATTCACCACCTCGCGGCAATAGTCGTTCAACTTGCGTTGCTGCTTGCGCGCTTTCGCACGCAAGCATTCGAATGCCGCCTGTTCGCCCATTCCCTGGCGTGCCATCACGATACCGACCGCCACACTCGTTTCGCGCCCGGCGGCAAGCGCCTGCCTGAGTTGCGCCTGCAACGCCTCAAGCGCCTGAAGATCAAGCGCCCGCGCCAAAGCGGTACTCACTACCGGAACCAACTGGGCTACATCAATCGGCTTCATGGCATACGCCAGGCCACCCTTGGCAATGGCCTCTTCCACCAGCACCTGCTCGCCATAGGCGGTCAGAAACATCGCCGGTAGCCTGTGCTTTTCGCGCAACTGCTGAGCAGTTTCGATGCCGGACAATCCCGGCATACGGATATCGAGCAAGGCCAGGTCGAAACGGCTTTCGCTCGCCAGTTCCAGGGCTTCTGCACCGGAATTGGCCGTACTTACCGCGAACCCGGCATCACGCAAGCCCTTTGCCATGGTCGCCAGCACCAGACGGTCGTCATCGGCAAAAAGAATGCGCTTGACGGCACCATGCCCACTTCTGGCTTGTTCGATCATGTACGACACCCTTACTGAATGAAGAAAACTATTCGACTGTCACACTACACATGGAGAGAGACGCAATGAATGAGCCCGGAGCATCGCTTGCCTACGATGTCGTCAGTTCACGCAGCAATTCCGGATGTTTGTCCAGCAGCTTCAGAAGCAACACCGTCGATTTGTGGGGCTGCGTTTTACCACACTCATATTCGGAAAAGGCTGACACGCCGCCGCCGAACAACCGACCCGCGTCCGCCTGTTTCAAGCCCAGCTTTTTGCGGATGGACCGTACCGACTCGGCGATCTTGCCATCAACCTCGGCGCAAAACGCATCCACGGCGTCGCTGTAGCGCTTCCCTTCGCCCTCGTCAAACTCGCACTCGCCGCAGACTGGACAATGCCAACCCGACACCTTCGGAACGGTCAAGGAATGGTCACGATACGAGAACACAAGATCGCACACGCCATGCTTCAGAAGGGCGCCATCATCGCAGTGCAAACAAAATCGGTTCATGTCATTTCTCCTTGAACTGAATCACCGGCGTACCCGCCCGCATAAAGGCATCCATACCTCGCGCTGCCACGACAGCCTTCAGGGCATTCAAATCGTAGTGGGCCTTGCGTTTTTCCATGATGCACATCTTATGGAAAGCATGAATTCAAGTCAATTCAACCAAACATTGCAAAGCTGTCGATTGTTGCGAAGCACCGCTTGCTGTGAATGAAGATTTTTTTGCAGGCACTCTATAACTTTCGATCTATTCGACTATTATTCGTGAAGCAAGGTGCTCCCAGCCTCAGCCCCGCCGGGAACGCATCCTCCCCAGCCTAGCCCCCGCCCTGTTGATGCCGAATTCGGACTCCCTCCTCCGTTGCATGGCTTGGCCTGATGTAAGAAAAATGAACGTATTCCCCACCCTCGCCCATAACCGCAAAACGGTGTGGATATTGGTCGCTGTCTTTGCCGTGGCCTATGGCGCGCTCGTCGCCCTCTACTACCAGAAGACTCACGCCTACGCCATCCAGGAGGCGCATAAGATCGCGCTGGATGCGCTGATCAGCCACAAGGCGGTGCATCGTTATGTGGCGGAAATTCAGCGACCGGAAATCTATCGCCTGAAGGATGAGGGGCATCTCTACAAGGAATACTTCTCGCCCAAGGTGATGTCTTTCACCTACATTGCCCGCAGCGTCAAAGATCTGCTCAACAAGGAGCGCGAAAAAGCCGGTTTGCCGTCGATCTATTTCAAACTGGCCGCGGATAATCCCCGCAATCCGCTCAACCAGGCCGATGAATTCGAACTAGCCCTGCTCGCGCGCATGAATAAGGGGGAGGTCCATGAAATCCATGAGGTCATCCGGCAGAACGGGGAAGCGATGCTGCATATGGCGCTGCCAGCGGATCGCTCCGGTGTCGCCTGCCTGAAGTGCCACGGAGACCCGCAAGACGCCCCGGCGGAATTGATCGCCCAATATGGCAGCGAACGCGGTTTTTACGAGCGGCCCGACAGCATTCGTGCGCTGATCTCGATACGCATCCCCTTGGCGGGAACCCTTCAGGCGGCGAATCAGCTAGCCGGCATGTTGTCGTACATCACATTCCTGCTACTGGCGTCCATCTACGGGTTGGTCCATTTCTTTGTGCTCCGGGCCGACCGGCACCAGTGCGCGGCCAACGCCTACGCCGATGAACTGCGGGATGCCAAGGACTATGCCGAGAACCTGATCCACACCGCCAACGTGATGATGGTCGAACTCGATCTGGCCGGCCACGTAAAAGTGCTGAACCCCGCCGCCGAGCGGATTACCGGCTATTCCCAGGCGGAACTCGCCGGGCGCAACTGGTTTGATACCGTCGTTCCGAAAGAGCGCTACCCCGCCGTTTGGGAGATGTTCCAGCGCGCCGCAACGCGAGGCATCCCCAGCCACTTCGAGAACCCGATCCTGACCAAAGCGGGCGAGGAGCATTACATCATCTGGCAGAACAGCGAGTTGAAGACGGGCGGCCAGTTAAGCGGCCTGCTCGGTTTCGGCATCGACATGACGGAAAACCGCAAGATCAACCAGACCTTGTCTGAACAGGACTTGATGTTGCACAGCGCGCAATACATTGCCCATATCGGCACCTGGCGCCTGACGCATGCTGATCAAAGCCTGACCTGGTCGGACGAGATGGTGAACATCTTCGAGCCCCCGGCAGAGGCTCGGGCGATCACTCTCGACAACCAACTGCAAGCCATCCACCCCGAAGATCGGGACCGCGTCAAGCAGGCGCTTCACTATTCGATCAAGCAGCGCAGCCAGTACGAAATGAACTATCGCCTGCTGCTGGCCGATGGGACGGAAAAGCATGTTCATGAACACTGCGAGACGAAAGACGATGGCCACGGCAACCCCCTGGTGACCATCGGCGTGGTTCAGGACGTGACTATGCAGGCGCTCCAGGAGCTATCCGTCCGCGCCAGCGAGGAACGCTTCCGCACCATCGCGGATTTCACCTTCGACTGGGAGTACTGGCAGGGCGCGCAGGGCGAGATGCTGTATATCAACCCGGCTTGCGAACGTGTCACGGGTTACGCGCAGGCCGAGTTCATCGCCCATCCGGCGTTGATCGACGAAATTGTCCATCCGGAGGATAGGGAGGCGTTCTCCAGCCATCGCCACAGCATGAGCGGCAACGAAGTGGCCAGCATCGAGTTCCGCATTCTCACCCGGGACGGTCAGGAACGATGGATCGGTCATTCCTGTCGCGGTGTCTTCGATGCCAACGGTCGTCCGGCTGGCCGGCGGATTTCGAACCGCGACATTACCGAACGGAAACAGGCCGAAG
>CAZAWN010000057.1:11871-14439 GCA_964488825.1 uncultured Methyloversatilis sp. | reverse complement strand
CTTGGCATCGACCGCGTCTCACTCTGGAGGAAGCTCAAGCGCTACCAGATGGAATGAGGGAAACTCGGCGCCCCACAGGGACTTCCTTCGGTCGCTGGCGGGACGGCAGTGCCAGCCTTAAAACTCGTTGCGGATGCTGTTGTAGCCCTTGACCAGTGCACGATTGGCCTCGGCAACGCTTTCCGAGAAACTCGTGGCGTCGCCGGTGACAGGCTGGATATGCGCCAATTCCTCGTCCGAATGGATATTGGTCGTCGAGGGAATGTAGAAGCCTGGCTGCACGTGACAGCCCTCCACCACCGAGTTGTGCCGCACCACTGAACCGTCGCCCACCGTGCAGTTGAACAGTACGGAATTGAAACCAATGAACACGTTGTCACCCACCGCGCAGGGGCCGTGAACGATGGAACGATGGGCGATCGAAGACGAGCGGCCGATCCTCACGCCGCCGCCGGCCTTGCAGTGGATTACCACGCCATCCTGGATGTTGGAGCCGGCACCGATGATGATCGGTTCCATACCGCCCTGCTCATCCACTTCATCGGCACGGATCACCGCGTAGGGGCCGATAAACACGTTTTCCTCGACGACGACTTTGCCGCACAGGATGGCGGTCGGATCGACGAAAGCGGATTCATGGACGACCGGCAGATCGCCGCTGGGATTTTTGCGGATCATCAAACTCCCTTTACGGTTACATAGAAAGACGTGATGCGAAGATAACTGCGCTCAAGAAGCCTTACACTGCGACAGGGATAAAATGTTGCGCTTCGCAATGGCGGTGCTGTGCATTGCAGCATTCTATCCGCCAGCCATTCCTACCGCTCTTTCGAGGTGCCGATGTTCGCCAAATCCCTGCTACTACGCCTGTTTCCCTTTCTCGCCTGGTTTCCCGTCAATTCGATCATTCTGCGCGGTGATCTGATTGCTGGCGTTACCGGCGCGCTGGTGTTGGTGCCGAAGGCGATGGCTTACGCGCAACTGTCTGGATTGCCCGTCTATTACGGGCTTTACGTCGCGCTGGTGCCGGCCATCCTGGGCGCTCTCTGGGGGTCGTCGCGGCAGTTGGCTACCGGCCCCGTCGCCATCGTCTCGCTGATGACGGCGGCGGCAATCACCCCGTTCGCGATTCCCTTCTCCGACGAGTTCGTCGGTCTTGCCCTGCTGCTCGCCCTGTTGGTCGGCATCATCCAGTTCTCCCTCGGTGCCTTCAAGCTAGGCACCATCGTCAATTTCGTTTCCCACCCGGTGATCCTCGGCTTCATGAACGCTGCGGCGATCATCATCGCGCTGTCGCAGCTCGACATGCTGCTGGGCATCCCCAAGGGCCGCTCGGATGTCTTCCTCAAGGATATCTGGGAGATGGCGACCTATCTCCCGCACACCCACCTGCCGACGCTGGCCATGTCGGCTTTCGCGCTGGCGCTGATGCTGGGTTTGAAGAAGATCAAGCCGTTGTCGAAACCCAGCGTGCTGGTAGCGGTCGTCATCACCACGCTGGTGAGCTACGCCATCGGCTTCGAGCACAAGTCGAAGGCCAAGCCTGATGAGATCGACGACCCGACGATTCAAGCGCTGGTGGTCGGCTACATCAACGCCGACGACAACATTCGCGACCTCTCGACCATCCTGACCGCCAAGTCGTCCGAACTGCGCACACTGGGCAAGGCCAAAGATATCGCCGGCATCGCCGAAGTCGATCACCAGGTCGAACTGATGAAACTGGCCGTCGCCAACCTCGAACGCGAAAACAAGTTGCGCATGCAAACCTTGCACAAGGTGAGCTTCCTGCGCGCCAAGGCCGCCGAAAGCGAACCGGCCCATCTCTATCTGCCCGGTAAGGTGCCGGCCGGCGTCGAGACCGATGGCCGAAAGTGGCATGTCAAGAAGATCGAGAAAGGCAGCATCGGCCTGATGGGCGGTGGCGACGTGGTTGGCAGCATTCCCTCCGGCCTGCCCGCTTTCAAGCTGCCCACGCTCGGCCTCGACGCCATCCTGTCGCTGCTTTCCGCAGCCCTGATCATCGCGCTGGTGGCCTTCATGGAATCGATCTCGATGGCGAAGGCGATGGCCGCCAAGACCAAGGACAAGATTGACCCCAATCAGGAACTCATCGGCCAGGGTCTGGCCAATATGGGCGGCGCTTTCTTCCAGTCCTACCCGGCCTGCGGCTCCTTTACCGGTTCGGCCATCAACCTGCAGGCCGGCGCCAAGACCGGCTTCGCCATGGTCTTCAACGGCCTGTTCGTCGCCGTCACCCTGCTGTTCCTCACCTCTTTCCTCTATCACCTGCCCAAAGCCGTGCTGGCCGTCATCATCCTGCTGGCGGTGACCAGCCTGATTACCCCGGCCGCCCTCAAGCACACCTGGAAAGCCAGCCGCAAGGACGGCATCGTCGCGCTGATCACCTTCGTCGCCACGCTGGCCTACGCACCCCATCTGGACAAGGGCATCATGATCGGCGCGGTACTCGCCATCGTCATTCACCTGTACGAAACCATGGCGCCGCGCGTCGCCATCCTCGGCCGGTTTAGCGATGGCACCCTGCGCGACGCGAAAATCAACAAC
>CAZAWN010000057.1:3321-11771 GCA_964488825.1 uncultured Methyloversatilis sp. | reverse complement strand
CCGCCCAAGACCGCACCGTTGGCGGGCGTCGCCTTGAACATCTGACCCTACCTAACCTGCTCAAAGGAACCAAACATGTCCATATCCGGAGTCGTACGCGACCTGATGGTCGATTTGGAGAAGTTCCCCCACGTCATAGGAAAGGCCAGCCTGCGCGAGGTATTCGCCAAGCTGCATGCAGCCAGCGGTTCTTCGGAACTGTTCCGTAACATCCTCGTCCTCGACGACAAGGGACGACTGATCGGCACGCTCGGCCTAAAGAATGTCCTGCATGCCCTGTTGCCTGACTATCTGCGCCACGGCTCGACCCATTACCAGGGGTCATCCAACGACGTCAGCGCTCTTGCTGTACTGTGGCAGGAAGATTGCGAGGAACAGTGCCGCGACGCGCATAAAATCCTCGCCAAGGACCACGTTTCACCGATCACCGCAACCATTGGCCCGGATGAACCGCTGACCAAGGCCGCTTTCCTGTTCGCCACGACGCCGGTGAATGTACTGCCAGTGGTCGAGAGCAAACAGGTCGTCGGCGTAATTCGTCTCGTCGACGTGTTCGACGAGATCGTCGTCGAGGTGTTGAGCGAGAGGTGCGGAGTATGAGTGAGACCGCCCAACTCGAATCCTCTTCTGCCGAGTCCTTCGACTGGAAGAAATGGACCGCCCTGCTGGGCGGTCTGGCGATATTTCTGATCATTTACTATTCTCCGCCCTGGGGCGTCGCCATCGACCCGGGCGGCAAGGAATTTACCCTGTCGAAGGAAGGCAAGGCGGCCATCGGCCTGTTCCTGATGGCCGGCATCTGGTGGGTGTTCGAGGTCATTCCCATCGGCGTCACCGCCATCGCCATCGGCGTGTTCCAGGCCCTGTTCCTGATCCGTCCCGCCAGGGAGGCCTTTCGCGATTTCATGGACCCGTCGGTGATGTTCATCTTCGGCTCCATGGTCATCGGCCTCGCATTCACTAAATCCGGCCTGACCAAGCGCATCGCCTACGGCATGCTCGCCTTGGTCGGCGAGAACACGCGCACTATCCTGCTCGGCTGCATGGTCGTCACCGCGCTGCTGACGCATGTCATGGCGCATACCGCCGTGGCGGCGACGATGTTCCCGATCCTGCTCGCCGTCATGGCGCTTTACAAGGACGATGCCGGCCCTTCGAATTTCGGCAAGGCCCTGTTTATCGGCATGGCCTGGGCCGCCGGAGCGGGCAGCATCATTACCCTGCTCGGCGCCGCACGCGGTCCGGCGGCGGCGGCCATGTTCGCCGAGTTCACCGGACGCCAAGTCGATTTCTTCGATTTCACTCTCTATATGGGCCTGATCGGCTGGGCCATGGTGTTCATCATCTGGTTTTACCTGTCCGCCGTCTTCAAGCCCTCGAAAGCCAGCATCCCCGGCTTGCGTCAGAAGGTCGCCAAACTGTCGCGCACGCTCGGCCCGATCAGCCGCAACGAAATCTTCGTGCTGATCTGCGTCGCACTCGTAGTCGTCCTGACGGCGCTGCAATCCTTCGTCCCGGCCCTCAAAGTCATCGACCGCGCCGCGCTGATGCTGATTTCGACGCTGCTATTCTTCATCTTCGGCGTGTTGAAAGTGCAAGACCTGGAAGAGATGCCGTGGAACATCATCCTGCTGTTCTCCGGCGCGATGAGCATCGGCTTCTGTCTGTGGAAGACCGGCGCCGCAGAGTGGATGGCGGTGAACTTCCTGACAGCGCTGCAGGGCGCGCACTGGTGGGTATTCGTCATGGGGGTGTCGTCCTTCGTGCTGCTGATGACCAACTTCATCATGAACGTCGCCGCCATCGCCATCGCCCTGCCGGTATCGCTGGTAATGGCGCGTTATCTGGGCGTCGCGCCCGATGTGATCTTCTTCGCCGCACTGGTCACCGCCGGCATGCCGTTCGTGCTGCTGATCGGCGCCGCGCCGAACGCCATCGCCTACGAGTCGAAACAGTTCACCCCGGGCGAGTTCTTCAAGCATGGCCTGGTGATGAGCGCGATTCTGCTGGTGATACTGGGCTTGGCGCTGGTCACCATCTGGCCACTGTTCGGCATGTCGATTCTGGCACAGCCGTAAAAAGTCGGCGCTGGCGGGACGGCATTGCAAGTCGCCTCGCCAGCGTTGCATTCAGCAACACCCGGAAAACCAAACCTTCCCCAAGGAATAACAACAAACACCTTTAATACAAAGCATTGCAACTCATCGACAAATTGGCACGGGGTATGCAGTAGCCCCCCCGTCCCATGCTTTCGAGGAGTGCCGCAATGAATTTTCTGCTTCTATCCCTGCTGCGTGCGCTGGCCACCCCCGACGGGTCGGACGGCGCGCTGCTCTCGATACGCCGCAAATCCCATCTGATCGAGGCCGAATGGTATACGCGCCTCGCTGCAGAAGGGGATAAGGAATGTCGGGAAGAACTCCGAACGGCTGCCCCCGCCCCACACCCCTTTCGTACCCGATGACACCATTCAGTAAACACATCCGCTCACTCCTCCCCTTCCTCCTCTGGTGGCCGCTGGTCACCCGCAAGACCGTCAAGGATGATCTGCTCGCCGGCTTTACCGGCGCGCTGATCGTCTTGCCGCAGGGCGTGGCCTTTGCGACCATTGCCGGCCTGCCGCCGCAATATGGTCTGTACGCCGCGATGATCCCGGCCATCGTCGCCGCGCTGTTCGGTTCCAGTTGGCATCTCGTCTCCGGCCCCACCACGGCAATCTCCATCGCCGTGTTCGCTGCGCTATCGCACAGCGCCGATGTCGGCTCGCCACAGTACATCCAGTTGGTGCTGACGCTGACCTTTCTGGTCGGCCTGTTCCAGTTGATCCTGGGTCTGGCGCGCATGGGCGCGCTGGTGAACTTCATCTCGCACACCGTGGTGATCGGTTTCACTGCTGGCGCGGCGATTCTGATCGCCGCCAGCCAGGTGAAGAACTTCTTCGGCATCGCCATCCCGCGCGGCACGCCGTTTTACGAGATCGTCCATCAACTCTACGTGCAGTTTTTTGCCATCAACCCCTGGGTGCTGTCGGTCAGCGTCGTCACGCTCGTCGCCGGCATCCTCACCCGCAAGTACCTCAAGAAGATTCCCTACATGATTGCGGCGATGATCATCGGCAGTCTGTTCGCCGAGGCGCTGGTGCTCTGGCTCGGCAAGACCGCCGGCATCCAGACCGTCGGCGCCCTGCCCGCCGGTTTGCCGCCGCTCTCCATGCCCGATTTTTCGCTGGCCTCGCTGAAAGCCACCCTCGGCCCGGCGCTGGTCATCACCATGCTGGCGCTCACCGAGGCGGTGTCGATCTCGCGCGCCATCGCCGTGCGCTCGGAACAGCGCATCGACGGCAACCAGGAGTTCATCGGTCAGGGACTGTCGAACCTGATCGGCAGTTTCTTTTCCGGCTACGCCTCGTCCGGCTCCTTCAACCGCAGCGGGGTCAATTACGAAGCCGGCGCGCGGACGCCGCTCGCCACGGTATTCGCCTCGGTATTTCTGGTGCTGGTGCTGCTGGCCGTCGCGCCGCTCGCCGCCTACCTGCCGAATGCAGCCATGGCGGGCATCCTGTTCCTGGTGGCCTGGGGCCTGATCGACTTCAAGCACATCGCGCATATCTGGCACACCAGCAAGGCGGAAACGGCGATTCTCGCCGCCACCTTCGGCGGAACGCTGGTCAATCTCGAAGCCGGCATCTTCCTCGGCGTCTTTCTCTCGCTGCTGATGTTCCTCTACCGCACCTCGAAGCCGGAGCTGGTGCCGGTTGTTCCCGCACCGGAAGAAGGCGCTTACCATTTCGTGCGTGCCAAGGGTCGGCCGGAATGCCCGCAACTGCGCATCGTGCGCGTCACCGGCTCGGTCTATTTCGGCGCGGCCAGTTATGTTCAGGCCGCCTTGCAGCAGATCGACGAGGACAACCCGCAGCAGAAATCGGTACTGCTGACCTGTTCCGGGCTCAGTTACATCGACATCGCCGGCGCCGAAGTGCTGGCCCAGGAAGCGCGGCGACGGAGGCGACTGGGGGGAGGGCTATATTTTTATCGGCTCAACCAGACGAATACGGGCTTGCTGCGCCAGGGCGGTTATGACCACGATATCGGCGAAGGCGCTTTCTTCCCGGTGATGACCAACGTCACCAAGGCGCTCTACTGGACCTTGAACCCCGATGTCTGCCGCACCTGTAAAACGCGAATTTTCAACGAGTGCCACGCCGGTGTGCTGCCCGATGGTTTCCGCCGCCAACGCCTGCTGCTGGCGACGGACGGCAGCGAATTCAGCCGCGCGCCCGAAGAAATCGCCATTCAACTGGCCAACCATTTCGGCGTCACACTCGACTTGACAACCATGGTCGAATCGCCAGCCGACGACGAGATCGCCCGCGTCCGCCTCGCCCAGACCGAGCGCAAGGCGAATACCGCCGGCGTCGCCTGCGAGACCATTGTGCGCTACGGCAAACAGCCGGCCGCCGAAGTGGTGGCCGCCGCGAAGGCAGCGGACAGCAATATTCTCGTCATCGGCCGCCGCCCCCCGCGCGGCGGCGTGAAGGAACAACTCGTCGGCGATATCGCCCAGCAGATCATTCTGCAGTCGCCTTGCCATGTATTGATCGCCAACTGGCAGGCTCAGCCCTTCCAACAACGCATCCTGATGGCGACCGACGGCTGGCCGATCAGCGCCACCATTGCCGAAGTCACGGCCCAGATCGCCAAGGCCGCCAAGCTGCCGGTCACCGTGCTCTCCGCCGCATCGACCGAAGCGGAACGCATCAAGGCCGAGGAGGATGTCGCCGAGAAGATCGGTTTATTGCGCGTGGAAGGCATCGTCTGCGAGGCGCGCATCGTCGCCCGTCCGCCGGCCGAAGCCATCATCGAAACGGCGCGCGAAATCGGCGCGGATCTGGTGGTGATTGGCAACGATCAACGCAAGGGCTTGTCGAGGAAATTGGCCGGCCAGATCACCGACCGGGTCGCTGGCGGACTGGGCTGTGCGGTGCTGGTGGTCAAGCGCCCTCCAGAACCGGACGACTTGATTGCAGCGGTGCAGAAGCAGGACTGAAACTCGGCGCTGGCGGGACGGCAGTTGTTTATCCGAGCAGTCGATAAACGATCAGCACGGCGACAAACAGCAACAGCGCCAGCGCTTCCATGCCGACGATCAGCAGGCCGACACGCCGCCCCGTCGGACTCATCTTGAGCCAGATGCGGTCGAGCAACCAGCGCATGGCCCGACCGCGACGATCCCGCCGCGCGGCGATGGACAGGTAGCCCAAGGCGGCGTCGAACCAGAGATTCAGCTCGGCGCGGCGGGCATCTTCGACGGGTGCATCGAAATTCTCGCACCAGTCGATGCGCGTATGGCCGACATCGATTTCCGCCAGCGCAATGCGTATTTCGCGCGCCGGCGTGCCGTCCAGGACGAGGATGCCCTCCCCCGCCACAAACTCGGCGCTGGCGTGACGGCAGTAAGCCGCCTCGACCTCGCTACGCTCGTAGCGCACCTTAAGGTTGCCTGCTTCGCAGGCCAGCACTTCCCATTCGGGATTGAGGCGGAACAAGGCATCGCCGTCGGCGAAAAAACGTCGGACGCATTCGGCGGGAGCAGCCACGCCGGCGCTACGTTCGAAGCAGTGCTCAGACACGGCAGAGCAGCACCGGCACGGAAAACTTGCCGTCGAGCCGTCCGGGCAGATCGCGCGAAGTCCAGCGCTGGTAGCGGCCGCTGAAGCGCTTGCCGCCTAGCACGACGAGATCGTAAGCGCCGGCGGCGGCGAGTTGCGGGATGGCTTCCTCGGGCTCACCGTATTGCAGGAGTCGTCCGACGGAAATACCGACGGCTTGCGCTTGCACGATGAAAGCGTCGAGTGCCGCCTCGCCTTCAGCCGCCAGACTGCGGTCGAGATGGGCGCGACATTCGTCGCGGTTGGCCGCGTAAATCTCGGTAGTGAATTTCTTCAGGTAGGGATCGACGACATACAGCGCGTCGAGCGCTGCGCCGCCGCGCGCCAGGTTAAGCGCCTGCGCGCAGGCCGCTGCGCTGTGCGGTTCGCCATCAAGGCAAAGGAGGATGCGGGAATAGGTCATGGACGAACAGAGGGGGCGCCCTTGGGCGCCCCCCGGTTTGTCGGGCTAAACGATCAACCTTTGACCTTGAAAGCATCGGCGCCGATCGCCATGACGGCAAGAGCAGCCAGTACAGCCTTCAACGTCCCGGAAACCACACCAATGAAGAAAGCGGTGCCGCCGGCTTTCTTGAGGTCATCAAAAGCGATGTTGAGACCAACACCAGCGAAACCAATGGCGAAGAAGAGTTTCAGCAGGTCAGCCGCGAGGATGCTGCGATGCTCTGGCTTGAAGAAACCCATCTCGTTCATAGTCACCATGATGAAGAAACCGAACACGAAAATCGGAAACTTGCTGGTAACAACTTCCCAGACGTTGATTTTCTGACCTTCGTGGCCGGCATCGACCGCCGGCTTGACGACGTAGAAGTAGATCGCCCACAGTACGATCAACGGGATGAAGCCGACACGCACGATGTTGATCACGTTGGCCGTCAACAACGACTCGTGGCCGTACCAGGATGCCGCCGCGACGAGTTGGGCAGTGTTGAGGATCGCCGTGCCCACCCAGGCGCCGAATACCGGCTGGCTCATGCCGAGCGCCTGACCGATATAGGGGAAGGTAAACAGGCCAACCGTACCGAACAGCAGGATGGTGCCGATCGCGTAGAAGAAGTCACGCGGCTTGGCGTTCACCACAGGGGCGACCGCCACGGCAGCCGAAACGCCGCAGACGCCGACGCCGGCACCCATCACGCAGGCAAGTCCGGAATCCACCTTGGCGCGCCGCGCCCAGAAGGAAATCAGGACTTGCGTACCCATGACGAAGGCGATGACCAGTGCTAGGCCGAAGAAGCCGACCTTCAGCACATCGGACCACATGTAGTAGGCACCAAGGATGATGATGCCCGGCTTGATCAGCGGGCGCGCGGCAACCGTGCCAGCCTTGAAGACCTCGGGTATGCCGACCGTATTGCGGATCAGCATGCCGACCAGCAACAGCATGGCCACATAGGTCAACTGGAAGGAAATCATCATGTTGCCGAACGTGAGATTCCCGGGGATCGCCTTGGTTTGGGCGACGCTATTGAACTCGCCTTCGGCAAGAGTTGTTGCCCTGGAGGGTTTCTTGGGCTCTTTCACGGATTTGTCGCCGGCGGCCTGAGCTGCCTTGAAGGCCTCCTGTGCAGCCTTGAATTCCTCGTTCTTCTTGGCAACGCTGTCAGCAATCTTTTGCTTGTACGCAGCGTAATCCGCGGGAGCCTTGCCTTCATTGACTGCCTTGAGAACTTTCTCGGCCTCCTTGAAATGGTTGTTCCACTTGCTCATCGTGGCATCCCACTGCAGGGCAAGCCAACCTAAGACCGCGCACAGAATCAGGCCCGGCAACATCTTGGGGAGATTTTTCAGACTGAACTCGACACCAATTCCACCACCGCTCATGTTTTCTCTCCCGAATTAAAAGAACAGGGACTTGAAGAAGCCGGGGCCGATGACCCCGCTCAGTACCAGCGCGACCGTAATGGCCGCCACAGCCAGCACGAAATAATCCTCTTTGCGCTCGGCAGAGAAGGTTGATTTAGCCTTGGACTCATAGGCGTCATGCGTAGATTGTTCGCTCATGCGTTACGTCTCCTCATCGTTTGAATGGAGTCAATTCTGCGACCCCCATGCGCAAGCTACTAGAATCGATACACTGAATGACTGGGTACGCTTGGTACGGATTGCCGCAGCTGGCGAGTTTATGAGGAAGCAGATAATGTGGGCTATTGGTAATTAGCTTATCTGCTTACACGAAATGACCAATTTACAAAAAACCATTTTTGTGCTCTTGTGCTGTTTGTTACTGGTCGGCGGGTTGCGCGCCCATACGCTTCCGCAGGTTCGCGTTGCGGTGCTCGCCGACAAGGGCGCCGAAGCCGCCGAAACGGAATGGCAATATGTCCTGGACTGGCTGAACCGCGCCATTCCCGAGCGTCGCTTCGTCGTCGTCGCACTCGACCATCCAGAACTGCGCCTCGCGGTTCGCGCAGAAAGCGTCGATTTTCTTATCACCAATGCAGGCAATTACGGCGAACTCGAGTTTTCAGACGGAGTATCGCGACTGTTAACTCTCGACTCGCCGCTGGCGCTCTCCCCGAGCCAGGCTGTCGGATCGGCCATCGTGGTGCGAGCGGATTCCGGACTGAGCGCACTGACCGACCTGAAAGGCAAACATCTGCTGGCCGCCAGCCAGGAAGCCTTCTGCTGCTACCAGATCGCAGTGCGGGAACTAGTGCAGGCCGGCGTCGACCCCGAGAAAGATCTCGGACGCATCGAATACGCGGGATTCCCGATCCAGTCCATCGCCTTGGCCGTGCGCGACGGCAAGGCCGATGCGGGGATCGTCAAAACCTGCCTG
>CAZAWN010000057.1:0-3221 GCA_964488825.1 uncultured Methyloversatilis sp. | reverse complement strand
CGCCAACAGGCGCTCGATCATGCCGGACGCCTTGCGGTTCTCGGCGGCATGGCGGGTGCGATCGCCCACGAACTGAAGCAACCGCTGGCAGCTATCGCCAATTTCGCGCGCGGCATCGACCGACGCATCGAGGCGGGCCGTCTCGATCCTGAACCGCTGCGCGATGGCTGCAACGAGATCGCCCAGCAAAGCCAGCGCGCTGACGCCACTATCGAGCGCATCCGCAACTTTGCCCGCAAGGACGGTGGCGCGATGCGTCCTGTCATCCTCAGCGAGGTCATCCGTGATGCCGTCGAACTCTTCGAAGTCGCCTACCCGGAGGCCAACATCCAGTGGCTGGACACACCCTGCCAGTCAGTCAGCCGCGTCAACGCCGATCCACTGCAACTCCAGCAGGTAACCTTTAATCTGCTCAAGAACGCCCTCGACGCCCAAGGCAGAAGCAAGACGACCCCCATCACGGTCCGCATCGAACACGCCAGGCCGGGTTATTCCGTTGCCGTGCGTAATCAAGGTGGCAAGCTCAGCGAAGAGCAGCTTTCCCACCTGTTCGAACCCTTCTTCACCACCAAAAAGGATGGACTCGGTCTGGGACTGACCCTGAGCAAGTGGATCATCGACGCGCATGGCGGCACACTGGCCCTGCAACAGGAAATTGACGGCGTTTGCGCCTGCTTTTCCCTCCCGGAGGAACATGCCAATGCATGAACACGATGCCCTCGTCTATATCGTCGACGATGACGACGCAATGCGCCGCTCGCTCGCCTATCTGCTCGACTCGGTCGGCTGGCAGACGCGCACCTATGCCAGTGGACGCGAGTTTCTCGACAGTTACGACGGCCATGCGCCGGGTTGCCTGCTGCTCGATGTCATGATGCCCCTGATGGGCGGTATGGAAGTCCAGCAGATGCTCAAGGATCGCGCGTTTCGCCTGCCCATCCTGTTTCTTTCGGCGCATGGCGACCTGCCGATGGCAGTGCAGGCCATGAAGCGTGGCGCACTGGATTTTCTCGAGAAGCCCTGCAAGGATCACATCCTGCTCGACGCGGTAGGGCGCGCCGTCAGGCAAAGCATCAAGGAAAGCCTCGACTGGCAGCACAAGGAAGCCGCGCGCGCCAGGCTGGCCGTCTTGACCGCGCGTGAGCGCGAGGTGGCCGCCTGCCTGGCGGCCGGGGACTGCAACAAGACCATCGCGCGCAAGCTCGACATCAGCGACAAGACGGTGCAAGTGCATCGCCACAACAGCATGGAGAAACTACAAGTCCACTCCACCGCCGAAATCGCCCGGCTGATGCTGTTGGCGGAAGAGGCCGAGAGCAGCGCCCGCTAGGCTAGACTGAGGTTTTCCTAAAGAAGCGAAGCGTAACCATGGGCTACCGACTCTCGAAAATCTACACCCGCACCGGCGATGCCGGGACTACCGGCCTGGGCGACGGGTCACGCGTCGGCAAAGACGCGCCGCGCGTCGCCGCGCTGGGCGATGTCGACGAACTGAATGCCGTGCTTGGCCTGCTGCTCTGCGAGGATTTGCCCGAGGAAGTGCGCGTGCTGCTCACCGGCGTGCAGCACGATCTTTTCGATCTTGGCGGCGAACTTTCCGTGCCGGGCGGCGCGTTTCTCAAGGACACCCAGCCGGGCCGGCTGGAAACCGCCATTGACCGTTACAACGGCGAACTGGAACCACTGAAGGAATTCATCCTGCCCGGCGGCACGCGCGCCGCTGCGCTGGCGCATCACGCCCGGACGGTGTGCCGGCGCGCGGAGCGCAGCGTCGTCGCGCTTGCCAATGGTAACCACGGCGAAGCCGTCTCCAACCCGGCACGCCAGTATCTGAACCGTCTTTCCGACTTGCTCTTCGTGCTCCCGCGCTGGCTCAACAAGCACGCCGGGTGCGGCGACGTACTGTGGCAGAAGGGCATCAACGCTTGACGATCAGCATTCTGTACGTACCAGCGAAACTTGCAGGCCAAAAGGCTTTCCGATCTTGTTCATCGTCTCGATCGTTGGGTTGCCCCGCCCCCGCTCAATCTCCTTCAGGATGTTGATCGCGACGCCGACGCGGGCGGCGAACTCGGATTGCGTCAGTCGGGAGAACCTTCTGAGCGACCGCACCAGCTCTCCCAGCTCCAAGGATGTGGAGGGGAGGGATGTCATGAATTCGCGGCGGAGAATCATCTCCTCTTCCGTGTCAGTGCGTTTGAAGCGTTTATCGGCCATGTTTAGCTATCTGCCTTGCCGAGTTGAGCGATGCGTTGGATCTGGTGGTCAATGTAAGGCTTTCTGGCTTCGATAACGACCGGATCCACGCCGCTCTCGCGCATGATTTCCTCCAGACCTTCGAGGCAAGGGGTCATCCCGATAAGCGCGCACCTAATTTCCTGCCGTTCATTGTCGGTCACCGAAAGCCCTTCGATGATTGCATCGAGTTCCTGCACCTCGCCCCCCTCCGTGGCACCATGATCATTGCGCTTTCGCCAGCGACAACCACGGATGATGACCTCGGGATCCAGATACATGGGTGCCATGTCGAATACCGGCGCCAGGCGGACCTCTCCGATGGGCGTGCGCTGCATCGCCGTATTCCGGGCGTGGTTGTCGGTGTTGCCGAGCGCCAGGTTCAGGATGTCGCGCTTGATGAACTCGGCCAACTCAACCGCACGATGTGTCGCGTGGCGGGCAATGGCATCCGCCAAAGCAAACTGGTTGGCATTCAGGCCAAAACTGGCGATTCCAGCCAGGGCGGCCAGGCTCTCCTGATGCAAGCGGTGGACTCTGCCTTTTTCGACGATGCGATCAAACCGTGGCAGGAACAGCATCCGGCCATGGATCATCGCGGGTTCCATGGCGCGTAAACCGCACGAACGCGCTACCTCAATGTAGGCGTACTCGTTACGCAGGACAGTCTCATGAGCTTGGTTTGCACCACGCGGCATCTTGACGAGCCAATGGCGCACGGCCTGATCATCCTCCAATGCAGCGTCGGCATGCCAACGTCCCGTCATGCCTTCGGTCAGCTGGAACTTGGGCGCCACTCCCTGCGCACCTGTCGTGCCGGCGGCCAGCATGGCGTGCAGCCAGAGGTATTCGAGAAAATCATCCTGCTTGGCCAGGATATCTTTCAGCTCGAAGCCCTCGATAATATGCTTGTCGAGGTGCTGACCGGCACGCTCGGCGTAGTAACGGGTGGCGTGATCGATCCGCAGATTGCCAATCGGATTGAA
>CAZAWN010000056.1:2840-14444 GCA_964488825.1 uncultured Methyloversatilis sp. | reverse complement strand
ATGGGCAGTTCGAAGACGTAGATCACGCCCAAGGCATAAGCTTTTTTGGATGGCCCAACGTTGTAGTCAGTATTGCCATAATCCAGATAGGCGAAGGTGTTCTTGAATATTTCGCGGTTGATGAAGAACTCGGTCGCATCGTCCTTGGTTTTGGTATTCTTTCCATAGTGCATCCCGATGTTGAAGCCGGCCACCGGAGCAACAAAGCCGACGCTGGGACCTCTCAAATTCATGCCCGTACCGAAAACACCGTCGGCATAACCAGCCATGACCTTGACGACGCCAAAGTCGTAACTTCCCGCTATACCGGCGAAGCTTTCGGTTTCCTTGGTGCGTTTCCCTTCCACCGCTACGCTCATCAAGAACGGGCCCGCGGCATAGGTCAAGCCGGCCGATGCGGCTACCTTGGCGTTATCAACGCCATCTTCCTTGCCGGCATAGCCGAGTTGCGCGGTGAAGCCGCCCATGTTCGGGGAGATGTACTGAAGGGATCGCGTCTGACGGCCCGTACCCCAGGGGGCGACACCTGACCATCCCAGTGCCGACGCCGCATTGGCGGCGCCATTGAAGTCGTAACCGGCCATGATCTGGAATGGAACCGAATCCTGCCGGCCGAAGCGCACCTCGCCGAAACCGCCCGAAAGACCGGCCCAAGCCTGACGCGCGAAGAAAGTCTTAGAGTTCTTTCCCACTTTCAGGTTGCGGTCAATCTCGGCAGTTTCGAGCTTGAAGTTGGCTTGCAGACCATTGCCGATGTCCATGCCGCCCTTCAGGCCGATACGGGTGGTGGAATTTCCTTGATTTCCGCCGCCGCCACCGCCGTCGTCGCCGCCCGAGTGGAAGCGAGCTCCTTGGTTATTGACGTTCTCGTTCTTGCCGTAGCTCAGATCAACCAAGCCATAAAAGTCGAGTCCGGCATGCGCGGTACCCATGACAGCACACAGTGCTGCTGCTGAAATCAGTTTCTGGTTCATATATTTCTTCGTGAGATGGTTAAGTGGCGGCCAAGCAAGCCGCCGAGAGAAGCGACGGAACCTGCAAAACACTAATTCTATTTTGTGTGGTGCAGCACCGGATGAGAAACATTCGCTCGGCAATTCGTTCCGGTACAAAACGCTGCATCAATACAACGGTACCGAAAACCGGCTCGCTATAATCGGCGGCCCTATCCATCGAAACTCCCCATGAACGTTCTCTTCGAAGAGGATGGCGTCTTCAAGACCGGCGCCATCGTCGCCGACAACGACAGCTCCTTGCAGGTGGATACCGCCAGCGGCAAGCGCGTCAAATTGAAGGCTGCCAATGTGTTGCTGCGCTTTGCCGCTCCCGCGGCAGGCGAGTTGTTGGCCTTGGCCGAGGCCGAGGCAGGGGGCTTCGACACCGAATTCCTGTGGGAAGTGTGCTCTGAAGCGGAGTTCGGCTTCGAGGAACTGGCCGCCGAATATGCCGGGCACAAGCCGACGGCGGTCGAGGCGACCGCCGTCTTGCTGCGCCTGCATGCCGCGCCGATGTATTTCCACCGAAAAGGCAAAGGACGCTTTCGCAAAGCGCCGCCGGAGATTTTGCAAGCCGCGCTGGCTGGTCTGGAGAAAAAGCGCCAGCAGGCGCTGGCCGTTGAACGCATGGCAGGCGAACTCAAGGACGGGCAACTGCCCGTCGAATGCCAGTCGCTGCTCGCCGAACTGCTCTACAAGCCCGACCGCAACAAACCGGAAACCAAAGCGTTGGAAGCCGCCTGCGCCGCCACGGGCGAAAGCGCCGAGCGACTGTTGCTCCGCTGCGGGGCGCTGGTCGATACGCACGATTTCCATCTTGGGCGTTTCCTGTTCGAGCACTTCCGGGCAGGAACCGACTTCCCTGCCTATGCCGATGCCGTCGATCCTGCCGAGCTGCCGGTGGCGCAGGTGCAGGCGTTTTCCATCGATGATGCGCATACCACCGAGATCGACGATGCATTTTCGGTGCAGCTGCAGGCCGATGGCGGAATGCGCGTAGGCATCCATATCGCCGCGCCCGGACTCGGTTTCGGGCCGGACTCGGACCTCGGTCGCATCGCGCGTGCGCGCCTGTCGACCGTGTATATGCCGGGGCGCAAGATCACCATGCTGCCCGAGGCGGTGATCGACAGCCACACGCTGGCGGCCGGCCAGACCGTGCCGGCGCTGTCGCTTTACCTCAACGTGGCGGCTGACCTGCGCGTGCTGCAACACGAGACGCGCATCGAAAGCATACCGGTCGTCGCCAACCTGCGCCATCACGATATCGAACCGGTCTTCAATGCCGAGACGCTGGCCAGCGGACTGGCCGAGTTTCCGTTCCGTGACGAACTCAAGCGCCTGTGGGAGCTGGCCACCGTGCTGGAAGCGGGACGCGGCAAGGCGGATCAGCAGAACCGCAAGGACTACAACTTCCGCGTCGATTGGGAGTCCGACACCGCACAGGGCCGGGGGCGCATTGCCATCGAGGAAAGGCCGCGTGGCAGCCCGCTCGATACGCTGGTCGCCGAACTGATGATCGTCGCCAACAGCACCTGGGGTGCGCTGTTGAGGGATGCCAAGATACCGGGCATGTATCGGGCGCAGACGGCCGGCAAGGCGCGCATGACCACCGTCGCCACCCCGCACGAAGGTCTCGGCGTCGACTGCTACGCCTGGTCTACCTCGCCTTTGCGGCGCTTTGCCGACCTCGCCAACCAGTGGCAGTTAATCGCTTTGCTGTGCGAGGAAAAGCCGCCCTATCCGCCGAAGTCGGCCGACTTGATGGCGGCGCTGCGCGATTTCGAGCTGACTTACGCCAGCTATGCCGAGTTCCAGCGCGAGATGGAACGTTACTGGTGTCTGCGCTGGCTGGCGCAGGAGGGCGTGAGCGCGATCACGGCGCAAGTACTCAAGGACAACATCGTGCGATGCGACGCCCTGCCGCTGGTTGTCAAGGCGAACGGCATGCCGACCCTGACGCGCGGTGCACGTGTGCGGCTGGGCGTTGGCGCGATCGACCTACTGGCCGCCGAGGCGCAGTTTGGTTTTGTGGAAATGGTTGAAATACCGGCGGAAGAAGCGTCAGATGAAGGGATTGACGCGACGGGCGAAGAAGGAGGCGAGGGGTAGAATTCCCCGATGCCTGCCGCCCCGAACTGGCTGCTTTCCCTCGCTCCACCGCAGCGCCATTTGACGCTGGCGCTGGCGTTTTCGCTGTTTCTGCACGCCCTGTTGCTGTCGATCCAGTTCAAGTTGCCGAACGTGCTCGATCGTGCGCGCGAACAGGCGCTCGACGTCATTCTCGTCAATAGCAAGCACGCGACAAAACCGACCAAGGCGCAAGCGAAGGCGCAGGCCAGCCTCGATGCCGGCGGCAATACCGAAAAAGCCGTGCGCGCCAAGACGCCGCTGCCAACCTTGCCCGACACTCAGCCGGGCAACGATCTTCTCGCCGCGCAACAACGCGTTGCCCAGCTCGAACAGCAGCAGCGCGAAATGATGACGCGGCCGGGGGCGCGCACGAGCGTGGCTGCCACTGCCGAGCAGCCTGTTCCGACCGTGGTTCCCCAGTTATCGGGGCGCGATCTGGCCGCCAGCGCGCGCGCCTTGGCGCGGATGGAAGCCGAGATCGCCATGGATATCGAGGAGTACAACCAGCGGCCGAAGCGCAAGTTTCTCGGCACGCGCGTCGAGGAATACCGCTTCGCCCAGTATGTCGAGGATTGGCGCCAGAAGGTCGAACGCATCGGCAATCTGAATTACCCGCAGGCCGCCAAGGGCCGGTTATACGGCAGCCTGATC
Organism: uncultured Methyloversatilis sp.; assembly: GCA_964488825.1. Taxonomy (GTDB): domain Bacteria; phylum Pseudomonadota; class Gammaproteobacteria; order Burkholderiales; family Rhodocyclaceae; genus Sulfuricystis. The sequence continues at coordinate 10,665 of CAZAWN010000056.1, read as the reverse complement.
ATGACCGTGGCGATCAAGAAGAATGGCGAGATCGAACGCGTCGAGCTCAACCGCAGTTCCGGCCACAAGCTGCTCGACGAATCGGCCCAGCGCATCGTCCGGATGGCCGGGCCGTATGCCGCTTTCCCCGCCAGCATCCGCCACGATACGGATATTATCGAAATCACCCGCACCTGGTCTTTTACTGGCGCCGATCACCTGCAAACCCATTGAATGGAATCACCGATGACCAAATCCGCCGCCGACGTCAGCATGGCCCTGTTCTGCGACTTCGAAAACATCGCCCTCGGCGTGCGCGACGCGCAGTACGAGAAATTCGACATCAAGCCGGTGCTCGAACGCCTGTTGCTCAAGGGCAGCATCGTCGTCAAGAAAGCCTATTGCGACTGGGATCGTTACAAGAGTTTCAAGGCGGTGATGCACGAAGCGAATTTCGAGTTGATCGAAATACCCCATGTGCGCCAGTCGGGCAAAAATTCGGCGGATATCCGCATGGTCGTCGATGCGCTTGACCTGTGCTACACCAAGTCGCACGTCGATACCTTCGTGATCATCAGCGGCGATTCCGATTTCTCGCCGCTGGTTTCCAAACTGCGTGAAAACGCCAAGCGCGTCATCGGTATCGGCGTCAAGCAGTCGACTTCCGACCTGCTGATCGCCAACTGCGACGAATTCATCTACATCGACGACCTGATGCGCAAGCGTCAGCGCGAGGATAAACAGTCCCGCAAACCCGTCGAACCGCAGGAAATGGAAGCGCGCCGCGCCAAGGGTCTGGAAATGGCCGCCGCTACCCTCGAAGCCCTGCTGGAAGACCGTGCCGACGACGAGAAAGTCTGGGCCTCGGTGGTCAAGGAAGCGCTCAAACGGCGCCATCCCGGCTTCAACGAAAACTATCACGGCTTCAAAACCTTCGGCGCCCTGCTTGAAGAGGCGCACAAGCGCGGCCTGCTGGAATTCGGCCGCGATAACAACAATGCCTATGCCAAGCGGCGCACCGCCGGTTCGCCGCCAGTCATGACGGAGGTACCCCAGGTTCTGCCAGCCCTGGCGCCCGTCGAGGCGGAAAGCGAAGTCTCCCCGGTTGATGCCGTCACGCCAGCGCCGACTTTTCCCGAAGTTCCCGCAGCGGATGTCGCCGCTCCTGCCAAACGGCGCGCGCGGGGACGCAAGCCAAAGGCGGTCGAATTGGTCACCGCCGTTCCATCCGAGCCCGCGCCGCAGCCGGAGACTGTCGTTCCGGTCCCCTCGGCGGCGGAAACGCTTGCAGTCGTTGCGCCGGCAAATAAGCCGGGGCGCCAGCCGCGCGGGGCGCGCAAACCGCGCAAGGCGGCAGTTGTTGAATGAACAAGGACTGACTCTGCTGCTTTGTCGAGGATCGGACAGAGGACTTGAGAGTATTGCGGCAACGCCTTCAAAAACGATGCGAACTGCTTGACGGAAAACCGTTTTTACAACAAACTTCGCGGCCATGAACGCCCCCCTTGCCAGTCTCGAACAGAAAGTCGAGCTTGTTGTTGCACTCTGTCAGGAGTTGCGCGCCGAGAATCATCGGTTGCAGGATCGCGTCGATGCGCTTGAAAGCGAAAAGCAGGCGCTGGCGGAACGCATGACCACCGCTCGTCAACGCCTCGAAGGAATCATGGACAAGCTGCCCGCAGAAGAATGACTCCCCACGCCCGCAAATCAGGTCCGCTACCTTCTACAAGGGGAACCCCGCCTTCTTTGGGCAACCCTGTGGAGGCGGCATGACAACCACACTGGATATCAAGATTCAGGGGCGCGAATATCGCGTCGCCTGTGCCGCCGCCGAGGTCGCCTCGTTACAGGCGGCGGCCGAATTGCTCGATGCGCGCATGGGAGAAATCGCCAAGGCAACCAAGAGTCTGGGCGAGCGACTGGCCGTCATGACGGCCTTGAATCTCGCCCACGAGCTCAATGCAGCCCAGAAGGATGCCACGCCGCAGGTCGTTGATCAAGCCGTTGACGCGGATGAGTCGCAGCGTAGAATCAAAGCCATCGAAGCTCGGCTGGATGAAGTGCTCTCCCCGCAAGGAAAGTTGTTGTAGCTCATGCGGATGAGCTTTCCGGTCGAGTGTCGGACGGTTTCTCCCTGCGGTGTTCGCCAAGGTCATATATTCCTTGAACCAATGCTGAATTGGCATCGGTTGCCGCCCATAGACGCCGCTGTTGTGAGCGCCCCTTTGGTCTCGTACTGATGCGGGCGCACCTGAAGCGGCAGGAACGCGACCATTCTGAACCCAGGTTCAGGATGCCGGCCAAACGGCACTTGCGGGGATTCTCTTTCACGGTCACTCAAAAGGTGGCCGTTTTCTTTTCCTCTGGGCTAAGATACGATAGCCATGACGAATAGTGATGTAAATCCCAATCAGCCCTTGTTGGGGCGCCAGCCGATACTGGACGTCCACGAGAAGCTTTTTGGCTACCGGCTGGCTTATACCCACCAGGCTGTCGCGAGTGGTGAGGACGATGCCGAAGTCGATGTAGCGACGATACGCAAACGGCTTGACGAATTGCGGCTGGCAGAGACCTTTGCCAACCTGAAGGGTTTCGTGGCAGCCGATGGCCGGCTGTTATTCGATCCGGCGGATGCACTTCTTCCGGCAGGGCATTTAGTGTTCTCCATGGGGGTGGAGAAGGCCAAAGTGCCCGGCCTCGTCGAGGGTGTGCGTGCGCTGGGCCAGGCCGGCTTCGAAATCTGTGTGGACATCGACAAACCCACGGAACTCTCCGCCGACGAAGAAAGTCTGCTCGATCTCGGCTCCTACGTGAATGCCGATATCCATGCGCTGGAAGACGCCTTTTTACGTGAATTCCTGCGTAAGGCCGAGCAAAAGCATATTCCTGCCATTGCCGGCCACGTTGATACGCATGCCGATCACGAGCGCGCCCTCAAACTGGGTTTCCCGTTCTTTCAGGGGCATTACTTCGCCGAGCCGGTGACGGCGCATGGCAAAACCCTCGATCCATCATTTCATGCTTTGGTGCGCATCCTCAACCTGCTGAATCGCGATGCCGATCTGCCGGAAATCGAACGGATCTTCAAGGGTGAGCCGGTACTCACTTTCAAGTTGCTGCGTCTGACCAATTCGGCCAGCATTGGCGTCCGGGTGCGCATCTCCTCGGTGCGTCAGGCCATCAACCTGATCGGACGACGCGCCTTGTCGCGCTGGGTGCAATTGCTGATGTTCAGTCGCTCCCCGTCTGCCGACGATATCGAGCGCAATCCCTTGATGCAACTGGCGGCTCTGAAGGGGTATTTCATGGAGCGTCTGGCACGCTTGTGTTTTCCGCAGCAGTCGACCTTCCCTGACATGGCTTTCCTGGCGGGTTTGATGTCGCTCGTGCCGATTGCTGTCGGTGTATCGATGGCAAACATTCTCGGGCAAATCGAAGTGGCGCCCAAGGTGCAACAGGCCTTGCTCGAACATACCGGAGAAATCGGCGTTCTGCTTGATCTGACCGAGAGCTACGACAACCACGATCAGCCTGCCGTAATCAATGCCTTGGGCCGCCTGGGTTATTGCATCGGTCCCGATGAGCTGAACCGCACCCTGGTCGAGGCGATTGCCTGGGTGCAAGGCTTGGCGGTAGAGAATCAATGAGCCCGACCCAAGCCCGGCGCGATTTCCCTTACTACTTGTTCTGCTACGGGTTCTGATGGTATGGCGCAGATCCTGATTGTCGATGACGAGGTCGGCATCCGCGAATTGCTCTCCGAAATCCTGATTGACGAGGGCCACGATGTGGCTACTGCGGAGAATGCCTCAGCGGCGCGCAGTTGGCGCGAGCGCCAACGTCCCGATCTGGTGCTGCTTGATATCTGGATGCCCGATACCGACGGCGTGACGCTGCTCAAGGAATGGGCGGCCAATGGCCAGCTCAACATGCCGGTTGTCATGATGTCCGGCCATGCCACCATTGATACCGCCGTCGAGGCGACGCGCATCGGCGCGGCAGGGTTTCTCGAGAAGCCGATCGGCATGCAGAAGCTCCTCGCGGCCGTCAAGCAGGGTCTTGAGCGCGTGCCCAAGACCGGCGTTGTGCTGTCGCTGGCCGCCTTCTCCCGTTCGGCGACGCTGAAGGACTTGCGGCGGCGGCTCGAACAGGTGGCGGCGCGCAGCCGTGCCGTACTGTTGCGCGCACCGGCGGCATCGATCGTCGAGATTGCCGCGCGCACCCTGCAGCCCGCCGGCAAGCCGTGGATCGATCTGGGTCACGATTCGCAGCCGCTGTCGCTCGAAGCGCTTGCCCAGGCGAGCGGCGGAGCTTTGTACTGCGGCGAATTGGGCAAACTATCGCGCCTGCAGCAGAAGAATCTTGCGTTTGCGCTGGAGCGTCTGGAGCGGCACAACCTGCGCCTGATCGCCGCGACGATGCACGATGCCGCAGTACTCGCCGCACAGGGCTGGGACGAATCGGTGCTCGACCGTTTGTTCGACATCAGCATCGGTTTGCCGTCGATGGCGGAACTCAAGGACGATATACCCGATCTTGCTGCGCATCTCCTGACCCAGTTGGTCGAAGCTGGCGAAGCGCCGCGTCGGGTATTGTCGATTGCAGCGCAGAATGCCTTGCGCCAGCACCCCTGGCCGGAAGGCTGCGCCCAGCTCAGGAGCGTCGTCAAATCGTTGGCGCTGGCGGCGCTGGGCGAAGAAATCGGCCCCGAGGATGTGCATCATCTTCTAGCGCCCGGTGCCTCCGCGCTGGACGAGATTCCCTCCGGCCTGTTGCCTGAAATGCTGGTGCTGCCTCTGCGTGAGGCGCGCGAGATGTTCGAGCGACTGTATTTCGAGTATCACTTGCGCCTCGAAGGCGGCAGCATGACGCGCTTGGCGGAGAAAACCGGCCTTGAGCGCACCCATCTTTATCGCAAGCTCAAGGATCTCGGCTTGCGCAATGCTTCGAAAGGCGAAGAAGAGTGAAAATCCTCATTCTCGGCGCCGGACAGGTGGGCGCTAGCGTTGCCGAAGCCTTGTCGTCGGAAGCCAACGACATTACCGTCATCGACCAGGATCGCGATTCCCTGGCGGCGCTGGCCGACCGCCTTGACGTGCGCACCGTGACGGGGAATGCCGCCTACCCGAATGTGCTGCGCGAAGCCGGTATTGAAGATACCGACATGCTGGTGGCGGTCACTCAGTCCGATCAGACCAATCTGGTGGCGTGCAAGATTGGTCGCAGCCTGTTCAACGTCAGCACGCGAATTGCCCGGCTGCGGACTCCCGACCTGCTCGACCCGCAACTGCTGACCAACGAGAATTTTGCGGTCGACTACGCGATTTGCCCAGAGCAGGACATTACCGACTACATTGCCAAGCTGATCGAATTTCCCGAAGCCTTGCAGGTGCTCGAATTCGCCGGCGGCAAGGTGACGCTGGTCGGGGTGCGCGCGAAGCAGGGCGGACTGCTAGTCGGCAAGCCGATTCGCACCATGCGCGAACATCTGCCGTCGGGCGTGGATGCGCGTATCGCGGCGATCTTTCGTGAACACCAGCCGCTCGATCCGGATGGCCACACCGTCATCGAACCCGGCGACGAGGTGTTCCTGCTGGCGGACAGCAAGCATATTCGCCCGGTGCTCAAGGAGTTGCGACGCAGCCGCGAGCCGGTGCATCGCGTGATGATTGCCGGCGGCGGCAACATCGGTCAGCGTGTTGCCAAAACTCTGGAACAGAAGTACCAGGTGAAAATCATTGAACTCGACCGGCGACGCGCCGAGGCCATCGCGGGCAAGCTGGAAAATACCCTCGTGCTGCATGGCGAGGCCACCGACGAGAATCTGCTGGTGCAGGAGAACATTGACGAAATCGACATGTTCCTCGCCCTGACCAATGACGACGAAGACAACATCATGGCCGCCTCGCTGGCCAAGCGGCTGGGCTGCAAGCGCGTGCTGGCGCTGATCAACCGGCGCGCCTACGCCGACATGGTGCAAGGCGGGCCGATCGATATCGGCTTGTCGCCGGCGCAGGTTTCGATCGGGGCCTTGCTTACCCATGTGCGGCGCGGCGATGTGGTCAAGGTGCATAGCCTGCGGCGCGGCGCCGCCGAGGCGCTCGAGTTGATCGCGCATGGCGACCGCAAATCTTCCAAGGTGGTTGGGCGGCGCATTGATGAACTGCCCAACATCAAAGGGGCGCACATCGGCGCCATCGTCCGTCGGAGTCGCACGCCGGAAACCGTCAATCGCGGAGGCTTTCTCGTCCATGCGCATGTCGAACACGTGATCATTCCGCATCACGACACGGTGATCGAGTCCGACGATCATGTGATCGTCTTTTGCGTCCGCAAGCGCGAGGTTGCTGAAGTCGAAAAGCTGTTCCAGGTTGGCTTCCAGTTTCTCTGACGCACAGCCATGCATCGTTTTTTCCCGCTGCTTCGGGTATTCGGCGCGCTGCTGATCGGGTTCTCGTTTTGTCTTGCAGCGCCCATGGCGGTTTCCTGGTATGTCGGCGACGGCGCCCATTCGGCTTTTGACGAAACTTTTGCCCTGACGCTGGCTTGCGGCTTGATCCTGTTCAGCCGGTTTTATCGCGAACGACGTGAAATGAAGGTGCGCGACGGCTTCCTGCTCGTCGTGCTGCTTTGGACGGTGTTGCCTCTGTTCGCTTGCCTGCCGCTCTGGCTGCATCTGAACATCTCTTTTACCGACGCTTATTTCGAGGCGACCTCGGGGCTGACGGCGACAGGATCGACGGTGCTGTCCGGCCTCGACAATCTGCCGTTGTCGATCAATTTCTGGCGCACCTTCATGCACTGGATCGGCGGCATGGGCGTAGTCGTGCTGGCGGTGGCGATTCTCCCGCTGCTGGGTATCGGCGGCCGGCAGATGTTCAAGGCCGAAGTGCCCGGCCCGATGAAGGAAGCCAGCTTGACGCCGCGCATCGCCGAAACGGCCAAAGGCCTCTGGACGGTATACCTGATCCTCACCATCGCTTGCGGCTTGGCGTTGTGGGGCTTCGGCATGGAACCTTGGGATGCGTTGATGCATGCCTTCACCACCCTGGGGCTCGGCGGGTTTTCCACCAAGGATGCCAGCCTTGGCCATTTTGCCAGCCTGGAAATCGAACTGACGGTGATGTTTTTCGCCCTGCTGTCGGGCATCAACTACGCTACGCATTTCCTTGTTCTTCACAACCGCACCTTCGCGCCCTACCGGAACGATCCGGAACTGCCCTATTTTTTCGGCATTCTGGCGGCCAGCATTCTGGCGTTGACGCTTTATCTGCTGGCGTTGGGGACCTTCGAGGAGTTCCTTCCTGCCCTGCGCTATGTTGCATTCCATTCGATCTCGTTGGCCACCTCTCTCGGCTTGGCGACCATCGATTACGGCCAATGGCCCTTCTTCGCCCAGCTCTGGATGCTGTTTCTCGGCAGCTTCATCGCCTGTTCCGGCTCTACCGGCGGGGGCGTCAAGATCATCCGCGCCATGATTCTTTACAAACAGGTCTACCGCGAACTGTTGCGCGCCATGCATCCCAGCGCGATCTGGCTGGTGCGCATCCGCGGCTCCGTCATACCGCTGAACGTGCTGACCGGGGTGATGGCCTTCGGTTTTGTGTATACCGCCAGCTTCGTTAGCCTCACGTTGCTGATGTCGGCCAGCGGACTCGATTTCGTCACCGCCTTCTCGGCAGTGGCTGCCACACTCAACAACACCGGGCCGGGGCTGAACCTGGTCGGGCCGTCGACGACGTTTGCCGTGCTCAACGATTTCCAGACCTGGATCTGCACCTTCGCCATGCTGCTGGGGCGTTTGGAGATCTTCACCCTGCTGGTCGTCCTGATGCCGGCGTTCTGG
>CAZAWN010000056.1:0-2740 GCA_964488825.1 uncultured Methyloversatilis sp. | reverse complement strand
CGCCGACTTTTGTTTACACCGTTTTTATACTGTCTGTAGGACACTGCGCGTTTTCCCGCCGCGCCTAGTCTTTGAATTCCCTGCGTAACCGTTACCTCATCGCCGCCGCCCTCTGCGCGCTGATGGCCCTCCTCGCCCTGCCGCTGCGCGGCTGGCTTGATCTGGCGAATATCGTCATGCTGTTCCTGCTGGCGGTGTTTGTCGTTGCCGTGCGACTCGGTCGTGGGCCGGCGGTGCTGGCGGCCTTTCTCAGCGTTGCCCTGTTCGACGTTTTCTTTGTCCATCCTTATCTTTCGCTCGGCGTCGAAGATGCCCAGTATCTGGTGACCTTCGCTGTGATGCTGGCCGTTGGCCTGATCGCTTCCCATCAGGCGGCACAGTTGGTGGCGCGTACCGAGGAGGGAAAGGCGCGCGAACATGCGATCCAGACGGAAAAGTTGCGTGCTTCGATTCTTTCTTCGATTTCCCATGATCTGCGCACGCCGCTGACCAGCCTGGTCGGCATGGCTGACGCGCTCGCCGACGGGCCGGCCGGTCTGCCCGCCGAAGCAGCCGAGCGAGCGGCCGTGATCCGCGATCAGGCGCACGCCATGCATCGCATGGTGTCGAATCTGCTCGATATGGCGCGCTTGCAATCGGGGCGCATCGCGATGAATTTGCAGTGGCAGCCATTCGAAGAAATTGTCGGGTCCAGCCTACGCTTGCTGGACGGCGTTTTGTCGCAGCGCCGCCTGGAAATTGATCTGCCAGCCGCATTGCCGCTGGTTCACTTTGATGCGGTGCTGATCGAGCGGGTCATGTGCAACCTGCTCGAAAATGCAGCGAAATTCTCCCCCCCGGACGCAACGATCCGGCTACGTGCGCATGTTTGCGGCGACCGACTCGAAGCGAGCGTCTGCAATACCGGCAGCACCTTTCCGACGGTACAGCCCGACCAGGTGTTCGACCTGTTCGTCCGCGGTGAGCAGGAACCTGCTGTGCCGGGAACGGGTATCGGATTGGCGGTATGCCGGGCCATCGTCCAGGCACATGACGGGGAAATCGTCGCCGCGAATCGGGATGGCATGGCCTGCGTGAGCTTTACGTTGCCCTTGGGGTTGCCGCCGGGCATCGAGGGAGAAGCATTGTGAGCGATCCGGCAACCGTTCTGGTCGTCGAGGATGAACCGCAAATCCGCCGTTTTGTCTGCGACGCGGTGGGTCGTGCGGGTTGCACGCCTGTCGCGGCGGGGTCGGGGCGTCAGGGCCTCGATGCCGTTGGTGCGGGCGATGTGCAATTGGTCATTCTCGATCTCGGCCTGCCCGACATGAACGGCATTGATTTCATTCGCGCCCTGCGTGTTTGGTCATCCCTGCCGATTCTCATCTTGTCGGCGCGCACGGCAGAACAGGACAAGATCGACGCGCTCGACGCCGGCGCCGACGATTATCTGACCAAGCCCTTCGGGGTCGGCGAATTGCTCGCCCGCTTGCGCGTGCTGTTGCGCCGCCACGCCCAGGATGCCGAACCAATGCCCTTGCATCGATTCGGTAGCGTCGAAGTCGATCTGGCGCGCCATACGGTCAGGCGCGACGAGGTCGAAGTTCATCTCACTCAGCTCGAATTTCGGCTACTGTCGGTGCTGCTCGCCAATGCCGGCAAGGTGTTGACGCACCGACACCTGATGCGCGAGGTCTGGGGGCAAGGACACGGCGAGCAGGAACACTATGTGCGTATTTACGTCGGGCGGCTGCGACAGAAACTGGAGCGCGACCCCACCCAACCGCGCCACATCCTCACCGAAACCGGCGTCGGCTACCGTTTCCAGCCATGAAGCGTTTCTATCCGCTGGTGCGCGTGTTCGGTGTGTTGCTGATGTGTTTTGCCCTGACGATGCTGGTCCCGCTGTTGCTGTCATGGGCCTGGCAGGATGGTGCGACCACCGCCTACGATGAAGCCTTCCTACTGACTTTCGTCACCGGTTGGGGTCTCTGGTGGTCGGCGCGGCACGCCACGGCCGATCTGAAGGTGCGCGACGGCTTTCTGATGGTGGTGATGGTCTGGACGCTGCTGCCGGTCTATGCCAGCCTGCCGCTGTTGCTGTATCTCGATCTCTCCTTTACCGACGCTTACTTTGAAGCAGTATCCGGCTTGACCACGACCGGGGCGACCGTGCTGGCCAATCTCGACACCTTGCCGCCTTCCATCAATCTATGGCGCGGCTTGATGGTCTGGCTCGGCGGCATGGGCTTGATCGTGCTGGCAGTCGCGGTGCTGCCGCTATTGGGTATCGGCGGGCGGCAGATGTTCAAGGCCGAGACGCCCGGCCCGATGAAAGATGCCCAGCTTACGCCGCGCATGGCGCATACCGCTAAGGGCCTGTGGGCGGTGTATGCCGCAATCACGCTCGCCTGTGCACTGGCTTACAAGTGGGCGGGCATGGACTGGTTCGACGCGGTCATGCATTCATTCTCGACGATGGGACTGGGCGGGTTCTCCAGCCATGACGCGAGTTACGGCCATTGGGATTCACCGGCCATCGAAGGGGTCGCCATCTTTTTCATGCTGCTGGCCGGCATCAATTTCGCCACACATTTTCTTGCCCTACATGGCCGCAGCTTCAAGCCTTACCGGCACGACCCGGAAATTGGCTGGTATCTCGCTATCGTCCTCGGCAGCATCCTCGGTATTGCGGTCTACCTTGCCGTGCTCGACGTCTATCCCGATTTTGCTACCGCGTTGCGCTTCGCCGCCTTCAATG
>CAZAWN010000055.1:0-14539 GCA_964488825.1 uncultured Methyloversatilis sp. | reverse complement strand
CTGCGCTCAAATCAATTATTATGATTATAACATATATCAAAACAAGTCCGACAGGCTGCTAGTCTTCTCTGTCTTCTTCTGGAAGCAGTGAAGCACATAGACGGTATCGGCGAACTTGGCAATATAGACGACCCGAAATGCTCCAGCGGCATCCCTGATCCGAATCTCCTTCACACCTTGGCCTACGGTGTTCATAGGCTTCCAGTCATCCGGTTCCTGACCGTTCTGCACCTGATCGATCTGATGACCCGCCTCGCGCCTTGCCAGAAGAGGAAAGGAACGGAGGTCATTGAGGGAACCCCCGCGAAACTCTACGGATTTTGAATCGGTCATGCATGAAACATACAATATTTTGTATGTATTAGCAAGTCGAGATCGCGTAGTAATAGGTCGGATGCCGTCACGCCAGCGCCGAGTTTGTCAGTCGGTGTGACCGTGCGTTTCGTAGCGGCGGTGCGCGCTGGCCAGATAGTCGTGCGAACGCATTTCGATCAGCCGCGAGACGGTGCGCTGGAACTCGGTCGCCTGCGGGCCGGCGACGTAGAGGTCGGCGGCGGGCGCTGCGGCGGCGATCACCAGTTTGACGCGATGGTCGTAGCAGACATCGACCAACCAGGTGAAGCGACGTGCTTCGTTGGCCAGTTCGGCGCCCATGCGTGGAATACCGGAAACAAAAAGGGTGTGAAAGTTGTGCGCCAGTTCTAGGTAGTCGTTCTGCGAACGCGGCCCGCCGCACAGTGCGGCAAAGTCAAACCAGATCGCCCCCGGTGCACGATGGATGACAGGAATCTCCCGGTCAAGAACCTTGATCGGTCGGGCGTGGCCTTCGCCATGGGCGATTTGCTTGAAAGTGCGCATCAGCAAGGCTTGAGCATCGCCATCGGTCGGCAGCAGATACACCGCCGCCTGCTCCAGAGCGCGCAGGCGGTAATCAATGCCGGCGTCGATCTCGATCACATCCAGTTTGTCGTTCAACAGGGCAATGGTCGGCAGCAGGCGTTCGCGCTGCAGGCCGTTCGGATAAAGGCCCGCGGGCGGGTAATTCGAGGTGATGCAGAACACCACACCGGCGTCGAACAGCGCCTGCATCAGGCGGGCGAGGATCATGGCGTCGGCGATATCGGAGACATGAAACTCGTCGAAGCACATCAGGCGCGTTTCACGTGCCACCCGGGCCGCCACCTTGGCGAGCGGGTCCTGTTCCTGCTTCAAGGCCCGGAGACGCTCGTGTATCTCGCGCATGAAGGCATGAAAATGTACGCGCCGTTTGCGCTGATAGGGTATGGCGGCGAAGAAGCAATCCATCAGGAAACTCTTGCCGCGCCCTACTCCGCCCCAGAACCAGACGCCCCTGGGCAGTTGCGGATGCACCAGCAATTTACGCAAGCGACTGCGGCGCGCCACCTTGAAAGCGAGCAGTTGGTCGAAGAACAGTTGCAAGCGCTGTGCAGCGGCTTGCTGGGCCGGATCGGCCTCGATGCCGCGCGTCTGCAGCGCTGCATCGAAGGCGCGGATCATCCCGTCGCGATGCGTATCGATCAGCGGATGAGCCATATCCTTGCCGCCGTAGGGGGATGGGGGTCGTCAACCAAGGCAAACGGCCGGCCCAGCATCAGGTCGGCCGTGCATTGCTGCTGCATCAACGGATTTTGCGCGCACGCCCGGCGCGCAAACCGTGCTGCTCTCCTCCGGCCTTTTTTACCAGCATCTCGAGCGCGTCGTCGAGCGTGGGACGCTCTTCACGGAAATACAAGCCAACCGCTGGGGTCGCTTCGTTGTTCATTGCTTCCCGCATGGCAGCCAGTTTGTCAGTTGGATCGTGCGTTGCCGGCAAGTCATGCACCTGCATGCCCAGATTGACGTAGGTTTTGTGGGTCTTGTCGAAGGTGACGCAAGGCGAGAGGATGTGCAAATAGGAGAAGCCGCGATGCATCATTGCCTGCTTGACCATCATGCGCAAGTGCTCGGGATGGCCGGCATAGGATTGGCCGACCCAACTGGCGCCATAGGAAAGCAGCATCAACAGGGGGTTGAGCGGGCGATCCGGGTTTTCATAAGGTGAAGTGGGCGTCTTGAAGCCGGTCGCCGAGGTCGGCGAGGTCTGTCCCTTGGTCAGCCCGTAGATGCCGTTGTCGAACAGCAGATAGGTGATGTCGAGGTTGCGGCGCGCCGCATGCGGTACATGTCCGCCACCGATGGCAAAACCGTCGCCGTCGCCGCCGACCGCGACGACCGTCAAGGCCGGATTGGCAGTCTTTACCCCCAGTGCAGAAGGCAAGGCGCGCCCGTGCAGGGTATGCATGCCATAGGAGTTGATGAAAAACGGGAAACGGGAGGAACAGCCGATTCCCGAGACCATCACGGCGTTTTCGTTAGCAATGCCCATTTCGCTCAGGGCCGTGGCCACCGCCTCGACGATGGAGAAGTAGCCGCACCCCGGACACCAGGTCGGCAAGGCTTTGGAACGGTAGTCGAGACGCCGGCTCTCCTCGACTTCCTTGAGTTTTTCTTCCAGATAGACGGGACGAATCTCACCCATTTCAACTCTCCTCAGGCCGCTTTCGGCTCGACGGTACGCCCCGCCAGGCGGCGAATTTCGCCAAGTATGTCTTCGACGCGCATCGGTTCGCAGGGAATCCGGCTCATGCGCGTCACCGCCTGCGGGATATGCATTTGCAGGATGCCGGCAAATTGCCCTTGGTAATTAACCTCGGGGACCAGAACCTCTTTGCAGTCGGCGATGAAAGCCGCGACGAAATCGACCGGGAAGGGCGACACCATCACCACCTTGACGGCAGAGCAACGGATTCCCTCATCCTGGGCGAGATACATCGCTTCCAGACATTCGCCGAAACTCGATCCCCAGGTGACGATACCGACGTCGACCGGACCGGCATCGCCGTAACGCTTGGCGGGCTCAAAACCCGGATGGCGCAAGGCTGCCTTGAGCTTCTCGTGACGCTTGCGGCTCTGCATCAGATGCATGTCGGGCTGGTCGTTGGGACGGCCGAGTTCGTTATGTTCCAGACCGGTCGCCACATACATGCCGCCCGGTTGGCCGGGAATCGAACGCGGACTGACGCCATCGGCCGTCGGAGCATAGCGCTTGAATCCGGTCGTGCCGCGCGTATCCGCATAGCGGTTGGAATCCATCTCGAAGGGCGGATGATCCGGCAAAGGCACGGTTTCGTAGCGGTTGGAAAGATACAGATCGAGCAGCAGGATCACCGGCGTTTGATACGCTTCGGCGATTTCGAAGGCGCGACCGGCGGCGCGATAGCAGCCTTCCACACTGGTCGGAGCAATCACGATGCGCGGCGCATCGCCATGACCGCCGAACACGGCCATGTTCAGGTCGGATTGTTCATGCTTGGTCGGCATTCCTGTCGAAGGGCCGCCACGCTGGGAGACAAACACCACGCAAGGCACTTCGGCAATCACGCCGAAACCCAGCATTTCGGCCATCAGCGAGAGGCCCGGTCCTGAAGTGGCCGTCGCCGAACGCGCACCGGTATAACCAGCGCCCAGCGTCGCCGAAATCGCCGCGATCTCGTCTTCGGTCTGCACCAGACGCGCGCCGCGTTTAGGCATTTCGCTGGCAAGCCGCTCCATGATCGAGGTGGCCGGTGTGATTGGATAACCGAAGAAGGTATCGATGCCGGCATCGAGCGCGCCACGCACAATGGCTGCATTGCCGTTGATCATCTCCAGATGCGCGCCCTGCATCTGTTCAGGGGGTGGACCAAACTTGATATCGTCGAGGCGGAACCAGTGCAAGCCCTCTTCGTACCCTGCGCGCAGGGCCGCTTCATTCTTCTGCGCGATCTCGCCCTTGCCCTTGAACTTGCCAACCAGTGCGCGCAACACCGGTTCGAGCGGCAGATGCATCAGGCCGATGATGTAACCGACAATAACAATATTGCGCGAACGCGCCGAGCCGGTACTTTTTTCCGCCAGTTCGCGGATGGCGACGTTGTAGGGAATCTGGCCGGGGTCGATGTGGGCGCTCAGGTGCGCCCCTTCCGGCAGGGGATTCACGGAATTGTTTTCGTAAATGACTGCCCCCCACTCGCGCGCTTCGCCAACATGAGGGATCGCGTGGCTGTCATCCAGCGAGACGACGATATCGGATTTCTGCTTGAGCGAATAGGCCTGTTCATCGGTCACGCGCAGGCGGGCGATACATTTGCCGAAACCGCGAATCTCGGCAGGATAGAGATCGAAACTGATCACCCGGTAGCCGATCTCCGCCATGGCGCGACGCAGGATGTCTCCTGCAGCGATCGTGCCGTCGCCGGCGGAACCGATGATGGCAATTTGGACGTCGGTTGACATTACTCATACTCCCAAAACGGCGACTGGATTTTCCCGTCGTCGGTCATGCTCAAATCTTCATGGTGCTGCGGCGCCCAGGTTTCATCCGCCCCGGTAATGTTGCGTGCCGCCAGATCGCCCATGGCACGGACATTCATCCAGCCATGGTAGAAGCAGTAGCGGTTTTCGCTGGCATTCCAGATCTGGCAGTTGTCCCCCGCCGCATAGATGTTGTCGTTGGTGGTACGCAAATTCGGTTTGACCAGCAGGCCCCGCTCGATATCAACCCCCGAACTGACCATGAAGTCGAGATTGGGTGTCGTGCCGAAGAACGCCATCGCCACATCGCCATACAACTCCGAACCATCCTTGAATACGATCCGGCGCGCGGGCATGCCACTCGATCCGGTCGATATCGATGCGATGTTGCCGCGCTCCTTCGCCTCGATCACGTCAATGCCCATGTTGCGCAATGCTTCGATAAAGCGCGGGCGCTCGGCATCGGCGACTTCATGGGGCCAGAAGGTGAAGCGATCGGCAACCAGGGTGACGCGGAAGTCCAGTTCGATCAGGGTGCGCGCCAGATCGAGACCAATGGTATCGCCGCCCAGCATCACCGCATGACCTTTCGGCGGTAAAGCTTCGGCGACCTTGACCGCTTCCCGGTAAGCGCCAAAACCATCCAGCAGACTGCGATACTCGGAGAGTTCCTCGGGCAGATAAGCGCGCGCACCGGAGGCCACCAGCAGAGTATCGAAATGGATGGTCTCCTTGTGCTGCAGGGTCAGGGTCTGATTGAGACTATCGACCGACACGACTCTGGAAGCGCGTCGCAAGGCGATTCTGTTGTGGCGGTAATACTGCGCCGGGTAGATGATGAAACGCCGCCAGTCGCGCTCGCCGCGGAAGACGCGCGGCAGGTCGTAGCGATTGAAGAAAGGTAGACGCGAGACGGTAATCATCGTGATGCGGCTCTCGGGGTCGTGCTCGCGCAGCGTCTCGGCGGCCTGATTGCCGGCCACACCGCTGCCGATAATGATGTGATGTCGTGCAGTACTCACGCGGCCACCTCCACTTCCGTCATTTCGCAACGCGAGATCGAAATGCATTTCACCGGGCAGACATTGAAGCAGGCGCCGCACCGAATGCACTCGTTGTTGTCGATCCAGATCGCGCCAACCTTGTTCCACTCCTTGGTTTCGATCAGCTTCCCGTAACTGCCGTCTGCGCCGATCTCCACTCCACCCACCAGTTTGATGCAATTGCGCGGGGCCACTTCGATACAGGCCCGGCAATAGACGCAGCGATCAACATCGATCTGGTAACGTAAATTGCACAAATAACAACGCTTGGCCTCTTCCCGTGCCAAATCGCGATCCAGTCCGGTTTCGACTTCGCAGGACATCGAGCCCTTGCGCTCGATCAAGCTGCGCGTCGGCATGTGCTGACGCGGAATAAAGTCATCGGAGCGTTCGCGCAGAGGTGCGGCTACCGCTTCAATACGCACCACTTTGCGCAGCCGTTCGCGGCCCATCAACCAGGCATCCATGCGCCGGGCAATTTCGCGACCATGGCCGACCGCCTGCACCACCGACGAGGCGCCACTCACGTAATCGCCTGCGGCAAACAAGCCCTTGTGGGAAGTCATGCCATCGTTGCCGATTCGCACATTCTTCCAGCGATCAACTTCCAGCGGGACATCACTGAACGTATTCGAAGTCTGCTGGCCGATGGCAATAATCACCGTGTCGCAGGACTCGACAAATTCCGAGCCTTCGATCGGGATGGCGATCCGCCGTCCGCCTTCGCGCCAACCACCCAGGCGGTTGACTGCAAATTCGACGCCGGAAACCCGGCCCTCTGCATCGACGCGCAAGCCCATCGGCGAGCGCAACCCCTTGATGCGAATGCCCTCGCGCTTGCACTCGAAGATTTCCTCCGGTGTCACGGGAATATATTCCTCGCCGGTACGCAGATGGATGGTGACTTCCTCCGCGCCGAGACGCACCGCCACGCGGGCACAGTCCAGGGCGGTAAATCCCGCTCCGAGTACGGCAACCCGCTTGCCCACGGTCTTTTTTTCGCCGCGATGCATTTCAACCAGGAAATCGAGTCCGTATTCGATGCCCGGAATACTCTTCAGGTCGGCCTTCTCCCACTCGCCTTTGAGAGGCAGCGGCGAAGCGCGCACGCAACCGGTCGCCAGAAGCACTGCGTCGAACTCGGTCAGCAGTTGCGAAACCGGGGTCTGCCCCGGCTCGGCGCCGACGGACACGCCGGTGCGCAGTTGCACGCCAAGACGCAGGACATTGTGCAACTCGGTCTGCAACAAGTCGCGCGGCAGTCGGAACGCGGGAATGCCGTAACTGAGCATGCCGCCCGGCCGGGACTCGCGTTCCAACATCACGACATCGTGGCCGAACAGCGAAAGGTCGTGGGCGGCCGACACGCCCGCCGGGCCCGCACCGACGATGGCAATGCGTTTGCCGGTCGGTGCATAAAGTCGTTCGGTGATGCGATGGCTGGCGTCCTTCATGTCCGCCGCGACGCGCTTCAGATGACAGATTGCGACTGCGTCGCCATTGCCCGGCCAGCCATGACGGCACTTGGCCTCGCAGGGACGCGAACAGATGCGCCCAAGAACGCCAGGCAGGACATTGGCTTCGCGATTGACCTCGTAGGCCGCGCCGTAAGACTGCTCGACAATCTGCCTGATATAGACCGGCACATTGGTGCCGGCGGGACACGCGCTCTGACAGGGTATGTTCTGCCTGACCCAGCCCAGATCGCGCGGATCACCCGACAGGCAGACATCTGCCTGGTTAGCCCCACCGGAAGCGGCTACTTCCGGTGGTACCGCTATCTCGCCCATACAACCTCCAAGTGCAACGGAACTCGAAGGGCGCATTCAAGCGCAGTTCTTGCAGTGCACTATTGAGTTAGGTCAAGAGTTGTGCGCGAAAATGGTGCGTTTCAGAAATGCAGGGGACGCTTATCGACCGCCAGCGCCGCTTCGTGAATCACCTCGGAAAGCGTCGGGTGGGCGTGGCAAATACGCGCAATGTCTTCGGCAGAAGCACCAAACTCCATCGCCGTCACGGCCTCGGCAATCAGTTCGGAGGCGTTGGCGCCAATGACATGAACACCGAGAATACGGTCGGTCTTGGCGCAGGCGAGCATCTTGACGAAGCCGGTGGTATCCCCCTGGCCCAGAGCGCGACCGTTGGCGGCAAAGGGAATCTGACCGGTGCGGAACTCGACGCCTTCGTTCTTCAGTTGCGTCTCGGTCTTGCCGACCCAGGCGATTTCCGGATGCGTGTAGATGACCCAGGGAATCGCATCGTAATTGACATGGCCGGCTTGACCGGCGATCAATTCGGCGACCATCACGCCCTCTTCCATGCCCTTGTGCGCGAGCATCGGACCACGAATGACATCGCCCACCGCCCAGACATTTTCCAGATTGGTCTGGCAGTGCTCATTGACCTCGACGCAGCCGCGACCGTCCAGCTTGAGACCAACATTGTCCGCACCCAAACCGGCCGTATTCGGTACGCGACCGACCGAGACGATCAGCCTGTCGCACTCCAGCACGAAAGCCCCCTCGTTGGTTTCGTAATCGATCTTGATGCCTTTCTTACCCTGCTTGACGCTACCAATCTTGACGCCCAGATGGATTTTCAGTCCCTGCTTGGTCGTGAAGGTTTTCCAGGCTTCCTTGGCGACAGCCGGATCAGCCGCCGCGAGGAAGTCGGGCATGGCTTCGAGGATGGTGACATCGGAACCGAGGCGCTTCCACACCGAGCCCAGCTCGAGGCCGATGACGCCGGCGCCAATCACACCCAGGCGGGCCGGGACGGCATTGAGCGAAAGCGCACCGACGTTGTCGCAAATCGTCTGGTTATCCACCGGAATGCCTTCAAGATGGCGTGGGCTGGAACCTGTTGCAACAATCACATGCTTGGCCTCGACTACCTCGACGCTGCCATCCTTGCCGGCAACGCCGATCTGCCACAACGCGTTCTCGCGACCGACGAAACTGCCTCGTCCGGCCAGCAAGGCCACTTTATTCTTCTTGAACAGGCCCTTGATGCCTTGCGTCAACTGCGTGACGATATTGTCCTTGCGGCGCACCATCGTGCTGACATCCATCGTCACGTTCTCGGCGGTAATGCCATGCATGACGAAGGCGTGACTGGCTTCGTCGTACAACTCCGACGAACGCAGCAGAGCTTTCGAGGGAATGCAACCGACGTTGAGACAGGTGCCGCCCAAACGGACCTCGCCTTTCGGGTCGGCATAGGGTTCGGACTCGATGCACGCCGTGGAGAAGCCCAATTGTGCGGCGCGAATCGCCGCCACATAGCCGCCGGGACCGGCCCCGATCACGACGACATCGAATTGCTTGTTAGCCATTTCCAGTTCTCCTTAAACGTCGAGCAACAGACGGGCCGGGTCTTCCAGCGCTTCCTTCATCGTCACCAGGCCGAGCACGGCCTCGCGGCCGTCGATGATGCGGTGGTCGTACGACATGGCGAGATAGTTGATCGGGCGGATAACGATCTGACCGTTTTCAACCACCGGACGGTCCTTGGTGGCATGGATGCCGAGAATGGCCGATTGCGGCGGATTGATGATCGGCGTCGAGAGCATCGAACCGAACACGCCGCCGTTGGAGATCGAGAAGGTGCCGCCGGTCAGCTCTTCGAGCGACAGTTTGCCTTCCTTGGCCTTGGCGCCGAACTCGCCGATCTTCTTTTCGATCTGGGCAATCGATAGCTGGTCGGCATCGCGGATGATCGGCACGACGAGACCGCGCGGCGAACCGACAGCGATACCGATGTCGAAATAGCCGTGATAGACGATGTCGCTGCCGTCGACCGAGGCGTTGAGAATGGGGAATTTCTTCAGCGCCGCAACCGCCGCCTTGACGAAGAAACCCATGAAGCCGAGGCGAACACCGTGTTCCTTCTCGAACTTCTCGGCGTATTTCTTGCGCATGTCCATCACCGGAGCCATGTTCACTTCGTTGAACGTGGTCAGTATGGCATTGGTGGATTGGGACTGCAGCAAGCGTTCGGCGACACGGGCGCGCAGGCGCGACATCGGCACGCGCTGCTCGGTGCGTTCGGCGATGATGGCATCGGCGCTGACGACATTCGGCTGGGGCAACGCAGAAGTCGGCGCTGGCATGACGGCAGCAGGAGCGCTGGCCGCGGTCGATTTTGCCGGTGCAACAACGCCAAGCACATCCGCCTTGGTGACGCGCCCACCAGGGCCTGTTCCTTGCACGTCCGCAGCCTCAATGCCTTTTTCGGCGAGTGCCTTACGCGCGGCCGGGCCGACGCCTGCCGTCGCAGCAGCGGGTGCGGCCTTGGTTGCCGCCTGCACCGCTGCGGGGGCGGCCTGGGCGGCAGGCGCCGCAGCGCTGGCTTTCGCCTCGGTATCGATTTTCGCGATCAATTCGCCAGACGCGACCGAATCGCCATTGCCCTTGATCACCTCGACGAGGACTCCGGATTCGGGGGCCGGCAATTCGAGCACGACCTTGTCGGTCTCGATATCGATCAGGTTTTCGTCACGAACCACGGCATCCCCGACATTCTTGTGCCAGCTCACCAGGGTCGCTTCGGCGACGGATTCGGATAGTTGCGGAACTTTCACTTCGATCAGCATGTTATTTACTCCGTTGGGGGGTTATTTGAGCGAGCCCAGCGCGGTTTCGACGATGCGTTTTTGCTGTTCGGCATGAACGGCAGCACTGCCAACGGCAGGGGAAGCCGAGGCGGGGCGTGACGCGACATGCAGGCTTTGGCCCTTCTTTACCAGATCGACCAGGCGATGATGCTTGGCAAACCAGGCGCCCTGGTTCTCCGGTTCTTCCTGACACCAGACCAGTTCTTTCATGTTCGGGTACTTCTTGAGCTCCTCGGCCAGACGACGATCATCCATCGGATACAGTTGCGGCGTGCGCAGGATGGCGATGTGTTCGAGTTTCTGCTCGCGCCGTGCGTTGCGCAGGTCGTAATAGACTTTACCGGCGCACATCAGCACGCGGGTAACCTTCTTCGGATCGTGCGGATCGGTTTCCCCGAACACCGTCTGGAATGTACCTTCGGTCAGGTCTTCCAGACTGGAGGCAGCATCCTTGCTGCGCAACAGGGATTTCGGCGTGAACACCACCAGTGGCTTGCGCTGCTTGCGCAACATCTGGCGACGCAGCAGATGGAACATCTGGGCGGCCGATGTCGGCATGCAGACTTCCCAGTTGAAATCGGCCGACAACTGCAGATAGCGTTCGATACGCGCGGAAGAATGCTCTGGCCCCTGCCCTTCGTAGCCGTGCGGCAAGAGCAGCACCAAGCCGCAGGACCGGCCCCACTTGGCCTCTCCGGAGGCCAGGAACTGGTCGATCACGACCTGTGCGCCGTTGGCGAAATCGCCGAACTGACCTTCCCAGATCACCAGTTCGTTGGGAGTGGCAGTAGCGTAGCCATAGTCGAAACCCAGCACGGCTTCTTCGGAAAGCACGGAATCCCAGCACTGGAAGCGCGGCTGATCGGGCATCAGCTTGGCGAGTGGCTGATAAATTCCCTCGTCCCACTTGTTGCGCTGCTGGTCGTGCCAGGCGGCATGGCGATGGAAGAAGGTGCCGCGGTTGGCATCTTCGCCGGAAATACGAATGCCGAACCCCGCCGCTAGCAGGGTCGCGTAGGCCAGATTTTCGGCCATGCCCCAATCGACCGGCAGCTTGCCCTCAATCATCATGCGGCGGTCGTCGATGACTTTCTGCACGCGCGGGTGCAGGGTGAAACCGGCGGGAATCTCGCTCAGATGGCGACCAAGCCGCTGCAACTCGGCGAGCGAAACGCGCGTATCGCATATCTCGGTATATCGCGCGCCGACATAGGGCGCCCAATCCATCGCCGCAGAGCTCTTGAAATTAGAGATGACCGGATCGGCCAGGTGTTTCCCTTGATCCATGGCCGCGCGGTAGTCCTTGATCATCTGTTCGTCGTCGCCCGCCGCGATGACGCCCTGACTGACGAGTTTCTCGGCATACAGCTTGCGCGTTCCTGGATGTGCGGCAACCTTCTTGTACATCAGCGGCTGGGTGACCATCGGCTCGTCGGCCTCGTTGTGGCCCAGCTTGCGGAAGCAGATGATGTCGACCACCACGTCCTTCTTGAACTCCTGGCGGAATTCCAGGGCCAATTGGGTTACATAGGCCACCGCTTCGGGATCGTCGCCATTCACATGGAAGATCGGTGCCTCGACCATCTTGAAGATATCGGTGCAGTAGATCGACGAACGCAGATCACGCGGATCGGAGGTAGTGAACCCAATCTGGTTGTTGACAACGATATGCACCGTGCCGCCCGTGCCGTAACCGCGCGTCTGGGAGAAATTGAGCATTTCCTGGTTAACGCCCTGGCCAGCCACGGCGGCGTCACCGTGTATCAGCACCGGGATCACCTCGCTTTTGCCCGAATCGCCGCGACGCACTTGCCGGGCATAGACCGAGCCGACAACCACGGGGTTGACGATTTCAAGATGCGAAGGATTGAACGCCAGCGTCAAATGTACCGGGCCGCCCGGCGTCGCGACGTCCGAGGAGTAACCCATGTGGTATTTCACGTCGCCAGCAATCAGATCGGACTTCTTCTTGCCTTCGAACTCGGCAAACAACATGCCCGGCTGCTTGCCCAGGGTGTTCACCAGCACATTGAGGCGTCCGCGGTGCGCCATGCCGATAACGATTTCCTTGACACCCAGAGTACCGGCCCCTTTGATCAATTGATCCATCGCCAGGATCATCGATTCGCCGCCTTCCAGCGAGAAGCGTTTCTGGCCGACATACCGGGTGTGCAGGTAGCGCTCCAGCGTTTCGGCTGCCGTAATGGCGGTCAGAAAACGCTTCTTGTCGCTATCCGGGTAACGCGGCGTCGTGCGCACCGGTTCGAAGCGCGACTGTATCCAGCGTTTCTGTCCAACATCGGAAAGGTACATGTACTCCGCGCCGATATGGCCGCAATAGCGCAGACGCAGGGCTTCGAGAATTTCGCGCAAGGTGGCTTCTGCAACGCCCATATCGAAGGAGCCAGTATTGAACGAAGTCGATAGGTCGGCTTCGGTGAATCCGTAATACGATGGATCAAGTTCGGCCACATCCGGACGCGGATGACGCTTGAGCGGATCGAGCTGCGCCCAACGATTACCGAGGAAACGATAGGCATTGATCAGTTGCAGTACTTTTGACTGCTTTTCATTTGAAGCGCTGCTCTTTGGCGCGGCACGCAGGCTGCCTTCCCTGGCGCGCTGGGCAAACGAGTTGAGCACAGGCGCGTGAGCGACATCGGGGCCGTTGTAGGCGCCCGTTCCCGGGAGATTTGCCAGTTTCTCAAAGTAATCGCGCCAGGCCGGCTCGACAGCCGAAGGGTTGGCCAGAAACGCTTCGTAGAGTTCTTCGACATACGGCGCGTTCGAGCCAAACAAATACGAGTTGGACAACATTTGTTTCATCGTGCCATCACCTCAGCTTATGGATATGGATGAAAAAAAGGGGCATCCTCCACGAACGCCCCTTGCTACGAATTAACGCGCGCTCATATCCGGTACGTTGCGCACAGCTGCGCCGGTATAGAGTTGACGCGGACGACCAATCTTTTGTTCCTTGTCGCCGATCATTTCTGTCCATTGGGCGATCCAGCCGATGGTACGCGCCATGGCGAAAATACCGGTGAATAACTTGGTCGGAATGCCCAGGGCACGTTGCACGATGCCGGAGTAGAAGTCGACGTTCGGGTAGAGCTTCTTCTCGATGAAGTACTCGTCTTCGAGAGCGATCCTCTCCAGTTCGATGGCCAGTTTGAACAGCGGATCGTCGTGCAGGCCCAATTCGTTGAGGACTTCGTGGCAGGTTTCACGCATCAGCTTGGCACGCGGATCAAAGTTCTTGTATACACGATGGCCAAAACCCATCAGCTTGAAGTTGTCATTCTTGTCCTTGGCGCGCTTGATGTACTCGCCGACGCGCGACACGTCACCAATCTCTTCAAGCATCTTCAAGCATGCCTCGTTGGCGCCGCCATGAGCGGGGCCCCACAGACAGGCGATGCCAGCCGCAATACAGGCATACGGGTTGGCGCCGGACGATCCAGCCAGCCGCACGGTTGAGGTCGAGGCATTCTGCTCGTGGTCGGCATGCAGAATGAGGATGCGGTCAAGCGCCCTGGACAGCACCGGATTCGGTTTGAACTCCTCACAGGGGTTGGCGAACATCATGTAAAGGAAGTTCGTCGCATAGTCGTATTCGTTCTTCGGGTACATGAAAGGCAAGCCGCTGTTGTAGCGGTAGGCCATGGCAACGATGGTCGGCATCTTGGCGATCAGGCGAATCACCGAAACCATGCGGTGTTCAGGATCATTGATATCCAGCGAGTCATGATAGAAAGCCGACAGACCGCCCACCACGCCGACTAACACGGCCATCGGGTGTGCATCGCGACGGAAACCGTTGTAGAAGCGTGTCAGCTGGTCATGCAACATGGTGTGCTGGCGCACGCGTCCGGCCCAGTCATCGTACTCGGCTTTGGTGGGCAGCTCGCCGTTTTTGAGGAGATAACAGGTTTCCAGAAAGTTGCATTTCTGGGCCAACTGTTCGATCGGATAGCCGCGATAGAGTAGTTCGCCCTTGTCGCCGTCGATGTAGGTAATCGAGGACTTGCACGCCGCAGTGGACATAAAGCCAGGATCGTAGGTGAACGCGCCGGTCTGGCCGTACAGCTTGGTGATATCGATCACATCAGGACCGATACTGCCGGAATAAACGGGAAATTCGGTCGTCTTGCCGTTGAAATTCAAGGTGGCGGTTTTTTGCGTCATAACAGTCCCCAGAAGATGTTTCTGATTGCTTACTGAACAGCCGGCTGCCGCAGCAGCTCGACCAGGCCTTGTACTGCCGGATCGCCGGCATGTTGCCGTCCCGACAGTAATTCCCACAAATCGTGGTCTTCCAACACCAGCAGGCGTTCCAATAGCTCCGCCTGGCTATCCTCCAGTACTCCCGGCTGTTTTTGCCAGAAGCGTTGTAATACGAGATCGTTCTCGAGTAGCGCCCGCCGGC
The DNA here is from genome assembly GCA_964488825.1 of uncultured Methyloversatilis sp. Taxonomy (GTDB): domain Bacteria; phylum Pseudomonadota; class Gammaproteobacteria; order Burkholderiales; family Rhodocyclaceae; genus Sulfuricystis. Next base: position 99 of record CAZAWN010000055.1, on the reverse strand, counting down.
TATGCCAGCGTAGCTTTTCGGTACGAATACGTTGCTGTTCGGAAACCAACTAGATAGCCCTCTTCACCATCATGTCCTTGATCTTGCCGATCGCCTTGG
>CAZAWN010000054.1:0-14879 GCA_964488825.1 uncultured Methyloversatilis sp. | reverse complement strand
GGCTTACTTGATCAGTCCGGCTTCCTTGTAGTACTTTTCGGCACCCGGATGCAAAGGCACCGGGGAGCCGATGCCTGCTGTCTTCGGATTAATGTCCTTGGCAGCGGAATGCGCGGCGCGCATCGCATCGAGGTTCTCGAACATGGCCTTGGTCATCTTATAGACGGTTTCGGTCGGCACGCCCTCGTGCGTCACCAGATAGTTCTGCACGGTAATGGCCGGTACGTCGGCAGTCTGGCCGTTATAGGTGTTAGCCGGAATTGTCCCGGTGGTGTAGGCCGCTTCGCCGATTTTTGCGACTACCTCCGCGGGTATCGGAATGAGCTTAATCTTCACCGCCGTGGCCAGATCGCGCACCGCCGCAACACCGAGGCCGGACGAAAGTAGCGTGGCGTCGAGCTGGCGATTCTTGAGCAATTCGACCGACTCGGAATAGCCGAGATACTCGACCTTGGCGAAATCCTTGTAGCTCATGCCGACGGCCTTGAGGATGTCGCGGCTGTTGAGCTCGGTGCCGCTCTTGGGGGCACCGACGGAGACGCGCTTGCCCTTCAGGTCGGCCAGCGAGTTGATGCCCGAATCGGCGGACGCGATGAAGTGAATGTAATTTGGGTAGATCGCCGCCAGCGTACGCAGCTTCTTGAGCGGCGCTTTGAAACCGGCTTCCTCGTTGCCCTTCCAAGCTTCGTTGAAGGTATCGCCGAGGCTGAAAGCCACTTCGCCGCGACCGGCCTGCAACAGGTTGAGATTTTCGGCGGAGGCCTTGGTTGCCTGGACGGCCGTCTTGGCGTCCGGGAGAGCTTTGTTGTAAAGCTGAGTCAGCGCGACACCGAGCGGGTAATACACGCCGCTGGTGCCGCCGGTCAGCACATTGATGAATTCGCTGGCCTGCGCGGCGGAAGCGGACAGGGCAATGACTGAAGCCGCAACGAGTGAACGCAGTTTCATGGAGGGTCTCCTTTGTCGTTATTGGGAGCGTCGATTCTAGCCCCGCAAAACCTCGGAGTAGCATGCAGCTACTCCATACAAAGGGACGCATCATGGATCTAGGCATTCAAGGCAGGCGGGCGCTGGTCTGTGCCGCCAGCAAGGGACTCGGCCGCGGTTGCGCGCTGGCGCTGGCGCGCGAAGGCGTGCAGGTTACCCTCGTCGCGCGCGGGCAGGCAGCGCTCGATGCCACACTGGAGGAAATGCGCAAAGTCGGCGTTGGCGGGACGGCACATCAAGCCGTGATGGCGGATATCACGACCCCCGCAGGCCGCGCAGCGGCGCTCGCCGCTTGCCCTAATCCGGACATCCTCGTCAACAATGCCGGCGGTCCGCCGCCTGGTGATTTTCGCGACTGGAACCGCGAAGACTGGCTCAAGGCGCTCGACGCCAACATGCTGACGCCCATTGAACTGATCAAGGCGACCGTCGACGGCATGATCGCCCGCCAGTTTGGCCGCATCGTCAACATCACCTCGGGAGCAGTCAAGGCGCCGATTGACGTGCTAGGTCTCTCCAACGGAGCGCGCTCCGGATTGACCGGCTTCGTCGCCGGCCTGGCACGGAAGACGGTTCAGCATAACGTCACCATCAACAATTTGCTTCCTGGGCTATTCGACACCGACCGTATCCGCAACGTCGTCGGCGCGCAAGCCAAGGCGAAAGGCATCGAATACGAGAAGGCGCTGGCCGAACGCGTCTCTGCCATCCCTGCTGGCCGCATTGGTGACCCAGCTGAATTCGGCGCTGCCTGCGCCTGGCTATGCAGCGCGCAGGCAGGTTACATTACCGGCCAGAACTGGCTGCTGGATGGTGGAGCCTATCCGGGGACTTTTTAAGCGCTAAAGATTTCCCATGGTCTGACGTTACCGGTCATTATGGAAACCTCCTCAATCGCCGCACTCGCCACCGAGATGGCCACCGTCCGCACCCAACAAGCGGCTCAGATTGCCGTACTGAAGAAGGCCATGGAATTGCAGGAGCAAGGTGCCCTGCAACTGTTGATGGCGGCCACTCAGCAAGGCTACAACAGCCCGCCGCACCTCGGACAGAACATCGACGTGCAGGCCTGACGGCCTGCTCGGTGCGCCTTTCAGTCAGTCTGTTCGGGCGTCAGCACTTCGCGCTGGCCCGCGCCGTTGGCGCGCGACACCAGCCCCGCCTTTTCCATCGCCTCGATCATGCGAGCGGCACGGTTGTAGCCAATGCGCAGGTGGCGCTGTACCAGCGAGATCGACGGCCGACGTTCGCGCAAGACGACTTCGACGGCCTGGTCGTACATCGGGTCAGCTTCCACATCCGCCAGATCGCCACCTGCTTCGCCCCCCTCCTCCGTAGGCGCCGCGAGAATCTCGGCGACAAAATCGGGCCGACCCACCTTGCGCAGATGCTCGACAACGCGATGCACCTCGTCGTCAGCAACAAATGCGCCATGGCAACGCACCGGCAAGCCGGTGCCGGGGGCGAGATAGAGCATGTCGCCCTGTCCAAGCAACGCCTCGGCGCCCATCTGGTCGAGGATGGTGCGCGAATCGATCTTGCTCGACACCTGAAAGGCAATGCGCGTCGGAATATTGGCCTTGATCAGGCCGGTGATCACATCAACGCTCGGCCGCTGCGTAGCAAGTATCAGGTGGATGCCCGAGGCCCGGGCTTTCTGGGCCAGCCGCGCGATCAGCTCTTCGACCTTCTTGCCGACCACCATCATCAGGTCGGCCAGCTCGTCGATAACAACCACCACGTAAGGCAGAGCCTCCAACGAGGGCAAGCCGGCTTCGGCATCACCCGGCAAAGCCAGCGGATCGGGAATACGCTCGCCGGCCTTCGCGGCTTCCTTGATCTTGCCGTTGAAGCCGGAAAGATTACGCACGCCTAGCGCACTCATCAGTTTGTAGCGGCGCTCCATTTCGCCAACGCACCAGTGCAATGCGTTGGCCGCCTTGTTCATGTCGGTAACCACCGGAGCGAGCAAGTGCGGAATGCCTTCATAAACAGACAATTCCAGCATCTTCGGATCAACCAGAATCAGGCGCACGTCGCGCGGCTCCGACTTGTACACCAGCGAAAGAATCATCGCATTGATGCCCACCGACTTGCCCGAACCTGTGGTGCCGGCCACCAGCAGATGTGGCATTTTTGCCAGATCAGCCACCATCGGCTGGCCGCCAATATCCTTGCCCAGCGCCATGGTCAGGTGCGAATGCATGTCGTGATAGGCCTTGGCGCCGATGATTTCCGACAAACGCACGGTTTGGCGCTGCGGATTGGGCAGTTCCAGCGCCATGCAACTCTTGCCTGGAACCGTTTCGACAACGCGGACGCTGACCAGCGACAAGGCGCGCGCCAGATCCTTGGCCAATCCGACAATCGTGGCGCCCTTAACCCCGGTAGCCGGCTCGATCTCGTAACGGGTCACCACCGGCCCAGGATGCGCTGAAAGTACTTTGACATGCACGCCAAAATCAGCCAGCTTGCGTTCGATCAGGCGCGAGGTGAATTGCAGGGTTTCTGCGCCGGGCAGCGCTTCGTTGCTGTGACTCGCCTCGTCGAGCAAACGCAAGGGCGGCAGCGCCTCGCCCGGGGCATCGAAAAACAAGGGCGCCTGACGCTCTTTCTCGATGCGTGCCTCGGCCTTTCTGGCCAGGGGAATCTCCAGTTCCGGAGTCTCGATCCTGACCGGAACATGCGGTTCGACAGCGGCTTTCTTGAGCTCATCGGCCACCACGGCTTCGCGCTGTTCGGCGATGGTGCGACCGTAACGCCGATCCTGCCATCTTTCGAGCAGACGCCACAAGCCAACACCGGCCAGCTCGAACATGGCGCCGATTTTTTCCGTCACCGCAATCCAGGAAAAACCTGAGACCAGACTCCAGCCGGCCATCATCATGGCCAACAATATCAAGGTTCCACCCAGATTGCCGAGGAACACGCCAACAAAGCGCCCCACCTCGTAACCCAGCATACCCCCCGGCATCAATGGCAAAGCAACATTGAGACTCCAGAAACGCATCGCCTCGATGCCACTGCTGGCCACCAGCAAGACGAAGAAACCCGTCAGGGCGATCAAGAAAGGACGGCGATCTTCGCCGCCCGAAAACAACATCTGGCTGATGCGGGAATAACTGTTTGCGACCATCAGCAGCAAAAAGGCGACCAGCCACCACGCCGACAAGCCGAATACATAAAGCAACAAATCGGCCAGCCAAGCGCCAAAACGTCCGCCCGGATTGGCGATGGCGCCGACGTCGGCCGCCTGCGACCAGCCGGAATCGGCTTTCTCGTATCCCCACAGGATCAAGCCCAGGTAGCAGCCAAGCGCCGCTACAGCAAGCCACCGGACCTCATGCACTAGTGCGGCGATACGTTCAGGAAGCGGTTGGCGGGCAGGCACACTCTTGGAGGTTTGGTTTGGGAGGGAGAAAGCGGCAGTTGTCATGAGCGCACCCTGGAGTCAACATTAATGGACAACAAGTTTGTCCGTTTCACCTTTATTTTCTCGTGCCGCCGTTGAGCCGAAGGGCGGAACAACGAACAAATACAGCCGATATCAAACCTTATAATCGTCGCACCCCATTCGAAAGGAAACACCCCGCATGTCTGCCCGCCATATCAACCTGCTTATTCTCGGCTCCGGACCGGCCGGCTATACCGCCGCCGTGTATGCCGCGCGCGCCAACCTCAAACCCGTGATCATTACCGGCATGGCCCAGGGCGGCCAACTGATGACCACCACCGAAGTCGATAACTGGCCGGCCGACGCCGACGGCGTGATGGGCCCCGACCTCATGGCGCGCTTCGAAAAACACGCTGCCCGCTTCGGTACGGAGATGATTTTCGACCACATTCATACCGCCAAACTGTCCGAGAAACCGATGCGCCTGATCGGCGATGCCGGCGAATACACCTGCGACGCGCTGATTATTGCCACCGGCGCGTCAGCGCAGTACCTCGGCCTGCCATCCGAAGAAAAGTTTTCCGGCAAGGGCGTCTCGGCCTGCGCTACCTGCGACGGCTTTTTCTATCGCAATCAACCGGTCGCCGTGATCGGCGGCGGCAACACCGCCGTCGAAGAAGCGCTTTACCTCGCCAATATCGCCAGCCACGTCACTGTCGTGCATCGCCGCGATAAATTTCGCGCCGAAAAAATCATGCAAGACAAGCTGTTCGAGAAGCAAGCCGCCGGAAAGGTCACCCTCAAGTGGGACTGCGTGCTCGACGAAGTGCTCGGCGACAAGACCGGCGTCACCGGCATGCGCATCAAGAACGTCAAGTCCGGCGCGACCGAAGATATCGCGCTGATGGGCGTTTTCATCGCCATCGGTCACAAGCCGAACACTGACATCTTCGCCGGCCAGCTTGAAATGCAGAACGGCTACATCGTCACACGGGCCGGTCGCGATGGCAACGCCACCGCCACCTCGGCCCCCGGCGTGTTCGCCGCCGGGGACGTGCAGGACATGATCTACAAGCAGGCCGTCACTTCGGCCGCTTCCGGCTGCCAGGCCGCGCTGGACGCGGAAAAATACCTCGACAATCTGGGGTGAAACGCATGCGGAACGGGACGCTCGATGAGGCATCGCGCGCCCTGTTCCGGGACGCGGTAGCAGACGCGGTTCCACTGGAATGTGATCGCGTACACATCGAACCGCCGCGCCCGCCGGCCATTCCACGGCAACGTTGGCACGACGAACGCAGCGCGCTCGGCGAATCGCTCTCCGACAACGATCCGCTCGCGCTGGCGCTCGAAGGCGGCGACGAGGCGGTCTATCTCAAGCCCGGCATGGCGCCCAAGGTACTCAAGGACCTGCGACGCGGTCGCTGGGTTGTGCAGGCCCATCTCGATCTGCACGGCATGCTGCGCGACGAAGCGCGCCATAACGTCGCGCTGTTCCTGGCCGATTGCCGCGCACGCACGCAGCGCTGCGTGCGCATCGTGCATGGCAAGGGCTATGGTTCGCCGGGACGCGTGCCGGTGCTCAAACGCCTGGTGCTCGGCTGGCTCGTCCAGCGCCAGGAAGTGTTGGCCTTCTGTCAGGCACGCACCATCGAAGGCGGCGCCGGAGCGGTGATCGTACTGCTCGCCGGCTGACCTCCCGGCAGTCGATCAGTTCAGGGCAAAAACTTCCACCAACTCCTGCTTGCCGCGCATCCGGGTTTCCCCCAGAGATTCCATGGCAATTTGCGGTACGCGATCACGCACCGACCGCGAGGCCAGAATATCCCGCTCATAGGTCTTGCACAGACTCTCCATCCGCGCCGCCTGGTTCACGCTGTCGCCCAGGACGGTGTAATCGAAACGCTGCAGCGAACCAAAGTTGCCTACGGCCACCCAGCCGGTATGCATGCCGATACCGATTTGCACAGATTGTTCGGGGCCAAGCAAACCCTGTGCGTGCAAACTTTGGTTAACCCCCGGCAGTTCGGCACGCAGTGCCAAGGCCGCCTCGCAGGCATGTAGCGCGTGATCGGGATCGGCCAGCGGCGCATTCCAGAACGCCATGATGCAATCGCCGATGTACTTGTCGATGGTACCGCCATGCTGCAACACCACGGCACTCATGGCGCTCAGGTAGTGATTCATCAAGGCGCCGAGACGCTCCGGCGCCAACGTTTCGCTCAGGCTGGTAAAGCCGCGGATATCGCAAAACAGGATAGTCATCTCGCGGCTTTCGCCCCCCAGACGCGGCGGTTCGGCTGAACGACTGAGTTGCTCGACCAGTTCCGGGGCCAGATATTGCCGAAACGCATCGCGCATGCGGCGGCGTTGCTGAAACACCTCGACCGCGTTTGCGGTCCCCCAGAGCAACCCTAAACAGAGCAGGACCAGCCAGGCATAGCTGACATCAACCAACCAGCGCATCGACAGGAACAAGCCCGCACTCAAACTCAGCAACACGCCCGCCAGTAATAAGATCAAGGTAGCCAGACCCGCCGGTCCAAACCGCCGGGCAGCACGCCACATCAACATGGACAGCACCAGCAGACCGCATAACTCGGCGCCGAACAACCAGGTCGGTCGTTCAAGAAACTGACCGTTCAGGATGGCATCCAGGATATTCGCATGAACCTCGATGCCGGGCAGAATCCCCCCCAAAGGCGTGGGATGCAGATCGTTGAATCCGAGCGCAGAGGAACCGACCAATACCAGCCGGCCGCGCAAGGCTTCATCGGCCTCGCCAGCCAGCACGCGTACGGCGGAAATGGTTTCTGCCGCGGCCCCCGGATTCGCGTAATACACCCAGAACAGCCCTTTATGATCGAGCGGAATGCTCATTTCTCCGCCGGGGGTCTGGAAAGCCAGTTGCTCCAGTCCGGCGGGCGACATCAAGGTAATCCAGCCATCGCCACCCAGCGCGATGCGCAGCAGTTCGATCGACAACGCCGGATATGTGTTATCGCCATTGGTCGCCAACAAGGGCACCTGGCGTACCACGCCGTCCAGGCTCGGCGCCAGCGATATCCAGCCCAGGCCCGCCGCCGCCGCGGTCAATTCGGGCAGGCTGGTCAGCACAGCAGGAAAGCGCAAGACACGCGCCGCCGGATCTCCGCCGAGCATCGTCTGCACGGGCTTTGCCGCGTCAGGTGCGGCCGATCCTGCCGGCTGCCCCGCCATGCCCAGTACCACCGGCAGGGCTGAGAAACTGGCGGCAAAGGAGCTATCGTGATCCGGCAGGGCGCGCAAAGACTGGCGCACGCTCTTCGGCCATTGCGGCATCGATTCGGCCAGATTGGGTGGCGAGGTACGATCCGGTTCGGCGAACAGAAAATCAAAACCCATCGCTACGGCACCCGCCTCCGCACAGCGCTGCACCAACCCGGCCATGCGGGAGCGCGGCCAGGGCCATTGACCTAGTTGTTGCAGACTTGCATCGTCGATATCGATGATGGCGATGGGAGGCTTCTCGACGCTGGCGGGCCTGGGCCAGAAACTCTGCAGGCTGTCGAAGTAAGCATGTCGCAACTGCTGTACCGGCGCCGGGTCATACAGGCGGATCAGCAACATCACCACGGCCACGATCAGCGCAGCCAGGTGAAGTTGCCGCGAACCAATCAAAATCAGGACCCTGGAAAAGCCACCATCGACAAGGCTCTTTGAACTTTCGCGTCCCCCCAGATGACCGGGGCCGAAGGGGCGGTCACCTGGTCACGCACCACGGTACCCTGACTGGGTTTTAGCATCACCTGGCCAGCATCGTTCATTACTTCCACTGCGCCGGACAGCACCATGACATCGAGCGCCCCGTCAATCGGTCCGCCCCAAAAATCGGTGCCGCGGACTCCGATCGTGGCAACCGGAGTGTTCAATATCCATTCCTGTTTGCGGGGCATCTGTGCAGCAGCGCTCACCATACGGAACGCCCCCCGGACATCCAGGCGGTTGTAGGTTTTTGCCGACGCCTCCAAAGACTGGGTAAGGCGCAAGCTGGCGTTTTCCCCCAGAGTCATACTCCCACCTGTGATCAAGGCCAGTTGCAGACGGCTCTGCGGTCCGGTGTGTACCCGTTCGTCGCGCACCACATTATCGGCAAGCTTCAGTTCCTGGCGTTTGCCATCGCGCTCAACCCAGACCTCGCCCTGCACACGCTCGACCCGCGCAAATTCGGCGGCGCTCAGGTTGGCGGCCAAACCACCCCAACCAAGCAATAGCATCACGGAAAACTGCAACAGACGTTGAATCATCAAATAACCTCCCGAAAAGTATTGATCGACAACACGCGGGTAATGGTACGACAGAAACGGGCGCGACCGGATCGGACGCTGCAGACGCGCATAAAATCATCCCCCTCCTGCCGTACCGCCAGCGCCGAGTTCTCACGTTCCAGCTTTTCCAATCGCCACTGCGACAATTTGTCGCACCGGATAATTGATCCAGGCAGTGGTTTTCTTCTTTGCATTGCAGCAACATCGCACCCCATGCGTCCCGCCCGCCGTGTCCTGATTTTTATTGCCCTCGCCGCCGCCAGTTTTGCGCTGACCTTTGTCGACGCCGCACGCCTGCGCGCAGACAGCGTTGCGGGCAGCGCGGACATGCGCCACCTCGTCGAACGCCTCGGCCTCACCGATCCGGTACTGTTCACCGAGGCGCGCTACACGCGGCATCCGACGCAGGCCGACTTGCAGTCGGCCTTCCAGGACCATCCCGTCGCCCTCGAACATTTTCCCACTGGCAGCCTCATGCCACCGCCCGCCGGCATTCTCAAGGCCTATGAAAATCTGGATCGAAAAGCAGCAGCATCTGATTGACTTCACGCTTGCCTCGCTGGCGCGTCGCAAGTTCAAGAACTTCGGACTGCTGACCGTCTACACGCTGCTGGTCTTCGTGCTCGCCTCGGTGTCGCTCTACACCCACGCGCTGCGTACCGAGGCGCAGAAGGTGCTCGTCGGCAGTCCTGAAATCGTGTTGCAGCGTCTCGTCGCGGGACGCCACGACCTGATCCCGCCAGGCTACCTCGAACAGATCGGGCGCATCCGGGGCGTGCAGAAGATGGAAGGCCGGCTGTGGGGCTATTACTACGACAGCGTGGTGAAGGCCAACTACACCTTCATGGCCCCCCGTGACATGAAACTTGAACGGGGCGAAATCATCGTCGGCCCGGCGCTGGAACGCTCGCGCGGACTCGCCGCCGGCAACGGCATTTCCTTCCGTTCCTACAGCGGCGAACTGCACACCTTCATCGTCGCCGATGTGCTGCCGCAGACCTCTGAACTCGTCAGCGCCGATCTGGTGCTAATGCACGAGGAAGACTTCCGCGCCTTCTTCCGCTTCCCTGACGCGCATTTCACCGATATCGCCCTGTCGGTCGCCAACCCGCAGGAAGTCCGCAATGTCGCGCTCAAGCTGATGAACGCCCTGCCCGACTCGCGACCGATCCTGCGCGACGAAGTGCTGCGCACCTACGCCTCGATCTTCGACTGGCGCGAGGGCATCATGCTCGCGCTGCTCTCGGCCGCGATCCTCGCCTTTTCCATCTTCGCCTGGGAGAAGGCCGCCGGCCTGTCGGCCGAGGAAAAGCGCGAGATCGGCATCCTCAAGGCGATCGGCTGGGAGACCGGCGACGTCATCCGCATGAAGTTCTGGGAGGGGCTGCTGATTTCACTCACGTCCTTCCTGATCGGTTACGTCGCCGCCTACCTGCATGTCTTCTACCTGGACGCGATGCTGTTCGAACCGGTGCTCAAGGGCTGGGCGGTACTCTACCCGCGCTTTACTTTGCCGCCGCACATCGACGGCCTGCAGGTCGCGACGCTGTTTTTCTTCACCGTTTTCCCCTACACAGCGGCGGTGCTGGTGCCGATCTGGCGCGCGGCGACCACCGATCCTGATACGGTCATGCGCTCATGATTGAGCTGAGTCAAATCCGCAAAGCCTTCAACCAGGGCAAACACAACGAATACTGGGCACTCTCCGGCATCGATCTCGCGATACCCGAGAAGCAGGTCACCGCACTGCGCGGCCCGTCCGGTTCGGGCAAGACCACGCTGCTCACCATCCTCGGCTGCCTCGCGCGTCCCACCGAAGGCCGCGTGCGTCTCAAGGGCGAGGACATCTCCGGCCTGCCGGAACGCTTCCTCACCCAGATCCGCCGCCAGACCTTCGGCTTCATCTTCCAGCAGTTCAACCTGATCCGTGGTCTGTCGGCCATCGAGAACATCATCCTGCCCGCCTATCCGACCGGCCAGCCGCGCAAGGATTTGCTGCTAAAGGCCGAAGCCCTGCTCGCCGCCATTGATCTCGACCACCGCCGCGACGCGAAAGTCGAATGGCTTTCGGGCGGCGAGCAGCAACGCGTCGCGATCTGTCGCGCCCTCATCAACGATCCGGAAATCCTCATCGCCGACGAGCCGACCGCCAACCTCGACACGAAGCTATCTCGGGAATTCCTCGGCATCCTCGAAACACTGGCTGAAAATGGACGCACCATCGTCATGACCAGCCACGACCCGCTGGTGGTCGATTCAAGCGTGGTGAATCGCGTCGTCAGTCTGCGCGACGGGCGGATCGTGGAAACGGAATAGTGCCGTCCCGCCAGCGCCGACTTTGATCAGATGATCTTCCAACCTGCCATCATCGCTTTGTTGTTAGCCGCAGGCATCAGCCTGGCGATGCTGCTCGCCGCATCACCGTTCGCCGTACAGGTGATCCGCCACTGGGACATCGCCAGCGGCAGCGAGCGGCAACTGAAACTGGAGCGGCTGACCTACCTGTTTTCGACGCTGGTCGGATTCGTCTGCCTCGTCCAGTTGCTCGCCGCACTGCTGTTCGTTTTCAACGCCGACAAGATGTCGGTGATGTTCGTCGGAGCAATGTGCGCGGTAGGGGCGCTCAACGTCAACGACTTCGGTTTTCCAGCGCTTTACGCCCAACTCGGCCTGTTCTTCCTTGCCGTGCTATGGCTGGCGATCAACCATGTCGATACCCGTGCGCGCGACTACCCGCTGGTGCGGCTCAAGTACACCCTGTTGCTGGTGGCCATCCCGCTCTTCGCGCTGAGTCTGTGGCTGCAGCTCAACTACTTTCTCGGTCTCAAGGCCGACGTCATCACCTCCTGCTGCGGCAGCCTGTTCTCGGAACAGGCGCCAACGCTCGCCAGCGAAGTCAGCGCTCTGCCTCCCCGGCCCGCCCTGATTGGCTTTTATGCTTCGCTGAGCCTGGCCATTGGCCTTTCCCTCTGGCACTGGCTGCGCCCCAACAACGCCAGCGGCTATCTCGCCGGCCTCGGTGCGCTGCTCGCCTTCGCCGCCTCCATCGCCGGCATCCTCGCCTTCGTCTCGCTCTACATCTACGAACACCCGCATCACCACTGTCCGTTCTGCGTTCTCAAGCCGGACTACGACTACCGCGGTTACTGGCTCTACATCCCCCTGTTTGTCGCCGCCGCCGCCGGGATGAGCCTTGGCGTCCTGCGTCTGTTCGCCCGACGTCCCAGTCTCGCGCAGGTGATACCGGCGACCTCGCGCGCTTTGGCGGGTATCACCGCCGCCGGCTTCAGCCTCTTCCTTGCCATCGCCAGCTTCATGATCTGGCAGTCCAACCTGATCCTGATCGAGTAATACGCAGTCCTGCACGCGAGCAAACTCGGCGCTGGCGAGACGGCATGGCGCGGCGGTAGAATTGCGCTCCCTTGTTGCGCGAATACTCCTTCGTTGCGATCCTCTCGAACCATCCTGCAGAGCCTCGGGCAATTCCCGGCATAAACCTTCATGCAAGCCACCGAAAACCTCAACATCGAAACCTTCGACGCCATGCTCACGCCGGAGGAAATCCACGCGCACCAGCCTCTCACCGAAACGGCGGAGAAGTCGGTTCTGGCGGGACGACGCGCCATCGAGGCAATTCTCGACCGGCGCGATCCGCGTTTGTTCATCGTTGTCGGGCCCTGCTCGATTCACGACCCGGTCGCCGGCATCGACTATGCGCGCCGCTTGAAGCAACTGGCCGACGAGGTAGCCGACACGCTGCTGCTGGTGATGCGCGTCTATTTCGAAAAGCCGCGCACCGCGACGGGATGGAAGGGCTACATCAACGATCCGCGCATGGACGACAGCTTTCACATCGAAGAGGGCATGCAGCGCGCGCGCGAATTCCTCATGGCGGTTAGCGAGATCGGCCTGCCGGCCGGCACCGAGGCGCTCGATCCGATCGCCCCGCAATACCTGGGCGACCTGATTGCCTGGACAGCGATTGGTGCACGCACCTCGGAATCGCAGACGCACCGCGAAATGTCGTCCGGCCTATCAACCCCGGTCGGCTTCAAGAACGGCACAGACGGCTCGGTCGATACCGCCGTGAATGCCATCCTTTCGGCGTCCAGGCCGCACAGTTTCCTCGGCATCAACATGCAGGGGCGTACTTCGGTGGTGCGCACCTGCGGCAACCGCTACGGCCATCTCGTTCTCCGCGGCGGCGGCGGCCGGCCGAACTACGATTCGGTTAGCATCGCCATCGCCGAACAGGGTCTGGCAAAAGCCGGCCTGCCGCAGAACGTCGTGGTCGATTGTTCGCACGCCAATAGCTACAAGAACCCGGATCGCCAGCCGCTGGTGATGCACGACGTGGTCAACCAGATCCGTCTCGGCAACAAATCCATCGTCGGACTGATGGTGGAAAGCCATATCGAAGCCGGCAGCCAGTCGATTCCCGCCGACCTTTCCCAACTGAAGTACGGCTGCTCCGTCACCGACGCCTGCGTGGACTGGCCCACCACCGAAGCCATGGTGCGCGAGGCCTACGCCATCCTGCGCGGGCCGCTGGCCGGGCGGGCCGAAAGGAGATAGTCCCGATGTCGACGCTGATCAAGCCTTTTCGCGGGTTGCGGCCGGCGCCGGGACGCGCCGCCGAGGTTGCCGCCCCGCCTTACGATGTTTTGTCGTCCGACGAAGCGCGCGTCCGTGCGGCGGGAAAGCCCTGGTCTTTCCTGCATATTTCCAAACCGGAAATCGACCTGCCCGCCGATCTCAACCCCTATGATCCCAGCGTGTATGCCAAGGCCGCGGAAAACCTCGCCAGGACCATCGAATCGGGCGTGCTGATCCGCGATGCTGCCCCCTGCTATTACGCCTATCGGCTGACGATGGGAACTCACGAGCAAACCGGCCTGGTCGCCGTGGCATCCGTGGCCTGCTATAACAACAGCCGTATCAAGAAACACGAATTCACGCGCCCCGACAAGGAAGACGACCGGGTGCGCCAGATTGAGGCAACCAACGCCCAGACCGGCCCGGTGCTGCTGGCCTACCCCGAAACGTCAGAGGCCGACCAATGGCTGGCCGCGATGACCGAAAGTCAGCCGGACGCGGATGTCACCGCCGACGACGGCATACAGCATCGCATCTGGGTTTGCAGCGATACGGAAAAGATCGACGCCATCACCCGCTGCTTCGACGGCCTGGAAGCGCTCTATATCGCCGATGGTCATCATCGCTCGGCCGCTGCCGCGCGCGTCGCCTCGTCGCGCCGCCAGGAGGAGGCGGAGTTATCCTCCGACTACTTCCTCGCCGTCATCTTTCCCCAGCGTCAGATGCAGATTCTCGATTACAACCGCGTCGTCAAAGACCTCAACGGCCTGTCGGCAGAAGACTTTCTGGCCCGCCTGGCCGAGAAATTTGCCGTCGCGCCCAGCGAAACGGCCGTAAAACCCGCCTGTCCCGGCGAAATAGGTCTGTATCTGGCGCAGCACTGGTATCGACTCACCATCGCGAACGAGTTGATCGTCAGCGACCCGGTCACGGGACTGGATGTGTCTCTGCTTTCCGATCATGTACTGGGCCCCCTCCTCGGCATCGCCGATCTGCGCCGCGACAAGCGCATCGATTTCATCGGCGGCATGCGCGGCCTGGGCGAACTCGAGAAGCGCGTGGATTCGGGCGAAATGGCGGCGGCTTTCGCCATGTACCCGACGAGCATGAGTCAACTAATGGCTGTTGCCGACAGTCATCAAGTGATGCCGCCGAAATCCACCTGGTTCGAACCCAAACTGGCCGACGGGCTGGTTTCGCACGTACTGGATTAAAGCCAGTCCTTCAAGCCCCCGCCTGTTTATTCACAAGATCTCTGCCAGCCACCTCAAGAAAGGAACAAACATGAAGCTGATCGCCCCATTGCTGACCGTCTCTTGCCTTCTGGCCTCCGCTCCCGCCATGGCGAACCTTGAACTCGCCAAGAAGAGCCAATGCATGACCTGTCATGCAGCCGACAAGAAAATAGTCGGCCCCGCCTATCTCGATGTCGCCAAGAAATACGCCGGCGACAAGAGCGCCGTCAAAACACTGGCCGCCAAGGTCAAGGCCGGTTCCAACGGCGGCGTCTGGGGACAAGTACCGATGCCGCCGAACCCAAGCGTCTCGGATGCGGATATGGAAACCCTGATCAAGTGGATTCTCGACGGCGCGAA
>CAZAWN010000053.1:8094-15020 GCA_964488825.1 uncultured Methyloversatilis sp. | reverse complement strand
AAGAACTTGAGGAACTTTTCGCGGATATCCGCGCAACTCATGGGGCTGTTCATGGCAGGGATCGAAAGACGTTGAAAGTGGTCGATTTTACGTGAAGGCCGGCAGCAGAAGATCGGGCCGGTCGGTCATTACGGCGGCGCAACCGAGCGCGAAAAGGCGCTCGGCCCCGACCGACGTATCGACCGTCCAAGCCGCCCAGGGCACATCCGCCAAGGTTTGCGCGACCTTCGCATCAATTTGCGCGGCATCTAAATGCACCGCGACAGCGCCGAGACGCTCGAACTGCTCGCGCCAGTCCGCCGGCAGCGCATCGCAGAGGAGGGCGAATGGCGCATGGGGTAGTTCGTGCCGTCCCGCCAGCGCCGACTTTGCGCTGAACGAGGAAATCACCCCATGACCGTTCCAATTGCGCGCCAGCCAGCGGCAGACAAGCGCACCGGTCTCTTCGTCGCGACCGGCGGAGGGTTTAAGTTCGATATTCGCCCAAAGTCCGAGGCGCGCACAGGCGCCAACGGCCTCGGCCAGCGTCGGCACGCGCGCGTCGCCAGCCCGAATTTGCGCCAGCGTCAGGCTCGCGACCTCGCCGCGGCACTGCGTGGTGCGGTCGAGCGTCTCGTCGTGCATCAGGATGGGTACGCTGTCGGCGGTCAGCATCACGTCAAACTCGACGGCGCGACAACCGCTGCGCTTGGCCGCCTCGAGGCCGGCAATCGAATTTTCAAGCGCCAGCGATCCGCCGCAGCGGTGGGCTATGATCTTCGGGTAGCGAATCACTTTTTCGCCGTGGGCGGCGGAGCCAACACGGCAGCCGCACGAGCCACGGCGGTATCGAGCGCGGCTTTCGGCGGCTTGTGGTCGCCCCAGACGAACTCGACCTCCTCGTCCAGGATGGCGCGGATGCGGCTGCGACCGAAATCGGCATGCTTGGTGCGCCCCGCATCACGCTTCGGCATCACCAGACGCGTCTCGGCATTGGCGAGCAGCGACGGATTGGCGCCGGATTCGCGCAAGGCCTGCATGGCTCCCGGCGTCATGGGGAGAAAGCCCGTGGTGCGTACCCAGTCGCGCTGCACATCGGGCCGCATCAGAAACGCGATGTAACGCGCGATCACGGCCAGTTCAGGCTTCTTGTCCGCCGCCAGCACCCAGAGCGCCTGACCATCAGGCAATACCTGGGTCGGCCGGACGCCGTACACATCGTCGTAATGCGGCAGCACGGCCAGACCAAAGGACAATTCGGGCTTTTCCTTCTTGAGGCGTCCATAAAGCGCCGATGCGCCCGTCAGCATGGCGCACTCCCCGCTGGCGAAACGTTCGTCGCCCTCCACCCCGCGCCCCGAATAGATGAAGTAAAAGCTCTTCTGCCAGGTGGTCAGCAAGGACATGTGCTTGACGTTAACCAGATTGTTGAGCGCCAGGCGGTCGCTCTTGCCCTGCTTAACCACCAGCGGCTCGGCATGCTGGGAGGCGACATTCTCGACATGCACCCAGGCAAAGCGCGAACTGGTCAGCGGGCAGCGCGAACCCGCATCGCGCAGCTTGCCGGCCGCTTCCTGCAACTCCCACCAGGTCTTCGGGGGCGCCTCGGGGTCCAGTCCAGCCTTGACGAAAGCATCCTTGTTATAGAACAGTACCGGCAGCGAAAGGGCGAGCGGCAGCGCCTGCATGTTGCCTGCGACATCGTCGACGGCATCGAAGATCTGCGGGTAAAAGGTCTTCGCATCAAACTTCAGCTTGCCGGTCGCCATGACCTGATGCAGTGGACGAAAACGCGGTCGCGAGTCAAAGATCTCCATCGCATCGTCCTGATCGAATAGCGCGAGATGCGGCAGGCGCGCCTTTTCTGCTACCCCGCGTGCATCTTCAAGCTGGACGAGCCCGCTCCCGCTCTTCAGTTTGGCCTCTTCGTCGTTGAAGCGCAGCGTCAAAGTCGCCAGCGCATCAAGCGCTGCGCCGGACAAGGCATGACGCAGGACAACGCGCTGCGGCTCGACCGGAACGGGGGTGGGCGGGGCTTTCTTCTGAGGTGCGGCAAGCAGGGCTGCAGGGAACAGCAAAGGCAGCATAACCGCCAAAATCGATATCGTACGCTTCATGGATCGGACGCCAAAAGGAAAAGGTCGCGCAGTGTAACGCGGCTGAAGGGATTATTAGCGGCGGGTTCCTGCCGTCTATTCCCCTTTCAGGAAAACCGGGGTTGTGCCGTAAACTGCCGAGTATTCAATACGTTTCATTGCGACATGCGCCTGCGCTACCCTCTTGCCCTGCCCATCCTGCTGTGCAGCCTGCTCTTGGCCGGCTGTGACCAGCTTGGCATCGAAACGCCGGCCAAGATCGAAGCCACGCGCGAAGCCGAGGGACGCGCCATCGGCGGCGCCTGCCGCCATAGCGGGCGAGCGCTGGAAGATTGCTACACCCTCAACCCCAAGGCGCACAAAGCGGCGGTCTATGCGGGGTGGCGCGACATGGACGCCTACATGCGCGAGAACACGATCGAGGTGGTTCCTTCTGTGGTACCCAAACCCATCATCGAACCGAAAAAGAAGAAGGAAAAGGCAGCTCCTGCCGAGGATACCCCGGCAAAAACCGAAGAAACCAAGCCGCCGAAGGACCCCGCCCATAGCGCGGCCGACCCCGCCCTGCCTAGCCTGCCCGCGCCGACCGCGGGCCGCAAATCGGCCTGAGCCTTTCTGCCGTAGAATCGCCCCGCATCCTGCCGGTTGGATGCATCTTGGCGATCCCGTCCCTGCGAACCCCGCCTGCCTGAGCCGGCCGATCCTCTCCGAGGGGAATGGGCACGCGTTGCGATACCGGAGCCAATAGTGAAATTCACCGACCTCGGGCTGGCGCCCGAAATTCTCAAAGCCGTGCATGATGCCGGCTACACCGAACCGACGCCAATCCAGGCGCAGGCAATTCCCATCGTCCTGGCGGGTCAGGACATCATGGGCGGCGCGCAAACCGGCACGGGCAAA
This sequence comes from uncultured Methyloversatilis sp., assembly GCA_964488825.1. GTDB lineage: Bacteria > Pseudomonadota > Gammaproteobacteria > Burkholderiales > Rhodocyclaceae > Sulfuricystis. Next base: position 12,045 of record CAZAWN010000053.1, on the reverse strand, counting down.
ACCGCCGCCTTCATCCTGCCGCTGTTGCACAAACTGGCGCGCCACGCCAGCAATTCGCCCTCGCCGGCCCGCCACCCGGTGCGCGCTCTGATCCTTACCCCGACGCGCGAACTGGCGATGCAGGTTGAAGAATCAGCAAAGACCTACAGCAAATACCTCGGCCTGCGTTCGGTCTGCATTTATGGCGGTGTGGACATGAGGTCACAGATCGCCGAACTCAAGGAAGGCCGGGAGATCGTCGTCGCCACGCCCGGCCGACTGCTCGACCACGTCGAACAAAAGACGGTGAGCTTCAACTTCGTCGAGTTTCTGGTGCTGGACGAAGCCGACCGCATGCTCGACATGGGCTTCATCCCCGACATCAAGCGCATCCTCAAACTGTTGCCGACGACGCGCCAAAGTCTGCTGTTTTCCGCCACCTTCTCGGAAGAAATCAAAAAGCTGGCCGACGCCATGCTCAAGGCACCGCAACTCATCGAAGTCGCGCGCCGCAACCAGGTGTCGGACACCATCACCCACCGGGTGCATCCGGTCGCCGCCGACCGCAAGCGCTACCTGCTCAAGCAGATGCTCGACGATCCATCGATGACGCAGGTGCTGGTGTTCGTCGGCACCAAGTTCGGCACGTCGCGGCTGGCCACCTGGCTAGAACGCGAAGGCATCAACGCCACCGCGATCCATGGCGACAAGAGCCAGCAGGATCGTACCAAGGCGCTGGAAGCCTTCAAGTCCGGCGCGGCGCGCGTGCTGGTCGCCACCGATGTCGCCGCGCGCGGCCTCGATATCGACGACCTGCCCCATGTCATTAACTATGAACTGCCGCGCGTCGCCGAAGACTACGTGCATCGCATCGGCCGCACCGGCCGCGCCGGCAAAAAGGGCGAGGCGACCTCGCTGGTGGCGCCAGAAGAAAAACCGCGTCTGGCCGATATCGAAAAACTCACCAAATTCAAGATCGAGCAGGTTGTCGTGCCCGGTTTCGAACCCGGCACGTCGGCGCCGCCGGAGGAGCGGGAACGCGGCGAACGAAGCGGCAAGGGCCATCGCCACGAGCCGCGCAGCGGCCGCGGGCCGAAATCGCCGATCGACCACCTGCCTGCCCCCGCCGCCCATCTGCCGCGCTTGCCGAAGCAGCCGCTGATCGCCGCCGACGGTTTCGACTTCTCGAAACCCTATGCACCCAAGCAAGAAGGCGGAGCAGCCAAACACGACGAAAAAGCCTCCGCCGAAAAGTCGGCGCTGGCGGGACGGCACCCTTTGCGCACTTTGCGACCCGTTGCCGCCCTGCTCGGCGGTTTGGGCAAAAAATCGGAGAACACGCCATGAAACTCGTTCGTTACGGCGCCCAGGGGCGCGAAAAACCCGGCATACTCGATGCGCACGATCAGTTGCGCGACCTGTCGGCGCATTGCGAGACCTTCGGCTGGGACGAACTGTCGCCGGCCGGCATCAAGCGACTGCGCAAGATCAACCCGAACACTCTGCCGCTCGTCATGGGCAAACCACGTCTCGGCGTGCCCTTCACGGGCATTTCCAAGATCATCGGCGTCGGCCTCAACTACCGCGAGCATGCCCGGGAAACCGGGGCGGCGATTCCCACCGAGCCGGTGTTGTTCATGAAGGCCACCACCGCCATCAACGGCCCGTTCGACAACATCGTCCTGCCGCGCGGCTCGACCAAGACCGACTGGGAAGCCGAACTCGGCCTGGTCATCGGCAAGACAGCGCGCTATGTCGAGGAAGCCAAGGCGCTCTCCTACCTGGCCGGCTACGTCACCGTGCATGATGTTTCCGAACGAGACTTCCAGAAGAACCGCGGCGGCAGTTGGGACAAGGGCAAGGGCTGCGATACCTTCGCGCCCATCGGCCCCTGGCTGGTGACGCCCGACGAGATTGCCGATCCGCAAACCCTGCGCGTCTGGTCGAGCGTCAACGGCGAAATACGCCAGGACAGCAACACCGCGGACATGATCTTCCCCTGCGCTTTCCTGATCAGCTACATCTCGCAGTTCATGACGCTCAACCCCGGCGATGTGATTTGCACCGGCACGCCCTCCGGCGTCGGCCTCGGCATGACGCCGCCGCAGTTCCTGAAGGCCGGCGACGTGGTGCGCATCGGCGTCGGCAGCCTGGGCGAGCAGTGCCAGATGGTGGCCGCCGGATAAGCCGTTCATGGCGCAAGCGATCCATGTCAAGCTGCTGGCTCACTCCGCCAACCCGGAGCGTTTCCACGAGCGCATCGACGCCACGATCCAGCAAGCCGCCGACGGCGGGCTACAGATTGCTTACGCCATTCACGGCCTGAATATCGACTTGCGCGTACCGAGCCCGCATGCGCCCGCTCCCCATGACGCGCTTTGGCAGACCACCTGCTGCGAGTTGTTTCTCGGCCCGACCGGACAGAGTCGTTACCGCGAGTTCAATTTTTCGCCTTCCGGCCAGTGGGCAGCCTACGACTTCGACGACATCCGGCAGCGCAGTCCGCAGTCTGCAGATCTTCCCTCCCCGCGCATCGATTTCGCCCGCAGCGAAGATCTGATGACGCTCAGCGTTGCTCTGCCACACGCCGCCCTGCCCGCGGCCGCATCGCTGCGCATCGCCGTCAGCGTCATCCTGCAGGCCAACGATAGCCACTATGGCTACTGGGCCCTCATCCACCCCGGCGCCCGGCCCGACTTCCACCATCCTGCCGGCTTTGTGCTGCGCCACGACGCGCGCGGCTTCCACGCATGAAGTTCGGCATCGACCGGCTCGTCGAAGAAGCCGTGCTGCGCCGCCCGCTGGCGGGCAAACGCGTCGCCCTGCTCGCCCACCCCGCTTCGACCACGCGCGACCTGAACCACAGCCTCGATGCGCTCGCCCGCCTGCCGGAGATCAAGCTGAGCGCCGCCTTCGGCCCCCAGCACGGCCTGCGCGGCGACAAGCAGGACAACATGATCGAATCGCCCGACTACGTCGATCCGACCCTGGGGATTCCCATCTTCAGCCTGTATGGCGCGGTGCGACGACCGACCGACGCGATGATGGACACGTTCGACGTGCTGCTCGTCGATCTGCAAGACCTTGGCTGCCGCATCTACACCTTCATCACCACGCTGCGCTACGTCCTCGAAGCGGCCGCCCGGCATGGCAAGGCGGTCTGGGTGCTCGACCGCCCCAATCCCGCCGGACGTCCCGTCGAAGGCCTGACGCTGCGCGCCGGCTGGGAGAGCTTCGTCGGCGCCGGCCCCCTGCCGATGCGCCACGGCCTGACGCTGGGCGAACTGGCTCACTGGTTCGTCGCCACGCTCAAGCTCGATGTCGATTGCGCAGTGATCGCCATGGAAGCTTGGCAACCCGAACAGGCGCCCGGCTACGGCTGGCCCGTGCTCGAACGCAGCTGGATCAATCCCAGTCCGAATGCCCCCAACCTGTCGATGGCGCGCTGCTATGCCGGCACGGTGATGCTGGAAGGCACCACCCTCTCCGAAGGGCGTGGCACGACGCGCCCCCTTGAACTGTTCGGCGCGCCCGATCTCGATGCCAACGCCCTCCGTGCGGCCATGCACGCGCTCGCACCGCACTGGCTGGAAGGCTGCACGCTGCGGCCGATCTGGTTCGAACCGACCTTCCACAAGCACGCCGGCCAGCTGTGTTGCGGCCTGCAGATTCACGTCGATACCCCGGCGCACTACGATCACGCCCGCTTCAAACCCTGGCGACTGATGGCGCTGGCCTTCAAGGCGATCCGTCGCCTGCAGCCGGACTACCCGCTGTGGCGCGACTTTCCCTACGAGTACGAACACGAGCGATTGGCCATCGACCTGATCAATGGCTCGCCATTGCTGCGCGAGTGGGTCGACGACCCTGCCGCAACGCCCGCCGATCTCGAAACACAGGCCGCCGCCGACGAAACCGCCTGGCGCGCGGTGAGCGCCCCCAGCAGGCGCTATTGATGCCGTCACGCCAGCG
>CAZAWN010000053.1:4992-7994 GCA_964488825.1 uncultured Methyloversatilis sp. | reverse complement strand
CCGGACACCCTGATCGCCCGTTCGCTCACCTGGCGTTACCTCGTCGCCCTGACGCTGATCGCCATGCTCGCCACCTCGGCGTGGCTGAGCTTGCACCTGGTCATCTCCGAACAGCAAAGTACCGCCGCCATCGTGAACGTCAGCGGCCGGCAGCGCATGCTGAGCCAGCGCACCGCCCTGTTCTCCACGCTGCTGGTCAAGGCGCCGGCAGCGGAACGCACCGAGATTCGCGCAAAACTCGCCAAGGCGACCGACCTGATGCTGGTCTCGCACCACGGCCTGACACGCGGCAATGCCGAGATGGGCCTGCCGCCGACCATGTCGGATACGGTGCGGGCAATGTACTTTGCAGCGCCCTTGGAGTTGGACCAGCAAGTCGAGTCCTACATCGCCAACCTGCAGGCGCTCATGCAACTGCCGGATGACGCATTGACACCCGACCATGCGCTGGTACGGGCCATCGTCACCACGGCACCGAATCGCCTGGTTCAGTCGCTCGATCAGATGGTCAAGCAGTATCAGAATGAGGGCGAAGCCTCGGTCAAACTGCTGCACAAGGCGGAAACCTTTGTCTGGCTGATGACCCTGCTGCTGCTGGCGCTGGAAGCCGCTTTCATCTTTCGTCCCTTCGCCAACCAGATTCGCATCATTATCGAGAAACTGCACGGCGTGACGGACGAACTGCGCCGCTCGCACGATGAACTTGAAATGCGCGTCCGGGAACGCACGGCCGACCTTGAACAAAAGAATATCGAACTCGCCGAGAACGAGGAAAAACTGCGGCTGGCGGCCAGCGTCTTCTCCAACAGTTACGATGGCGTGTTGATCACCGACGCACGCAACAGGGTCGTCGACGTTAACCCGGCCTTTACCCGCATCACCGGCTACGAGCGCGACGAAATCATCGGCCGCTCGCCGGGTATGCTCTCCTCTCAGCGCCAGCCACCCGAGTTCTACCAGGAGATGTGGCAATCCTTGCAAACCCGCGATTTCTGGCAGGGCGAAATCTGGAACCGCCGCAAGAGCGGCGAGGTCTATGCCGAGCGACTTTCGATTTCGGTGGTGCGCGACAAGCAGCAGTCTATCCACTACTACATCGCCGTGTTCACCGACATCAGCCAGATCAAGGCGCACGAAGCGGAACTCAACCAGATCGCCCATTACGACCCGCTGACCGGCATCCCCAACCGCCGCCTGCTCGCCGACCGCCTCAGCCAGGGCATCCTGCATGCTCGCCGCGTCGGCAACTCGCTGGCGGTCTGCTATCTCGACCTCGATGGCTTCAAGCCGATCAACGACCAGCATGGCCATGCCGTCGGCGATTTGTTCCTGATCGAGATGGCCAATCGCCTCAAGCAGGAACTGCGCGGCGAAGACACGCTGGCCCGCCTGGGCGGCGACGAGTTTGTGATCATCCTGACGAATGTCACCGACCCGAATGAAATCCATGTCGTTCTTGATCGCGTGCTGAACGCCGTGAATGCTGTCGCTCACATCGAGGGTCTGACGATCAGCACCACCGCCAGCATCGGCGTTACCCTTTTCCCCGATGACAACGCCGACCCCGACACCCTGTTGCGTCACGCCGACCAGGCGATGTATCTGGCCAAGGACGCCGGCAAGAATCGTTATCAGATCTTCGACCCCGAACACGACCGCCAGGTGCAGACCCATCGATCGGAGTTGCAACGCCTGCGCACGGCGCTCGAACAGAACGAGTTCGTCATGTTCTACCAGCCCAAGGTCGACCTGATCAGCGGCGAAGTGGTCGGCGCCGAAGCGCTAATCCGCTGGCAGCATCCCGAACGCGGCTTGATACCGCCCGGCGCTTTCCTGCCTTATATCGAAGGCAGCGACCTGGAATTCCCCCTCGGCGAATGGGTCGTAGACCAGGTCATGCAGCAGATACAGCGGTGGAACGCGGCGGGCATCCGGCTCGTCGTCAGCGCCAACATCAGCGCCGACCATCTGCTCCAGCCGACCTTCGTCGAGTTCTTGCAGCAAACGCTGGCACGCTATCCCGAGGTCGCTCCCGCCAGTCTCGAACTGGAAATTCTCGAAACCGTGGCGCTCGCCGACATGGAGCAGGCCATCAACGTGCTGATCGAATGCCGCCGGCTCGGCATTCGCCTGGCCCTTGACGATTTTGGCACCGGCTATTCGTCGCTGGCCTACTTCCGCAGCCTGCCGGTCGATATCCTCAAGATCGACCAGAGCTTCGTGCGGCACATGCTGGAAGACCCGGACGACCTCGGCCTGGTCGAAAGCGTGGTGCGTCTCGCCCGCGCCTTCAACCGCCACGTCATCGCCGAGGGGGTCGAGACGCTGGAACACGGGGCGCTCCTGCTGCAACTCGGCTGCCCGCTCGCCCAGGGTTACGGCGTGGCGAAACCCATGCCCGCCGAACGCATTCCCGCCTGGATTGACGAATGGCGCAGGCAACAAGCCTGGCTCGGCATCGACCGCCGCACCAGCAACGCCGCCCAAATGGCCCTGCAAGTCGCCGCGCTAAGCGTTCGCAACTGGGCGCAGCAGGTCGAAGCTTATATCCGCCATCCGGAGGGTGACCCGCCCTGCGCCCTCGACAGCACGCGCAGCCGCTTTGGCCGCTGGTATCGCGGCAGCGGCGCCGCACGCTACAACGAACTGCCTGAGTTTTGCGCCATCGAACCCTTGCACGAGACCATGCACGTGATCGCCACCGGTCTTGTGGCGCTGGCGCGTGACGGCCAGGGCGAGATTGCCTGCGAGGCACTGCCTGGGCTGCATGCGACACGCGACCAGTTGCTGGAACAGATCGAGGCGCTACAGCGCCAGGTAGCCCATCAGGAATAACTGGGAATAAGCAGGGTTAGGTTGCTATTATTACGAACGTAATAACACCCTGAATGGAGACCTTCATGCACTTCACCCTGAAACTCACGCAGATCGGCAATTCGGTCGGCGTCGTGCTACCCAAGGAAGCGCTGGCGGCGCTGAAGCTTGAAAAAGGCGATACGGTG
>CAZAWN010000053.1:0-4892 GCA_964488825.1 uncultured Methyloversatilis sp. | reverse complement strand
CGTGCTACCCAAGGAAGCGCTGGCGGCGCTGAAGCTTGAAAAAGGCGATACGGTGTTTCTGACCGACTCGCCGGACGGCTATCGCATCACCGCCTACGATCCCGAATTCGCCCAACAGATGTCTGCCGCCGAGGACATCATGAAACGTCGTCGCAATGTTCTGCACGAGTTGGCGAAGTGAGCTTCGTCTGGATCGAGGAAGCAGTCGTCTGGGCTATCCATGAAGCCCAGTTGACCGAGCATGGCGGTTCTGCGGGGGTGCGCGATGCCGGCTTGTTGCATTCCGCGCTGGCGCGTCCGCACAATCTCTTCGCCTACGGTTCTCCGGACATTGCAGATTGTGCTGCTGCGTATGGCTATGGTGTGGCGCGAAACCATCCGTTCATCGATGGCAACAAACGGACTGCCTTTGTCTGCGTTGAATTGTTCATCGAACTCAACCGCAAGCGCCTGATAGTCGACGATGCCGACTGCGTGCACATCATGCTCGCCGTCGCCGCTGGCGAGATCGAAGAAACGGCCTTTGCCGCCTGGCTGCGGGCGCATTTGGTACCGCGCGACTGATTCTGCGAAAAGTCGGCGCTGGCGGGACGGCAGTAGGGCGACACCCCGGCGTACAACCCCCTACGTTGCGTTCACTTCGCCGGCCAGCGTCTCCAGCGCGGCGATCACCACCTTGAGTTTTTCGTGCGCTTCGCCCGGCTGGCCGACGATGCCGGCCAGCTTGTGACGCAGCGCGACGAGATCGCCGATCAGCAGGTTCTCTTGCTCTGAGTGCATGCCCATGTGCAGGAACGCTTGCTCGAAATCATCGATGACCTGATTCACCAGCTCGCGCGACTTCAGCAGATCGGCGGTTTGACGCGCATCGAGATTGATGACCGAGTCGCGAATTTCGCTGACGGCATAGCGGATGCCCTGCTGTTTGAGCAGATTGTCGTGCTCCAGCAGCAGCCCTTGCACACGCGATTCGACGCCCTCCGCCAGCGTGGCGATATTGTCGCGAATGCGCCCGAGGCGCTGGGCGTCGTCCTGCGGCAGGTTGGTCACCAGAATCGAGACATGCTCGAAATTGACGCTCAGATTGCGTTCGATTTCGAGCAGTCGCCCCAACGGGCGACGCTGCGCGATCAAGGTCTCGCAATCGCCCGGCAGGCTTTCGCCGCCGGTCGAGAGCAGGAATCGGTCGCCCTCCCACACCAGGTAGATCGCGCCTTCGAGCTCGTACTGACGCAGCGACTCGACCGCCAGGCTGGCTACCGACTGCACGTTGTGGCAGGTAAAGCTCTTCGAGAGAAACTGCATCACCACGCCCAGTTCGCCCATGGCGGACATCGAGGTAAATGCAACGTTCTGGGCATAGGCCATCTGCTCGCGCACGGCCGCCTTGTCGGCAAACACCTTTTCGATGAGGTCCATCTTCCGCAGAAATACCGCATCCGGCGCAGGCAGGATGAGGAAATCGTCGGGCGCGAACCCCTCCCGCGCGAAGTCGGCCTGGCCGCACAAGGCGAGCTGATACAGATCGGAGAAATCGAAGTCGTCGCGCAGACTGCGGTGCAAATCAAGCCCGCCGTCGTTCGGCAGGGAGAAATCAATCATCACCAGATCAGGCCGATGCCGCGCCAACTCGGCCAGGCAATCCTGCGCCGCAGCAAAGATCGAACACTCGATGCGGCCCAGCAACATGGCGCGGACACGTTCCGCAAACGCCTTGTCGGCGCTGACGAGATGAGCATGCAAACGAAGGGTCATGATGGGTTTCCTCAAGTTGAATTTCCCGCAAAGACATGATCGGCGCCCCGGCCCGCGCTTGAGCCCCGCAAAACCATGAAGGCGTAGTATAAATGCGTCGTCCTGCCGTCACGCCAGCGCCGACTTTCATGAAGACCGCCCGCCGATTGCTTTCCGCTTCCTGCCTCTTGCTTGCCAGCGGATCGCATGCGCAACCCGCTGTGCCGCTAGCCTTCGCGCCGTTACCTATGGAAACGCCGGAAACCGTCGCCAGCCAGTGGAAACCGGCACTGACTTATCTGGGCGAGTCGCTCGGTTCCGAACTGCGTATCGAATACTCCGATAGCTATGCGACGATTCTCGAGAAGTTCAAGGCGGGCAAGCTCGACCTGGCCTTTCTCGGCCCTCTGCCTTATGTGACCTTGAAAGAACGCTTTCCGGCGGCTGTGCCGGTCGTGCATTTCAACGAAAAGAACGGCCAGCCGAACTACACCTGCGCCATCGTCGCGCTCGCCGAGCGCAAGCTTTCCTTGAAAGCCTTGCACGGTAAAACCATCGCGCTGACGCAGCCGCTGTCGACCTGCGGTTACCTGTCGACCGACGGCCTGCTGCGCCGCGCCAGCAACCATCTGGAAAAGAACCGCTACCGCTACCTCGATAAGCACGACACGGTGGCGCTCGCCGTTGCACGCGGCGATTACGACGCCGGCGGCCTGAAAACCGCCATCGGCCAGAAGTACGCCCACCTCGGTTTGCAGATCGTCGCCGAGAGCCCGCTCCTGCCTGCCTTCTCGCTGATCGCTAATGGCGCACGCCTGACGCCCGAGCGCATCGCCGCGATCCGTACGGCGCTGATCAGCGCCGATAGCAAACAACGCGGCGCCTGGGGCGACAATATCCGCCACGGCGCCGTAGCCGCCGCCGACAAGGATTACGACGCCGTGCGCAAACTGCGAGCGCGCACCGATATTCCGGAGAAAGGCAACTTCTGATGAGCTGGGGGCTTGGGTCGAAGCGGCTGCCGGCGTTGATCCTCCTCGCCGGCTTTTGTCTGAGCATGGGCCTGGCGACTTATCTGCTGCACCAGAACTGGCAGTACAAGCAGGACCGCTTTCTCGACCAGCATGCCAGTGTGGTCGCCACCGCCTACCATGCCAGCGTGGATAGCTACGCGCTCGCCACGCAGATTCTCGTCGCCGAGTCGGTGCGCCGTCCGGAGGTAATCGCCACCTTCGCCCGCGGCATCGATGGCGATACCGCGGCGCGCGGCCAGTTGTATCGCCAACTGGCGCGCACTTACGACGATCTGGTCAAGCACGGTATCCGCCAGTTGCATTTCCACACGTCGACCGGCCATAGTTACCTGCGCTTCCATGCCCTCGACAAGTTCGGCGATCCGCTGTTCGACGTGCGCCCGTCCCTGCGCATCGCCAATACCGAGCTGCGGGCAGTCTCCGGCTTTGAAGCCGGGCGCATCATCTCCGGCTTTCGTTATGTCTTTCCCTTGTTCGACGGCCGGCGTCATCTGGGCAGCGTCGAGACCAGCGTCACCTTCCGCTCGATCCGCCAGACCATGGCGCGCATCGCTCCCGAGCGCGAGTTTGCCTTTGTCTTGCGGCGCGATACCGTGGATGGCGTGGTGTTCAACGATACGCGCAACCTCTATGCGCCCTGGGCGATGAACCCGAATTACTTCGTCGAAGACCCGGAACTCAAGCTGCCCGATTCACCTCCTCCGCCAACCCCCGCCATGCGCGCCCTCGATGCGGCACTCGCGGCGGATACGCGTGTGGCCGCCGGGATGGCGGCCGGGCAACACCTCACGCTGCCGGTGGCGCTGGACCAGACCTACTGGGCGGTATCGCTGGTGCCGGTCAAGGATGTCAGCGGGCGGGATGTCGCCTACGTCGCCGCCTACGTCGCGGCGCCCTATCTCGGCACCCTGCGGCAGGAGTTCGTGCGCATGCTGGCGCTGACTGCGCTGCTGCTGGCCGGATTGTTCTTCCTCGGCTATCGCTTGTGGCGCCTGCACGGACAGCAGCGGCGCGAAGCGGACCGACTACGCGCCATCACCGACACCATCGCCGATGGCCTGTATGTGCTGAATTCCCGCGGCCAAATCACACTGATCAACCCGTCCTTCACCGACATTCTCGGCTATCGCCCCGCAGAGGTGATCGGCCAGATCGGCCACGAGCTCTTTCATGCCCACAATCGCAAAGGTAAGCTTGTGCCGCTCGATCAGTGCCCGATCTACACCCGCGTGCGCTCAGGTCAGCCCTTCGAAGGCGAGGAGATATTCCGCACCCGTGCCGGCCTCTGTCTGGATGTCGAAGTGGCCAGCCGGGCGATCCGCGACGAACAGGGCCGCCCCACCGGCGGCTCGGTCACCGCTTTCCGCGACATTTCCGCGCGCAAGGCCAGCGAGGCGGCGTTGCACACGGCCAAACAGGCGGCGGAATCCGCCAACCTCGCGAAGTCGCGTTTCCTCGCCACGATGAGCCACGAGATACGCACGCCACTGAATGGCGTGCTCGGCATGGCCCAACTGCTGATCTCCGGCACGTCCAACCCGGCAGAAACCCGCGACTACGCCCGCGTCATTCTTAATTCCGGCCAGACGCTGCTGACCCTGCTCAACGATATTCTCGACCTGTCGAAGATCGAGTCCGGACGTATCGAGCTCGAAGCCGGCGTCGTCGATCCCGAGCAGATTCTGCGCGAAACCGCCGCCCTGTTCGCCGGCGCGGCCGCCGAGAAGGGCCTGAGCATGACCGCCGACTGGCCGGGTGAAGCACGTCGCTACCGTGGCGACCCGCATCGACTGCGGCAGATGCTCTCCAACCTGACCAGCAATGCGATCAAGTTCACTGCCCATGGCGCAGTACGCCTCGACGCACGCGAAATCGGCTGCACCGACTTAGTCCATACGCTGGAATTCTCGGTCAGCGACACGGGCATCGGCATCCCCGCCGACAAGCTCGACCGCCTCTTCCAGCCCTTTTCGCAGGTCGATGCATCGACGACGCGCGAGTTTGGCGGCACCGGACTGGGACTTTCCATCGTGCACAGCCTGGCGCGGTTGATGGGTGGCAGCACCGGGGTCGAGAGCACGGTCGGCAAGGGTTCGCGTTTCTGGTTCCGCATCACTCTGACGC
>CAZAWN010000052.1:0-15230 GCA_964488825.1 uncultured Methyloversatilis sp. | reverse complement strand
TCGTCCCCACATTCACGTGCGGCTTCGTACGCTCAAATTTGCCTTTTGCCATGATTAGGTTCCCTTAAAGAACAATTATTACTTTTTGTTGATAACAGCTTCGGCGACATTCTTTGGTGCCTCGCTGTAGTGCTTGAATTCCATCGAATACGTTGCCCGCCCTTGAGACAGGGAGCGCAACTGGGTCGAGTAGCCGAACATTTCAGCCAACGGTACCTCAGCCTTGATGGCCTTGATTCCCCCCGGAATATCTTCCATGCCCTGCACCATGCCGCGTCGGCCTGACAGGTCGCCCATAACGTTGCCCATGTAATCTTCCGGCGTCTCAACTTCTACCGCCATCATAGGCTCGAGCAGAACCGGACTAGCCTTGCGCATTGCATCCTTGAATGCCATTGAAGCAGCCATCTTGAAGGCGTTTTCATTTGAGTCAACATCGTGATAGGAACCGTCAAACAACGTGATCTTGACATCTACCACAGGGAATCCGGCCAGCACACCGTTCGGCAGTGTATCGATCAAACCCTTTTCAACTGCGGGGATGAATTCCCTCGGTACCGTTCCGCCCTTGATAGCATCTACAAATTCAAAACCCTTGCCAGTCTCGTTCGGCTCCATTTTGATCCAGACATGGCCATACTGGCCACGACCACCGGACTGCTTGACGAACTTACCTTCCTGTTCAACCGATTTACGAATGGCTTCACGATAGGCAACCTGAGGGGCTCCGACATTAGCCTCCACGTTGAATTCTCGACGCATCCGATCAACGAGAATTTCGAGGTGCAGTTCGCCCATACCGGAAATGATCGTCTGCCCAGATTCTTCGTCCGTACGAACGCGAAAGGACGGATCTTCCTGGGCTAGGCGATTGAGCGCAAGACCCATCTTTTCCTGGTCAGCCTTGGTTTTTGGCTCAACAGCGACGTGAATAACCGGTTCCGGGAAAACCATGCGCACCAAGGTGATTACCTTGCTCAGATCACAAAGCGTCTCACCGGTGGTCGCTTCTTTCAGACCCACCGCAGCTGCGATATCACCCGCAAAAACTTCCTTGATCTCCTCGCGCTGATTGGCGTGCATCTGCAGAATGCGACCCAGACGTTCTTTTCGTCCCTTGACCGGGTTAAAAACGGTGTCCCCAGTCTTGACGACACCAGAGTAAACACGGAAGAAAGTCAGTTGTCCGACGAACGGATCAGTCATAATCTTGAAAGCCAGCGCAGCAAACGGCTCCTCATCCGAAGCCTTGCGCTGTCCCTCAGTCTCATCTTCAAGAATCCCTGTAACCGGCGGAATATCTGTTGGTGCCGGCATCAGCTCAATGACCGCATCCAGCATAGCTTGAACGCCCTTGTTCTTGAAGGCCGAGCCACAAAGCATAGGGACAATTTCACTTGCAATAGTGCGCTGACGCAGGGCCTTCTTGATTTCCTCTTCCGAGAGCGTGCCTTCCTCGAGGTACTTGTTCATCATCTCCTCGGAAGCCTCGGCCGCCGCCTCGAGCATCTTTTCCCGCCACTCGTTTGCAGTATCGACCAGTTCTGCCGGGATGTCGCCGTAGGTAAATTTTGTTCCCTGCGACGCATCGTCCCAGACAATGGCCTTCATCTTGACCAGATCAACGACGCCCTCAAACTTGTCTTCCGCGCCTATCGGGATCTGTATTGGGATCGGATTAGCCTTGAGGCGCTCGCGCATCTGGTCATGAACTTTAAAGAAGTTGGCTCCAGTCCTGTCCATCTTGTTCACGAAGGCTAGGCGCGGCACACCATACTTGTTGGCCTGACGCCAAACCGTCTCTGATTGCGGCTGCACACCACCCACGGCGCAATAGACCATGCACGCACCATCAAGAACACGCATCGAGCGCTCAACTTCAATCGTGAAGTCAACGTGACCCGGGGTATCAATGATATTGACACGATGCTCTGGGTAATTTCCCGCCATACCCTTCCAGAAGCAGGTCGTTGCAGCAGAGGTAATGGTGATACCGCGCTCCTGTTCTTGCTCCATCCAATCCATCGTCGCAGCACCATCATGCACTTCGCCAATCTTGTGATTGACGCCTGTATAAAACAGTATGCGCTCTGTTGTTGTTGTCTTTCCGGCGTCAATATGCGCTGAAATGCCGATATTTCGATAGCGCTCAATAGGAGTCTTACGGGCCACTTGGATTACCTGTCTTTCTTCGTCTTCCGCCAGTTTTATCTTGATGAAAAACTGCCGGACGAATAAAAAAGCCGCCAGTCGGACCTGACGGCTCGCTTCGTTACATTAGAACCTGAAGTGCGAGAAGGCCTTGTTGGCCTCTGCCATGCGATGAACCTCTTCGCGTTTCTTCATGGCCGCTCCACGACCTTCCGAGGCCTCCAGCAACTCGGTTGCCAACCGCTGATCCATGGATTTTTCGCTACGCTTCCGCGCTGCTTCACGAATCCAGCGCATCGACAAGGCCAATCTCCGAGACGGACGGACTTCAACTGGCACTTGGTAATTCGCACCACCAACACGCCGACTCTTGACCTCTACGATCGGTTTCACGTTATTAATGGCCAGACCGAAAACCTCTACTGGATCTTTGCCGCTTTTCTGCGCGATAACACCGAACGCACCATAAACAATCCGCTCAGCAACCGATTTTTTGCCGCTTGTCATGATGACATTCACAAACTTTGAAACTTCCACATTCCCGAATTTCGGATCGGGAAGAATATCGCGCTTAGGTACCTCTCTACGACGTGGCATATCTACTACCTTTCTCTAGAACTGCCTTTCAGGATTTCTTTGGCCGCTTTGCTCCATACTTGGAGCGCGACTGTTTGCGATCTTTGACACCTTGGGTATCCAAACTACCACGCACAATGTGATAACGAACACCCGGTAAGTCTTTAACACGCCCGCCCCGGATCAGCACTACAGAGTGCTCCTGGAGGTTATGCCCTTCTCCACCAATGTAGGAGATAACCTCAAATCCGTTAGTCAGACGAACTTTTGCAACCTTTCTCAGCGCCGAGTTCGGTTTTTTTGGTGTAGTCGTATATACACGCGTGCAAACACCGCGCTTGGCTGGGCATCCGCCCAATGCCGGCACCTTGCTTTTAGTCACTTCAGCCTGTCGCGGCTTCCGTACTAACTGATTAATCGTTGGCATAAGTTCGTTCCATCAATTGCGCCATTTCTAGCGCATAGATTGTTGCAGGGAAAAAAGAGGCGGAATTGTATTGGCTGAATCCGCCCACGTCAACCATGTTGTTCATCCAGAATTCGATCAGGTTTTCCGGCTTCGGCATCAAGCGCAGGCTCAACTCCAGTACCCACTCCTAAATTGCCAACTTTCCTTGACCGATGGTAGGCAAGCCCGGTACCTGCTGGAATCAGCCTGCCTACAATCACGTTCTCCTTGAGTCCGCGTAGCTCGTCACGCTTGCCCATGATCGCAGCTTCCGTCAGAACCCTGGTCGTTTCTTGGAACGAGGCTGCAGAGATGAATGAGTCAGTTGACAAGCTTGCCTTCGTAATACCAAGCAGCATAAATTGATACTCGGCTGGGCGCTTACCCTCTCCGATCAACTTATCGTTCTCATCAAGGACCTCTGAGCGCTCGACCTGCTCCTCACGAATAAAGTGAGATTCGCCCGGGTCAGTAATTACCACCCTTCGCAGCATTTGCCTGACGATCACCTCAATATGCTTGTCATTGATCTTCACGCCTTGCAAGCGATACACGTCCTGAACCTCGTCAATAATGTATCTAGCCAGTTCTTCAACGCCCTTCAAGCGAAGAATATCGTGCGGATCCACCGGACCATCGACAATAACTTCCCCTTTATTGACAACCTGACTGTCGTGAGCCATGACATGCTTGTCTTTTGGAATCAGGTACTCTTGCACAGTACCATCTGGCTCCGTGATCATTAGCCGCTGCTTTCCCTTGGTATCCTTCCCGAAGGTTACCGTTCCGGTAACTTCAGCCAGCATACCGGCATCTTTTGGCGAGCGTGCCTCGAAAAGCTCCGCCACGCGTGGCAGACCACCGGTAATATCACGTGTTTTCGCTGACTCCTGAGGAATACGCGCCAGCACCTCGCCAACACTCACTGATTGCCCATTCTTGACCGTGATAATCGAACCAACGTGGAAAGTTATCGCAACGGAATGTTCTGTGCCATGTATCTTGATTTCTTCGCCGCTTTCGTCAAGCAGCCTGACCAAAGGCCTCAAACCCTTGGCCTGCGCTTTTGCACCTCGCTTGGGGTCGATCACGACCAAGGTCGATAGCCCCGTTACTTCATCCATTTGCTCTGCGACAGTGACACCCTTCTCCACGTTTTCGAATCGGACTATACCTGCGTATTCGGTCACAATCGGTCTGGTGTGCGGATCCCAAGTCGCTAACTGAGCTCCAGCTTTTACATTGCAACCATCCTCAAGCAGCAATGTAGCGCCGTATGGAACCTTATGTCTCTCCCGTTCACGGCCGTGGTCGTCGGCAATCAATATCTCCGCCGATCGAGCAATGACAATTTTTTCGTTCTTTGGATTGGAAACATAGCGCATCGTAGCCGTATATCTAACCACCCCTGCACTCTTCGCCTCAATATGACTTTGAGCTGCAGCTCGTGAAGCGGCGCCGCCCACGTGGAACGTCCGCATGGTCAGCTGTGTTCCCGGTTCGCCGATTGATTGCGCGGCAATAACCCCAACAGCCTCTCCTGCATTGACAAGCATCCCCCTGCCAAGATCTCGACCGTAGCATTTGGCGCAAAGTCCGTAACGTGTTTCACAGGTGAGCGGAGTGCGGACCACCACTTCATCTATGCCAACTTTTTCAATTGTATCGACAGCATCTTCGTCGAGCATCAAACCAGCCGGATACAAAACATCCTGTGTATCCGGGTCAAACACATCTGCCGCGAGGACGCGACCAAGTATCCGTTCACGCAAGGGTTCAACAACCTCACCACCTTCCACCAACGCTTTCATTGCGAACCCATTCTGGGTGCCGCAATCGTCTTCAGTAACAACCAAGTCCTGTGTTACATCTACCAAGCGACGTGTCAGATACCCCGAGTTAGCCGTCTTAAGTGCAGTATCCGCAAGACCCTTACGAGCTCCGTGTGTTGAAATGAAGTACTGTAGAACATTCAACCCTTCCCGGAAGTTGGTCGTGATCGGAGTCTCGATGATCGATCCATCCGGCTTGGCCATCAAGCCGCGCATCCCGGCCAGCTGGCGAATCTGTGCAGCCGAACCTCGCGCTCCCGAATCGGCCATCATGTAAATGGAATTAAAAGAATCCTGCGTCACATCTTTGCCATCAAGGTTCTTCACCTTCTGGTGCTGGAGTTGATCCATCATCGCTTTCGCCACATGGTCACCTGCACGCCCCCAAATGTCGACGACCTTGTTGTAGCGTTCTCCAACAGTCACCAAACCAGAGGTGTATTGCTTTTCGATTTCTTTGACCTCGGCTTCAGCAGCCTCGATGATCCCCTGTTTCTGTACCGGCACCAGCATGTCATCAATACAGATGGATATACCGCCGCGTGTTGCAAGACGAAATCCAGACTGCATCAGTTTGTCGGCGAACACGACGGTATCCTTCAGACCGCACCGGCGGAAACTTTCATCGATCAGCTTTGATATCTCTTTCTTTTTCAGAGGCTTGTCTATCACCTTGAAAGGCAAGCCTTTGGGCAGAATCTCGGAAAGAATGGCGCGTCCTGCAGTAGTTGAATACCGGGTTATTTTCTCACGCCAGCCATCTCCAGTCATTTCATATTCTTTGATTCGTATCGAAATGCGGGCATGCAGACTTAATTGACGGAGGTCAACCGCTTTAACAACCTCGGCTATGTCAGCAAGTACCATTCCTGTGCCTAGACCTGCTGCATCTTCGCGTGTTGCATAGTAAAGTCCGAGCACTACGTCCTGTGAAGGAACAATGATGGGCGCACCGTTTGCTGGCGACAGGACATTATTGGAAGCAAGCATCAGCGTCCGGGCTTCCATCTGCGCTTCCAGTGACAAGGGAACATGCACCGCCATTTGGTCGCCATCGAAGTCGGCGTTGAACGCAGTACAAACCAGTGGGTGCAATTGAATAGCTTTGCCCTCGATGAGAACCGGCTCGAAAGCCTGGATGCCCAGACGGTGCAATGTCGGCGCACGGTTAAGTAGTACCGGATGCTCGCGAATCACCTCTTCCAGAATATCCCAGACCACAGGTGTCTCAGCTTCAACTTCCTTCTTTGCCGCCTTGATTGTGCTTGCCACACCCATTTTTTCAAGTCTTTCGAAAATGAAAGGCTTGAACAATTCCAATGCCATTTTCTTTGGCAACCCGCACTGATGCAGTTTAAGTTGGGGGCCAACAACGATTACTGATCGTCCTGAATAGTCGACTCGCTTACCGAGAAGGTTCTGGCGGAACCGCCCTCCCTTGCCCTTGATCATGTCAGCGAGCGACTTAAGCGGCCGCTTGTTTGCTCCGGTCATGGCTTTACCACGACGGCCGTTATCTAGCAGGGAATCTACCGCCTCTTGCAACATCCGCTTCTCGTTGCGAACGATAATGTCCGGCGCCTTCAACTCCAACAGGCGCTTCAGTCGGTTATTCCGGTTGATTACCCGACGATACAAGTCGTTTAGATCCGACGTAGCAAAACGTCCGCCATCAAGCGGTACTAGCGGTCGCAGATCCGGCGGCAATACCGGTAGAACTTCGAGAATCATCCATTCCGGCTTAATTCCGGATTGCTGAAATCCCTCAAGAATTTTCAGACGCTTAGCGAACTTTTTGATCTTAGCCTCGGAACCCGTCGTATCCAACTCGTTACGAAGGTTTTCTACTTCATGTGCGAGATCGAGGCTACGCAGTAATTCACGAACGCCTTCAGCACCCATCACAGCGCTGAAATCGTCACCGTACTCCTCAACCTTAGCCAGGTAATCGTCTTCTGTCAGCAACTGAGCGCGCGTCAGCGGAGTCATGCCAGGGTCGACCACAACGTAGGCCTCAAAGTACAGCACCCGCTCGATATCCCTCAGGGTCATATCAAGCACCATACCTAGGCGACTTGGCAAACTCTTAAGAAACCAGATATGAGCTACGGGCGAGGCGAGTTCGATATGACCCATCCGCTCTCTGCGAACCTTAGCCTGGGTAACTTCAACACCGCACTTTTCACAAATCACCCCGCGATGCTTCAACCGCTTGTATTTCCCACAAAGGCATTCGTAGTCCTTTACCGGGCCAAATATTTTGGCGCAGAAAAGTCCGTCCCGTTCGGGCTTGAAAGTGCGATAGTTGATCGTTTCAGGCTTCTTGACTTCGCCGTAAGACCAACTGCGAATCTTGTCAGGCGAGGCAAGACTGATTGTAATTGCGTCAAATTCCTCTTCCTGCGTAACTTGTTTGAACAGATCGAGCAGTGCTTTCATGTATTAACTCCTGTCGCGGGCCGAGGGACAATCAATAGCGTTCAAGGTCGATGTCAATTGCTAGCGAACGAATTTCCTTCACCAGCACATTGAATGATTCCGGCATTCCTGCATCAATCTTGTGTTCCCCTTTGACTATGCTTTCGTATACCTTTGTACGTCCAGTCACATCATCCGATTTGACTGTGAGCATCTCCTGCAAGGTATAGGAGGCTCCATAAGCTTCTAGGGCCCAAACTTCCATTTCTCCGAACCGCTGTCCACCAAATTGAGCCTTGCCACCCAGTGGTTGCTGAGTTACGAGACTGTAGGGCCCCGTTGACCGAGCATGCATTTTGTCGTCCACCAAATGGTGCAACTTAAGGACATGCATATAACCCACTGTGACAGGTCGCTCAAAAGCCTCCCCTGTACGTCCGTCGTACAACCGCGCTTGTGTCTTTGTTTCAGTCAGACTGAGCCGCTTCGCTACCTCTTCTGGGTATGCCAAATCCAGCATTGCACGAATTTCTTCTTCCTTGCAGCCATCGAATACAGGGGTGGCAAACGGAACACCGTTACGCAGATTGCGGGCCAACTCCATTACCTCGACATCGGTCAGATGACTGATATCGTAGTCGCGTCCGGACGCGTTATATATGGTGTTCAGGTACTTTCTAAGCTCGGCAACTGATGATTGCTGCAGGAGCATCGTGTTGATTTGTTCGCCAATCCCCTTTGCAGCCCAGCCCAAGTGGGCTTCGAGAATCTGGCCAATGTTCATCCGCGAGGGAACACCCAATGGATTGAGAACAATATCCACAGGAGAGCCATCTTCCATATAGGGCATGTCCTCTACGGGCACAATACGCGAAACAACTCCCTTGTTGCCGTGACGTCCAGCCATTTTGTCCCCAGGTTGCAAGCGGCGCTTAACTGCCAGGTAGACCTTGACCATCTTCTGAACACCCGGAGGCAATTCATCCCCTTGGGTCAACTTTTTCTTTTTCGCCTCGAATGCGACATCAAAATTCTTACGAGTCTGTTCCAGACTTTCACGCAAACCTTCCAACTGTTGTTGCGCTTCCTCATCTGAAAGGCTGACGTCAAACCAATGATAATGCTCGATACTGGCGAGGTACTCCTTGGTAAGCTTGGCGCCCTTGGATAGCTTCTTCGGTCCCTTGCTAGCTGTTTTACCGACCAGCAGTCGTTCAATACGAGCGAAGGTATCGCGCTCCACAATCCGCATTTGGTCAGCCAGATCGAGTTTGTAGCTCTTCAGCATGTCATCGATGATCGATTGAGCTCGCTTGTCTCGTTCGATGCCTTCTCGGGTAAATACCTGAACATCAATCACCGTGCCGGACATACCCGAGGGAACTCTTAAGCTAGTATCTTTTACATCCGACGCCTTTTCTCCAAAAATCGCCCGAAGCAGCTTTTCTTCAGGTGTCATTTGCGTTTCGCCCTTCGGCGTCACCTTGCCTACCAGCACGTCGCCAGCTTCTACCTCAGCTCCGATATACACGACTCCTGAATCATCCAGTCGCGACAGCTGCGCCTCGCCCAGGGTCGCTATATCGCGTGTGATTTCCTCCGGTCCAAGCTTGGTATCACGCGAGACTACCGTCAGTTCCTCAATATGTATGGAAGTAAATCGATCCTCCGAGACAACCCGTTCAGATATCAGAATCGAATCTTCGAAGTTGTACCCGTTCCAAGGCATAAAAGCTACGCGCATATTCTGCCCCAGGGCCAACTCGCCCAAATCGGTCGATGCGCCATCAGCCACCACATCGCCTTTTTCGATGCGATCCCCTACTTTAACCACAGGTCGCTGATTGATATTGGTGTTCTGATTCGAGCGGGTGTACTTCGTCAGATTGTAGATATCAACGCCAACTTCACCGCTAACTGTCTCATCATCATTAACTCGCACCACAATCCTGTCAGCATCAACATAGTCGACCAACCCACCTCGCAAGGCCTGTACAGCCGTACCAGAATCGACAGCGACAGTCCGTTCAATGCCCGTACCAACCAAAGCCTTTTCCGGGCGCAAGCAGGGCACTGCCTGCCGTTGCATGTTTGCCCCCATCAATGCCCGGTTCGCATCGTCATGTTCAAGGAAGGGGATCAGCGATGCCGCTACGGAAACAATTTGTCCGGGCGCCACATCCATATACTGAACCTCGGCAGGCTCCTTAAGCTCGAACTCCCCTTTGAAACGGCACGAAACCAGCTCGTCGATAAGTTTGTTGTGCTTATCCAGACCGGCATTCGCCTGGGCAATAATGTACTTGCCCTCCTCAATTGCCGAGAGGTATTCAATTTCACTGGTTACACGCCCATCCGTAACTTTTCTATACGGCGTTTCCATGAAGCCATAATCGTTTGTACGCGCAAATAAGGCGAGTGAATTGATCAAGCCAATATTCGGACCCTCAGGTGTTTCAATCGGGCATACTCGGCCATAGTGAGTCGGGTGAACGTCACGCACCTCAAAACCTGCCCGTTCACGCGTCAGTCCTCCCGGGCCCAACGCCGATACGCGTCGCTTGTGGGTAATCTCGGACAAAGGATTGGTCTGGTCCATGAACTGGGAGAGCTGCGAAGAACCAAAGAATTCCTTGATGGCTGCACTGATCGGCTTGGCATTGATCAGGTCATGCGGCATCAGGTTATCCGACTCCGCCTGATTCAAGCGTTCTTTGACCGCTCGCTCAACGCGAACCAGTCCTGCGCGAAACTGATTTTCGGCGAGTTCGCCTACCGACCTGACACGGCGGTTTCCGAGGTGATCGATATCATCAACCTCACCTCGTCCATTGCGTAGCTCGACCAGAATGCGGACTACATCAACAATATCTTCATTGGAAAGAACGTGAGCGCCTATCACTTCTTCACGCCCTACCCGTCGGTTGAATTTCATCCGGCCGACCGCGGAGAGGTCGTAACGTTCTGCCGAATAGAACAGTCCGTGGAACAGCGACTCTACAGCATCTTCCGTTGGCGGCTCGCCGGGGCGCATCATCCGATAGATGGCTACGCGTGCCGCCCACTGATCAGCGGTTTCATCCGCACGAAGGGTTGAAGAAATGAAGGCTCCGCGATCAAGATCATTGACGTAGAGCGTTTGCAAGGTCTCCTGGCCACATTCAATCAGTTTGGCCAGAATGCTTTCGGTGATCTCCTCGTTTGCGTTTGCGAGAACCTCACCTGTCGTATTGTCAATAACATTACTGGCAATCACCCGACCAACGAGGAAATCATCCGGAACGGCAATATTCTCGATTCCTGCAGCAGCCATTTCGCGAATGTGCTTTGCCGTAATGCGCTTGTCCTTGGCGACCAATACCTTTCCGGATTTGTCGTAAATATCGAACTTAGCGATTTCTCCGCGCAAACGCTCCGGGACAACTGCGAAGCGGATGCCATTCTTGCTCAAATAGAAAGTTTCCTTCTCGAAGAAGGTATCGAGTATCTGCTCCGGCGACATGCCGATCGCCTTGAGCAGAATCGTTGCGGGCATCTTACGGCGACGGTCAATTCGAAAGTAGAGCAGATCCTTGGGATCAAACTCGAAATCCAGCCAGGAACCGCGATAGGGAATGATACGGGCGGAGAAAAGCAGCTTTCCAGAACTGTGGGTTTTCCCTTTGTCGTGCTCAAAGAACACACCAGGAGAACGGTGCAATTGCGAAACGATCACCCGCTCGGTTCCATTGATCACAAAAGAACCGGTTGTGGTCATCAGGGGTATTTCGCCCATATAGACCTCCTGTTCTTTCACCTCTTTAACTTTCTCGGTACTGCTTTCGCGATCCAGAATTACCAACCGGACTTTTGCACGTAGCGGCGACGCGAAGGTCAACCCGCGTTGCTGGCATTCCTTTACGTCGAACGCAGGCTCACCAAGGCGGAATTCCACGAATTCAAGTCGTGCGCCACCCGAGTGCGCCACGATCGGAAAGATCGACTTGAAGGCAGCCTGCAAGCCATTATCCCGCCGCTCCGCAGCGGGTATCTCGGCTTGCAGAAAGTGAGTAAAAGACTCTAGCTGGGTTGCCAGCAGAAAAGGTACGTTTAGAACGTTCGCTCTCTTGGCGAAACTTTTGCGGATTCGCTTTTTCTCGGTGTACGAGTAGGACATGATCGCTCCAGCTGTCAGAATTCAGGGAATAACACCTCGGCTAACGGGATGCTATTCGCTGAGAACTGCTTTAATGTGACTACGCTTAGTTGTTAAATAGGCATAACGGCTGGCCGCCTCGGCGGGCGTCCAGCCGTTACTAGCAGACTTGTTACTTGACTTCGACCTTGGCGCCAGCGTCCTCGAGCTGCTTCTTGAGGGCTTCGGCATCGGCCTTGGCAATGGCTTCCTTGACGGGCTTCGGAGCGCCATCCACCAGATCCTTGGCTTCCTTGAGACCGAGGCCGGTGACAGCACGTACAACCTTGATAACTTCCACCTTCTTCTCGCCGGCGGCGAGGAGCATAACGGTGAACTCAGTCTGTTCTTCTACAGCCGGAGCAGCAGCAGCGGACGGGGCGGCTACAGCAACGGCAGCAGCGGCAGCAGATACACCGAACTTCTCTTCCATTTCCTTGATAAGTTCGGAGAGTTCGAGAACGGTCATGCCGGCGATGGCATCGAGGATTTCAGCTTTACTTACAGCCATGATTACAACTCCTGAATGAAATTAGGATTGATAAAAAACGATTACGCAGTCTCTTTGGCGTCGCGTACTGCAGCGAGGCCCCGCACGAACTTCGTCGGGACTTCGTTGAGCGTACGGACGAACTGGGTGATTGGCGCCTGCATGGTGCCGAGCAATTTCGACAGCAACTCCTCGCGGCTTGGCATCGTGGCGAGCGCCTTAACCCCCTCTGCGTCCATGACGTAGTTGGGCATAGCGCCTGCTTTGACGACGAGCTTCTGATTTGCTTTGCTGAAATCGTTGAGCAGCTTTGCGGCAGCCACCGGATCCCGGGATATCCCGTAGATCAGGGGACCGACGCACTTCTCGGCAAGACCCTCGAACGGCGTGCCGGAAATGGCGCGACGAACCAAGGTGTTTTTCAACACACGCAGGTATACACCATCCTTACGAGCATTCGCCCGCAGGGTAGTAATGTTCCCCACTTCGAGACCACGGTACTCGGCGACGATGATCGACTGGGCATGCGCAACTTCTGCGGATACCTCAGCGACTACCGCCTTCTTGTCGTCAAGATTGAGACTCACGGTCAACTCCTTTCCAAGCTCCAACGCCGAAACTCGGCGCTGGCGACACGGCGACCTTCATTCAGGAATCCTTGATCCCCGTCTTCGGGCAACGCCATCTGCGCAGGCTGCTGCAACTTACGCCCTTTTCGACGTTAACTTGCAACCCTTAAGTTCAACCAGAACACCTGCGGTCTTTGATAACCCGCCGTCCCAATGCTTGCGGACGACGGCCCAAAGTTCTTAGCCCTGCACTGCCACCAGGCTGGCCTGATCTACACGCACACCGGCGCCCATCGTTGAGGACACCGAAACTTTCTTCAAATACTGGCCCTTCGCAGCTGCCGGCTTGGCCTTGTTGAGCGCCTCGATCAGGGCAGCCACGTTCAACTGCAGCTGCTCAACCGTGAATGAGGCGCGACCCACCGTGCACATCACGATGCCCGCCTTGTCAGTCCGGTATTGCACTTGGCCCGCCTTGGCATTCTTCACCGCCGTCGTCACATCCATGGTGACCGTCCCCACTTTGGGGTTCGGCATCAAGCCGCGCGGACCGAGAATCTGACCCAACTGTCCAACCACTTTCATGGCATCGGGTGTTGCAATGCAAACATCGAAATCAATGGTTCCGCCCTTCACCGATGCAGCGAGATCGTCGAAGCCAACAACCTCAGCCCCGGCAGCTTTCGCCTCATCAGCCTTCGCCCCTTGGCAAAACACCGCAACACGAACCGACTTGCCGGTACCGGAGGGAAGGACGACCGAGCCACGCACCACTTGATCGGATTTCTTCGCATCAACGCCAAGATTCACAGCCACATCGACAGACTCGTTGAACTTGGCCGTCGCATTCTCCTTGACGAGCGCCAAGGCTTCGACCAGCGGGTAATTCTTGTTGCGATCCACTTTCGCCCGCAACTCACGCACGCGTTTTGAATGTTTAGCCATTTCACACGCCCTCCACGGTAATGCCCATGCTGCGGGCGGAACCCGCGATGGTGCGAACCGCAGCGTCCATGTCGGCGGCGGTCAGATCCTTCATTTTTGTCTTGGCAATTTCTTCCGCTTGCGCACGGGTAATCTTGCCTACCTTGTCGGTATGAGGCTTCGCCGATCCCTTCTGGATTCCGGCAGCTTTCTTGATGAGAATCGTTGCCGGCGGGGTCTTCATGATGAAGGTGAAAGACTTGTCCGCGTAAGCAGTGATCACGCACGGAATCGGCAGGCCCGGCTCCAAGCCCTGCGTCTGGGCATTGAAGGACTTGCAGAATTCCATGATATTCAGGCCACGCTGGCCGAGGGCCGGACCGATCGGGGGCGAGGGGTTTGCCTTGCCCGCTGGCACTTGCAACTTGATATAACCGACGATCTTTTTCGCCATGTTTTCTTGCTCCAGTCAGTGAGTTAAACGCATCCCCTTGTGGAGACGCTCCTCTTACTGCAGATAACCGCTGCAGAACCGGTTACTCCTTATGATTTTTCGACTTGTGCGAACTCTAGCTCTACCGGTGTCGCCCGGCCGAAAATGGTCACAGACACGCGCAAACGGCTCTTGTCGTAATTCACTTCTTCGACCGTACCATTAAAGTCAGTAAACGGACCATCCTTCACCCTCACCATCTCACCCGCCTCAAACAGCACCTTCGGACGCGGTTTTTCTACGCCTTCCTGCATTTGCTGCATAATCTTCTCGACTTCCTTCTCGGAAATCGGGGTTGGCTTTGTTGCGGTACCTCCGACGAAACCGGTTACCTTGGGAGTGCTTTTCACCAAGTGCCATGAGTCGTCGTTCATATCCATCTCGACAAGAACATAGCCGGGGAAGAACTTGCGCTCGGTGACGCTCTTCTGCCCGCTCTTCATTTCCACCACTTCCTCGACAGGCACCAGGATCTGTCCGAACAGATCCTGCATGCCGGCGCGTGCAATGCGCTCCACCAGAGCGCGCTGAACCGACTTCTCGAATCCCGAATAGGCGTGCACCACGTACCAGCGTTTTGTCATTATTTTTTCCAACCCAGAATGAGGTCGTACAACACCCACTCCAAAGTCTTGTCGGTTATCCACAGCATGATTGCCATCGCGAGCACGAAGGCAAAGACAATTCCTGTCGTCTGCAAGGTTTCCTTACGTGAAGGCCAAACAACCTTCTTTGCTTCGGCAATCGACTCGCGCCCCAACTCAACAAAGCGCTGACCCGGCTCGGTAAACCATGCCACGGCGAAACCGGCAGCAATTCCGGCCAACACCGCCAACACCCGGACCACCATGGCTTGCTCGGCAAGCATGTAAAAGCCCGCAATACCCGCCACTACGAGCAGCAGAGCAATAGCGAACTTCAATTTATCAGCCATCTTATTTACACCAAGCAAGTGTGGCAGGGGCAGAGGGAATCGAACCCCCAACCTGCGGTTTTGGAGACCGCCGCTCTGCCAATTGAGCTATACCCCTGCAGCTGGAACACAAACACCAAAGTGGGCAACCCCTATGCAGAGGCTGCCCACCACGGAAGCCACTTTCTTACTCGATGATTTTAGCGACGACGCCGGCGCCGACGGTACGACCGCCCTCGCGG
>CAZAWN010000051.1:4497-15627 GCA_964488825.1 uncultured Methyloversatilis sp. | reverse complement strand
ATCAAAGTCGGCGCTGACGGGACGGCATCGTTTGAGGAGCAAACCTGGTTGCCGGATTGTGTGGCGGGCAAACGACAACGTTACTGCATAGCTTGCCACGCTCATCAGTCGTGACCTTCCCTGGAGTTTTCATGACGACTAGAATCGCCCGAAGAGCAACGCTAAGGAACACAAAATGCAGTTGGCTTCAGCAGGGCGACATAAACCCTTCGCCAAGCGTTCCCCAATCGCGGCAGGCATGCTTGCGATATTGGTGGTTATTCTGTTGCCGCTACCGGTCCGGGCTCAATCCGGCCCAGACCTTAGCGACGTTCCCTTAGAAAAGCTGATCGAAACTGAAGTCGTCTCGGCTGATCGAATTGCTCGCCAGATCAGCGACTCCCCCTCTGCCGTCTCAATCGTTACCGCCGAAGATATTCGCGCGTACGGCTACCGCACGCTGGGCGAGATTCTCAACAGCATGCGCGGACTGTATGTCACTTCCGATCTGAGATACGAATACCTCGGCGGTCGCGCTTATGGTTCTACGGATGATTTTGCCGGTCGAGTCATGCTGATGATCGACGGATATGCTACTCAGGACAATATTTACAGCACAATTTTTCTAGGCAACGATGGCTTCCTCGATGTTGAACTGATCGATCGGGTTGAATATGTTTCCGGAACCGGTTCTGTAACCTATGGAAACAATGCCCTGTTAGGTATCGTCAATGTGGTGACCAAAAAAGGCGCTGACTTCAATGGCGCGCAGGTCTCAGTAGGTCGGGGTAGTTATGGGGTGAATCAGCAACGAGCCACCTTTGGCAAGAAGTACGCAAATGGCACGGACGTATTGTTTTCGGTATCCACGCTTGATCGTGACGGCAGGAACCATTTTTTCCCCGGCGCAACCACGTATGGCAACAACGGAATTGCTTCAGGCGTCGATTGGGAGAAGAACAAACGGTTCTTTGGAAAGATCGAATATGGCAGCTGGACTTTTGAAACCGCTTATGTTGATAGAAAAAGGCCGAGAACATATGTCGATCCGGATAGCACCAAGTTCAATGGTTCCTCATACCTTTGGGATGAGAACTTTTTTATTTCCGCCCGTCACAATACGCAATTAACTCCTCATCTTAATTCGACTACCCGCATATACCACGGAGCCTATGCTGACAAGAGCCAACGCGAGTTTTCCGACGCAAGCGATGGAATAGCGTTCAGGCGACAAAAATCAGAGGGCCAATGGGCTGGTATCGACATCAAATTGGCTTACGACGGTTTTCATAATCAAAAGATTCTCGTTGGGGCGGAATACCGTCACGACTTCACACGTAGCATGATCATGCAGTTTCTTTCGCCTGATCAGGGACCATCTTGGAAAGAACCCGTCAATGAACACTATCCGTTGAGGACTTTCAGTTTTTACATTGCGAACGAGATCGCTATTTCCCCCAACCTAAAGGCCAATATCGGATTACGTCGCGACATGCCTTCCGATGAGAAGCATAGTCCCCCAACAAATAGTCCCCGTTTAGCTTTGATTTATTCGCCCTCATCTGAAACAACTTGGAAAGCCTCTTACAGCAAAGCCTTTCGTTCCCCCAACGGAAATGAAATGTCTTGGTGGATAGTTCCACTACCTGAACGTGTTCAGGCAACGGAACTACTAATGCAACACCGACTGTCCCCGCTTTCTCAATTTACTATTTCCGCTTACAAATATCGTTTATCCGATCTGCGTTTCGATGATGTCGAGGGAAATCCGCGCCCAGACGGTGAAAGCAAGTCGCGCGGGATCGAGGTTGAGTTTGAGAGAAAGTGGTTGAATGGTGCGCGCATGCGCCTTAGCGGTACTTGGCGCAAAACGGTTGATGTATTTAACGAACCTTTGGCGAATGCACCCAATTTTATTGGCAAGGCCCATGTTGGCTTTCCTGTTTTTGATAATTCCATGAGAGTAGGGATTGAAGGACTATATCTGGGTTCCAGATGGTCAATAAAAGACGATGAATGGTTCCCGGATACCCCACGCAAGAAACTGAATGGAACTGGTATTGTTAATCTGACGCTGAGTTCCGAACGAAAATGGCATGGCCTTTCAGCCAGTTTCAGTATTCGTAACCTGTTCGACAAGAAGTACGATGTGGTTGCCCCCTTCATGATTGGTCCCTCTTCCGATAGTGGGCAGAGTACCTTGCGCATGGATGGCCGTAACTACTGGCTGCAACTGGATTTTGATTTCTAAGGAAATTCAGTGAAAGCGCTTCTCTTTCTCCTCCTTCTGGTCGCCCTGCCCCGATTCGTTTGGGCAGAACCAAAATCGGAGTATGAAATGAAGGCAGCCTACCTTTACAACTTCGCACTATTCGCCGAATGGCCCGAAGAGACGTTTGATGCGTTCTCTTTCTGCATTTTCGGAGACAAAGAACCCTTTGGCGCTTCGCTTTCGACTATTGAGAAGAAATCAATTCGCGGCAAGCGAATCGAGATATCGCAGACGGTATCACTCACCCCACTCAAGAAATGTCACGTCCTGTTCGTTGCCGAGCGCGAATCCCATCAAATGGATCGGATCGTGAAAGAAATAACTGGACAACCGGTATTGACGGTAACCGAATCACCCAGAATTGTTGGAAGTATGATCCGCCTTTCGTTAGACAACCATCGCCTGGTTTTTGATATCGACCCTGAGCAGGTTGATAAATCCGGAATTAAATTCAGCTATAAACTGCTCAATCTGGCCCGAAATCTCCGCAAATAGATCAGATATCGCAGGCTGTGACGGATCAATCCGGAATTTCGCGTACCAAACGAATGCCCACCAAGGTATAACGAGTCTGCACTGTATTCCAGTTGCGAAAGGCGCAGCGTGCATAGAAAGGCCAGGAATGCCAGGAACCGCCGCGCCGCACCTTGACTGACCCGCTCTCCGGTCCTTGCGGATCGTCAATTGGCGACCGGGCATAAGCATCTTCCGCATGCCAGTCGGCCACCCACTCCCAGACATTTCCATGCATGTCGTAAAGGCCGAAGTCATTCGGAGCAAAGCTGCCAACCGGAGCTGTAAAGGCATAGCCATCCCGAATTTCGAGGGCGTGGGGTCGCCACTTGGGCCAATGCGTCGCGCTATCCATGTCAAAGAGGTTGGCCTGGCTCGGCAGACTGGCAGGTTGATCACCCGTAGCGTAGCGTGTATTGGTTCCGGCTCGACAGGCATATTCCCATTCGGCCTCGGTGGGCAATCGATAACGTACGCCCTCACGACGACTTAGCCAGTCGGCCAATGCCACGGCATCGTTCCAGGTGACATTCACGACCGGATGGTCGTCGCTCTGAATGAAGCCTGGGTTGCGCCAGGAATATTTTGGATCACGGCCTTCGAAAGCATCTCCACGGACAGATTTGGTCGGATCATAATTCGGGTTGAAACCGTAAGCGCCGGTACCGTCGGCGATCGACTCAGGGACGTAGCCTGACAAATCGAGAAAGCGGCCGAACTGGCCAACAGTGACCTCCTCCCGTCCGAAGTAGAAGTCACGCGTAATACGCACCCGGTGCACTGGCGCTTCATCTCCCAAACTGAGGAAACGCTCATAATCGAGTTGGGGAAAATCTCGTGCCAGCGCATTCGGTTCCTCAAGGCTGCCCATGAGAAATTCCCCAGAGGGAATTCGGACAAAGCGCATGCCTAGCCCATTCTCGATATTCCGCAAAGGGGTTGCGGCGCACCCCACCAGGAAAGTTGTCGCAAGCAAAATATATCCGATTGATTTCATATGATTATTGTCATGGCAATGTGGGGTAGCCCCGCTTCGAAAAACTCCGTGCCTTCCTTACGAAACCCGTAACGTTCATAGAATCCCGCAGCATGGGTCTGGGCGTTCAGTTCCAACCGCTGCAATCCAGCGGTTCGGGCGAGTTCCAACAAGCGCTCAAATAATGCCGCGCCCACGCCGCGACCGCGCCATTCCTTGAGCACGGCCAGCCGACCGATATGTCCGTCGGGCAACAAGCGCCCCGTACCGATGGGTTGGCCGGTGGCGTCAAATGCAAGGACATGCCGGCAGACGGCATCGTTGGTATCGCGTTCGATTGTGGCGGGGACGCCCTGCTCGCGGATGAACACCTCCTCGCGTAACGCCATGGCCTCCGGTGCCAGTTGTGCCCAGTCCCCGTCTGCAATGCGGTAGTCGACGATTTCGATGGGCGTATAGGCGGGAATCAGGTCGAACAACTCGATGATGTCGCGGTTTCTCATGCGCACGCAGCCGATCGATCCCGGCGTTCCCATGGGTACGCTGTCCGGACTGCCGTGAATGTAGATATAGCGGCGCATGGTGTCCACGCAGCCGAGCCGGTTGAAGCCCGGCTCGCAGCCCGATAGCCACAGAATCCGCGTCAGAATCCAGTCGCGGCCGGGATGCGCCGCTGCGAGCTCCGGTGTCCAGAGTTCCCCGGTCGGGCGGCGGCGCACGAAGACGGTATTTGCCGTCGCGCCAGCGCCGACTTTGGCACGGACGATGTGGCGACCGCGCGGCGTGCAGAAGCTGCCGTTCTGCTCCCCTGCCCCTTTGGCGGCGGTGGATATGCTGTAGCGGCGCAGCAAGAGATATGCGTCGTCGAAAAGTTCGAGGGTCTGGGCCGGGATGGAGATGCGGAGATGCATCACGCCGTTTCCGTCTTCAACCGCCGAGCCGCAAAGAAACCCGACAGCAGCGCCCCGCACTCCTCAGCCCGCACGCCGCCGACCACTTCGGCGTGGTGATTCAGCTGCTCCACCCGAAACAGGTCAATCACGCTGCCGGCTGCGCCGGTTTTGGGATCACATGCGCCGAACACGACGCGACCTATGCGCGCGTGGAAAATCGCGCCGATGCACATGGCGCAGGGTTCCAGCGTCACGTAAAGCGTGCATCCGGGAATACGGTAATTGCCGAGTCGCGTCGCTGCATCACGCAGCGCCATCACCTCGGCGTGGGCCGTCGGATCGTGGCGACCGATGGGCTGGTTGCGGCCACGGCCGATGATCTCCCCGTCCCTCACCACGATTGCACCCACCGGCACCTCGCCGAGCGTTGCGGCTTCGCGGGCGAGGTCGAGGGCTAGCGCCATGAAATCGTCGTCAGTCATCTGCACACCATGAACAAAGTGGCGATTCTCTCATCATTGATAAGGATTTCACTGGCAAAATCCGACACCTTGTTGCCCCTTTTGGAGTTTCTGTTCATGACCGAACGCGACAATCGTGACGCCAGCGACATCGATGCACTGAATATTCTCAGTCTGCTGAACCGTCTCAAGTGGTCGGCTCCGCTCGCCCTGGTTTCGGCATCTTTGCTGGTTGCCGTGAGCTTCTATTTTTTGCAGGCTCGCCCCATGGCGCAAGATGCCGCCAGGGCCCAGCAACTGGATTCAACCGAGCGCGTCGTCGCGAAGGTTGACAACCTGATCGTCCAGATCGAACGCGAGTTGCTCACCCTGCAGCAGTGGAGTGTTGAAGGGATGGCCAGCATCGACGACCCGGCGGCTTTCAATCGTCTGATGATTCCGGTCATCCAGCAACGCCCCATCATCAGCAGCATCCATCTGGCCAGCGACGATGGCCGCGAGATTCTGTTGCTCAAACTCCCCGACGTATGGAGAAACCG
This sequence comes from uncultured Methyloversatilis sp., assembly GCA_964488825.1. Lineage (GTDB taxonomy): Bacteria > Pseudomonadota > Gammaproteobacteria > Burkholderiales > Rhodocyclaceae > Sulfuricystis. The sequence continues at coordinate 9,994 of CAZAWN010000051.1, read as the reverse complement.
CCTCACCGATGTGCCGAAGCAGGGCAAGCAGCAACGTTGGTTATCGTGGAAGGGCGCTAATTCCCTAAGTAGCGAGGAATGGAAGGAGCAGGACTACGACCCGCGCAAGCGCCCCTGGTTCAGCGGAGCGATGGCCACTCCCGAGAACCGGATTCACTGGACTGAACCCTATATCTTCCAATCGACCAAAGACCCCGGCATCACGGCCTCTGTACGCTGGAAAGACCAGAAATCCGGACGACAGTTCGTCGTTGCCTTCGATGTTCTATTGACGGATATTTCGAAATTCACCGGTCAGCTCAGCTATTCCAAACATGGCCAGGTCGCTCTGCTGGCGGCTGACGGCAAGGTATTGGGCCTGCCCCGCAACGCCGGATTCGAGGACGAAACCGCGCTCAAGCAGGCCGTCTTGCAGCCGCCCGACAAGATAGGTTTGCCGATTCTGGCGGCCGCCTGGCAGCAAGCGGCGGGCGCCTTCGGCAGTTTTCGTATCGGCTCAGGCTTGGCCGGCAACGCTGAAGACTGGCTAGTCACCTTGCAACGTCTGACACTGCGCAATCAGGAGATGCGCATTGCAACGCTGGCCCCGCTGTCGGATTTTTCGCCCTGGTCCACCCAACTGATCTGGGTTCTCGTCACCTTGCTGGCCGGTGTGCTCGGCCTTGGCGTCGCTGTTGGCCGGCGCGTTGATCGCGAGATCGGGCAACCAGTGAATCGGGTGTTTGCCGATATGCAGACCAGCAATCGGGAATTGGCGGGGCAAATGGCGCGCACCGCCCTCGTTGCAGATCTGGCGCCGCGCATGCAGGCAGCTGACAGTTTCGCCGACCTGGCCAAGGAGCTTCTCGCCGGCCTCGCAGAACGCGTTCGTCTCGGACAAGGCAGCCTCTACCGTGTCGACGAGGGAGAGCAACTCCGTCTTTGCAGTGGTTACGCCCGTCAGGACGGCCATTGTCTGGTCGAAACCATTGCCTTCGGTGAAGGGTTAGCGGGTCAATGTGCTCGGGAAATGCGCCCCGTCATCCTGGACAACCCAACCGCCGGCTATCTGCGTTGTAGGTCGGTGCTGACCAGCATCGAACCAGCGACTATCCTGATTTTGCCCGTCATCAACAATAACCAGTTGCTCGGCGTGATCGAACTGGCATTATTGGAAAAGTGCAAGGAGACGGATCGGGAACTTATCGACAGCCTGATCCCCATGCTGGCCTTGTGCATGGAAATCCTCGCCCGTAATGCCCGCACCCAGGACCTGCTGAATGCAACCCGGGAGCAGGCTGGGAAGTTGACCGAACAACAGGCGCACATTCAGGCCATCATGTCCGAGCAGAGCGCTATTTTCGAGAATGCCCCGATGGGCATTCTCTATGTGCAAAACGGCTTTATCCATCGCGCCAACAGCGAAGTTTGCTGGCTGCTTGGCCGCAGCAGCGAGGAGATGCTCGGTAGCGAACTGACCGGATTATTCCGCTCGCCGGAGAACTATAAAGAATTCAATTCAATCGTTGGCGAACGGCTTGTTTCGGGCGCCGGGGTCAAGCAGGAATGGCAGCTTTCGGAAAATCTCTGGGTGATGATTGCGATCCAGCGTTTGCAGATCGAAGGCGTCGAGCGCGCGTCAATCTGGACAATCGACGATATCACCGAACGCAAACGCCTCGAAAAAGCCATGCAGGAAAACGAGTTGCGGCTCCGTCAAATTCTCGAGGACAGCCCTGCTGCCGTGACCATGGTCACCGAAGACGGACAGCAGTTATTCACCAATCGCCGTCTTGCCGTTCTGCTGGGTGTTTCCCCGGAGCAGCTCAAGTCCCGACGCAGCTCGGAATTCTGGGCCTCTCCCGATGATCGAACCCGTTTCATCGATGCAATGAAGTCCCAGGGACGGGTCGATGACTACGAAGCGCGCTTCCGCCGTAACAATGGTCAGATCATCTGGGTGCTCCTGAATACGCGCTGGATCGAGCAGGCGGGCAAAAAGCTCTTGCTGACGTGGATGTACGACATAACCGAACGCAAGGCCGCCGAAGAGGCCATGCGTCACGCCCAGCAAATGGCTGAAGACGCGGCCAAGACCAAGAGCGATTTCCTGGCCAACATGAGCCACGAAATCCGCACGCCGATGAACGCCATTATCGGTATGGCGCACTTGGCGCTGAAGACCGAGATGACGCCGCGCCAGCGCGACTATTGCAAGAAAATCCACAACAGCGGCCAGCACCTGCTCGGCATCATCAACGACATCCTCGATTTTTCGAAGATTGAAGCCGGCAAGCTGAACGTCGAACACAGCGAATTCGAGCTCGAAAAACTGCTCGACAACGTCGCCAACCTGGTTTCGGAAAAAACCACGGCCAAAGGCCTTGAACTGGTGTTCGACATTGCCCCGGATGTGCCGCGCGCGCTGGTCGGCGACTCGTTGCGCATGGGCCAGGTGCTCATTAACTATTCCAACAATGCCGTCAAATTCACTGAAAAAGGCGAGATCGACATTGTCTTCAAGGTAAAGGAGCGCACCGAGAAAGACGTGCTGCTTTACTGCGCCGTCCGGGATACCGGCATCGGCCTGACCGAAGAACAGATGGGCCGCTTGTTCCAGAGCTTCCAGCAGGCCGACACCTCGACCACGCGGAAATATGGCGGTACCGGCCTCGGACTGTCGATCTCGAAAAAACTTGCCGAGCTGATGGGCGGCGAGGTGGGCGTCGAAAGCGTGCATGGTCAGGGCAGCACCTTCTGGTTTACCGCGCGGCTGGGCATCGGTACGGAGAAACAGCGCGAATTGCTGCCCGAACCTGATCTGCGCGGCCGGCGCGTGCTGGTCGTCGATGACAATGAAAACGCCCGCATGGTTCTCAACGACCTGCTGACCGGCATGACCTTCCAGGTTGAAGAAGTCGGCGCTGGCGCGACGGCACTCGAAGCGATACGCGCCCAATCGGGCACCCCGGAAGCCTACGAAATCGTCTTCCTCGACTGGCAGATGCCGGGCATGGATGGCATCGAGACCGCGCGGCAGATCAAGGCACTGGGACTGGCCGACACACCTCACCTGGTCATGGCAACTGCGTATGGCCGCGAGGAAGTCATGAAGGAGGCCCACGCCGCCGGCATCGAGGACGTGCTGATCAAACCGGTGAATGCATCGCTGTTGTTCGACATCGCGATTCGCTTGCTGGGAGGAGAAATCAAGGAGCACCGCAGTCACGGCGATGCGCCTTCGCAATCGCTCGAAGACATGGCCGCCATCAAGGGCGCCCGCATTCTGCTGGTCGAAGACAACGAACTCAACCAGGAAGTTGCCGGAGAAATACTGCGCGATGCCGGCTTTCTGGTCGATATTGCCGACAACGGCCAGATTGCCGTCGCCAAGGTCCAGCAAGTCAGCTACGACATCGTGCTGATGGACATGCAGATGCCGGTCATGGATGGCGTGACCGCGACCACCGAAATCCGCAAGGACGCGCGTTTCAACGCCCTGCCGATTGTGGCGATGACGGCTAATGCCATGCAGCAGGATAAAGAAAAGTGTCTCGCTGCAGGCATGGTCGATTTCGTCACCAAGCCGATCCAGCCGGATGAACTCTGGGCGGCGCTGAGGCGCTGGATCAAACCTGGGGCTACATCGGCCAGAGCCACAGCCGATGTCCAATCGCCCGTGATAGAGGGAAATCCCGTGGGGACATCCTCTCTAAGCCGCAAGATTTCTCCGAGGAAAGCCGAGTCTGCCAATGTCGAGATTGATCTTGAAAAACTCAAGGAAGTCAGTTTGCGCATGCGCAAGCTGCTTGCCGATGACGACTCCGAAGCAGCCGATGTATTCGCCGATGAAGGAGAAATGCTGCAGGCCGCTTTTTCCGACGACTATCGCGCCATTGACGACGCTATTCGCGCTTTCGATTTCGAGCAAGCATTGGCTGTACTTGAAAGCGCCATCCAGGCAAAATTTCCGGAGCTCGCAAAATGAAATTTCTCTTGCGTTTTCTTTCTCGCAGCGGCTGGCCGGTCTGGGGGCTGCTGCTGGCTATTGCGGCCCTGTGCGGCGTGCTGGTGAGCGAAATATGGCGTGCTATCGCCATCGAGGGCCTCAAGCGTGATCTTGATGTGCGGATTGCCCTTGAGTCCGTCAATCTGCAAAACCTGTCCCTGGATGGCAAGGCCATGGGCGCACTGAAACTCGCCGGACAATTGAATGACGATATTCGGGCCGCCACGCAGGTTGTCGACAAGCAGCAGGCTGAACTGAGCAATGTAGCCAGTATGGCAATGAGCCTCCTGGCCCAGAGCATCGAAGCTGATCATGCGTTCGTGGCAAACCAGCGCGGCATGATCTCCAGCGACTGGGATGCCGCAGGAAACAAGGTTATCGGTATCGATGTGCGCTTTCGACCTTACTATCTTGCGTCACGGCAGGGCGTAGAAAACGTGCATGGCGCGGTAAGCATGAGTACCGGCAAGCGCATGATGTACGTGTCGGCGCCGGTTTATGCCGCGCCAGGAAATTCAGGCCCGACGTCCGGCGCGGTGGTGGCGCGATTCAACATTGATCCTCTTGATAGCTTCCTCGGCCGCCTCGACAACGTCATCGGCCTGCTGGTGACTCCGCATGGCATCGTGTTTTCCAGCAGCAACCCTGAATGGGTGCTGCGACCCTTGGGCGCTATCGATGCCAAACGTCTGGCCGCATTGCGCGAAACCCGTCAGTACGGCAGAGCCTTCAATGACGATGCGCTTCCTGGTTCTTTGCCGATATTTCAGGGTGATCGACTGGGTTACGAAGGACGCGAGTTCCTCCTGGCAAAACGCCCCATCGTCTGGAATGATCCGGGCGGCAATTGGGAAATGATTCTCCTCGCCGATCTCGCCACGGGAATCTCTCTGCGGCAACGCATTGGCATCGGTGTCCTGGCGGCAGGACTTTTCATTCTGCTGGGCGCTATTTCCCTGCGTCTGCTGCGCAGCCAGATCAACCAACGCATTTCCGCAGCCGAACTTGAAGTGATTGCCCAACGCCAAACACGTGCGGCCCAAAGGAAGGCAGAATTGGCAGAAGCGGCCAAACGCATGCAGGGAGCGGGCAATCTGGCCGAATTGACGCGAATATTCTTCTCTGAAATGCATCATCAGACGGCTGTATTGCAAGGCGCAGCCTATATTTTCATCGATGAGACCCAGAGCCTCGAATTGATCGGCAGCTACGCCTGCTCCGACCTCATTCCCGAGCGAATCCGGTCAGGCGAGGGGCTGCTTGGCCAGAGCGTGATCGAACGTAAAGTACGCATCTTGCAGCAAGATACTGGCGCAATGGGCAGGGTGCACTCCGGCTTGGGCTCGTCATTCCCGCAGCGCGTGCTGATTGCTCCGCTCCTGCTGGGCGAACAGATTCAAGGCGCCGTCGAATTGGCCTGGCTGTCGAATGACACATCCGACGAAGTGCAGCAACAAACGGACGATTTGCTGGCATTGTTTGCCATGAATATCGAAATCATCTGGCGCA
>CAZAWN010000051.1:0-4397 GCA_964488825.1 uncultured Methyloversatilis sp. | reverse complement strand
GCACGCATGAAATCCCTCATCAACGCACTGGAGCGACGCCCCCTAAAAATCAAACTGTTGCTTGGTTTTCTGGCTCTCCTGGCGGTTTCATTCGCCATTGGCCTCGATGCCTTGATCGGACAGCGCGGCCTGGGTAACAAGATTCAGCACATGCACGAGAAGGAACTGCTCGGCATACTAGCCATCAAGAACGCCCAGATTGCGCACAACCAGATCGCGCGTATTACCCGCCAATACGTGCTGGCGCCCGATGCCGCCGAACGCGAGCGCGCGCTCAAGCAACTCGCCGAGGCCGAGGCCGGCTTAAAAAGTTCAATTCAACAGGCGCGTACACGGCTGATCCTGAATGAGTCACGCGCGGCAATGGAACAGTTCGACAAGCACTTTACCGCCTACCGTCGCAATGTCGACCGCCTGATCAGTTTGATCAAGCAGGAAAAACAGGCGGAAGCCTTGAGTTATGTTGGCAGTCTGGATTTTCAGCGCCCCGGCGTCGAGGCTAATGCCCAGCTCGAAGAGCTTGCCCGCCTCAAGGAAGCAAGCGCGGCTGAAGCGGTCCGCACAGGACAGGAAAGCATGCACTACGAGGAGATGACCACGCTCGTCCTGCTTCTCGGAGGGTCGCTGTTTGGCCTGTTGTTCGGACTGGTGATTACCCGCTCAATCCGTCAGCCGATCGATAATATTCGTAACGTGGTCGACCAACTGGCCAACGGAAAACTCGACCAAACGGTTCCCCACACCGATTTCCCCAACGAGATCGGCGATCTCGCCAGAGCGATCCGGGTGCTGCAGTCCGAGGCCCTCCAGGTGGAAAGGCAGCGCTGGATCAAGACCAATATTGCCGAGATTTCCAGCGATCTGCAGCAAGCTTCGAGTTTCGGCGACCTGTCGCGCCGTTTCCTGTCGCGCGTCGCTCCGCTGATCCAACTCGGCCATGGCGTTTTCTACGTTCATGAGGAAGCCGCCAAGCGCATGCGACTGCTGGGGGGGTACGCCTATTGCGAGCGCAAGCATCTCGACCAGTATTTCAACTATGGGCAGGGACTGGTAGGGCAGTGTGCACTTGAGCGCAGTCCGATTTTCATCCACGAACCCCCCGAAGATTATGTCCGGATTGGCTCCAGCCTCGGCGAAGCCGTTCCGCGCAGTCTGGTCGTGCTTCCTGTGCTGCATAACGAGCGCCTGCTAGCCGTCGTCGAACTGGCGATGTTCGATCACTTTGACGAACACGAACAGGCCTTGCTCGACGGCCTGATGCCGATGCTGGCCATGAGCCTGGAAATACTCGAACGCAACCAGCAGACGCAAAAACTGCTCGAGGAAACGAAGCGCCAGGCCGAAAACATGGAGAAACAGGCGGCGCGCCTGGAAGAGCAAACCGTCGAGATGGAAGCCCAGCAGGTCGAGATCAAGGGTGCGGAAGAAAAGAGCCGTCTGATTCTCGGCTCCGTCAAGGATGGCATCATCGGCCTGGACCAATACGGCGTGATTACCTTCGCCAACCCGGCGGCCTATGAGATGCTGGGTTATGGCGAGGAGGAGTTTGTCGGCAAGGGGATGCATGCCCTGATCCACCACCACTATCCCGATGGGCGCGACTTTCCTCGTCAGGAGTGCAGCATGTACCTCACCGCTCAGGATGGTGCCCCGCGCACGGTCGATAACGAAGTGTTGTGGTGCAAGGATGGCTCATCCATCCCGGTCGAGTACTCGACGACCCCGGTGTCCAAGGACGGCCAACTCGTCGGTACCGTCATTACCTACCGCGACATTACCGAGCGCAAGAAGTTGGAGGAGCGTACCCGCGAGAGTGAAGCCCGGATGCGCAGATTGCTGGAGTTGTCGCCAGTGGGATGCTCGATTGCCACGGTTGGCGGTGTCTCGGTATTTCGGAATCAGCGACTCGCCAACTTATTGGGGTACAGCCTCGAAGAACTGGCTAAAGTCAATGCAACGGATTACTGGGTCTACCCTGAGGATCGACTCGAATTCATCGCTCAACTCAAACGCGATGGCCGCGTGGATGGCTTCAAGTCATACTGCAAACGGCCTGATGGCTCCCGCTTCACCGCCATGCTGACCGCCTCCACCGAAAACGTTTTCGGCGGGGATCACATCGTGACATGGAGTTACGACATCACACGCCTGGAGGAGGCGGAGGAAGCGATGCGCCGCTCCAAGGAGGTCGCGGAGGAAGCCACCAAGGCGAAGAGCGACTTTTTGGCCAATATGAGCCACGAAATCCGCACGCCGATGAACGCCATCATCGGCATGAGTCATTTGGCCCTGCAGACCGATCTGGACAAGAAGCAGCGAAATTACATCCAAAAAGTAAATCGAGCCGGCGAAAACCTGCTGGGCATCATCAACGACATCCTCGACTTCTCGAAGATCGAGGCGGGCAAGATGAGCGTGGAGGCCATCGACTTCCATCTGGAAGACGTGATGGACCACCTCTCCAACCTCGTCGGCCTGAAGGCAGAGGACAAGGGTCTCGAACTCCTCTTCAACATTGCTCCCAACCTGCCCACTGCCCTGATTGGGGACCCGCTGCGGCTGGGGCAGATCCTCATCAATCTGGGCAACAACGCCGTCAAATTTACTGAAAAGGGCGAGATCATCGTCGGCGCCGAGATGGTCAATCAAACCGGGACGGAAGCCGAGTTGCACTTCTGGGTGCACGACTCCGGGATCGGCATGACCCCCGAGCAGTGCGGCAAGATGTTCCAGAGCTTTAGCCAGGCGGATGCCTCGACCACCCGAAAATACGGCGGCACCGGTCTCGGACTTGCCATCTCGAAAAACCTCGTCGAACTGATGCACGGCAAGATCTGGGTCGAGAGCGAGGCGGGCAAAGGTTCCACCTTCCACTTCCACATCCGGTTGGGCGTACAAAAGCAGCCCGCCGCCCGACGCATGTTCAAGGCGGATGAACTGCTCGGCGTACGCGTGCTGGTCGTCGATGACAATGCCTCCGCCCGAGAAATCCTCGCCGCCATGGCCAAGAACTTCGGCGTTGAAGTCGATGTCGCCCGGGATGGCCGGAACGCCCTGCAGCTAATCAACGAGGCCGAGAAAAAACACCTGCCCTACGATCTCGTTCTGATGGATTGGAAAATGCCGGGCATGGATGGCGTCGAGACCGTGCAGTGTTTGCGGAACGAACATTTATCCAAGACCCCGGCGATCATCATGGTTACCGCCTACGGCCGCGAAGAAGCCTTGGGCAATGCAGAACAGCGTGGCATCGAACTGAAAACCGTGCTGACCAAGCCAGTGACGCAATCCACCCTGCTGGAAGCCATCGGCGAAGTGCTAGGCAAGGGTGATCTCGCCGAAACGCGGGCAGAAGAGAAAGCGGAAAGCCACACCGAGTCGATGGCGGCCCTCAAGGGTGCCCGTGTGGTGCTGGCCGAAGACAACGAGATGAACCAGGAACTGGCGATGGAACTGCTTGCCCAGGCGGGCATCGAGGTGGTGCTGGCCAACAATGGTCAGGAAGCCGTCGATATCCTGAGCAAGGACGGCAATTTCGATGGTGTGCTGATGGACTGCCAGATGCCGGTGATGGATGGCTACACGGCGACGCGCGAGATTCGCAAGCTGCCGCAGTTCGAGAAGCTGCCGATCATCGCCATGACGGCGAATGCCATGGCCGGCGACAAGGAAAAGGTGATCGAGGCCGGCATGTGGGACCACATTGCCAAGCCGCTGAATGTCGGCGAGATGTTTGCCACCATCGCCAAATGGATCAAGCCGAAAGTCGGCACTGGCGGGACGGCATTATCCTCCCTCCCCTTCAAGGGGAAGGTCGCGCCAGCGACGTTTGCGATTGGACGGGCTGGGGAGGGGATGGGTGAAAACTTGCCAGTTTCCGAACCCATCCCCCACCTAACCTCCCCCTTGAAGGGGGAGGGATGGGACGGCGGCCTGCCCACCTCCCTCCCCGGCATCGACATCAAGGCCGGCATGGCGACCTGTACCAACAAGGAATCGCTTTACACCCGCATGCTGGTCAAATTCCGCGACAGTCAGGGTCAGTTTGCCGAGTTGTTCGCTGCCTCCCGCCTCGATGCAGACCCGGTGGCCCCGACACGCTGCGCCCATACGCTGAAAGGCACGGCCGGCAACATCGGCGCAAAAGCCTTGCAAGCGGCCGCCGGGGAACTGGAACATGCCTGCCAGGAAGGCCAACCCGCTGAAGAAATCGACGTCCTGCTGCAACGGACGCTGGCCGAATTGGCGCCAGTCATCGAGGGACTGCAAAAAGTCGGCGCTGGTGGTACGGCACCTACGCCCTCCCCCACGGCGCCTGCCATCCCGGACGCGGAATTGAACGCCGTGCTCGCAAAGCTCAAGCACCTGCTCGAAGAAAGCGACTCCGAAGCCGGCGA
>CAZAWN010000050.1:0-15649 GCA_964488825.1 uncultured Methyloversatilis sp. | reverse complement strand
CGCCGGCGCCGGCCTGTGCGACCCGGCCGCCACGCGCTTCGTCGTCGAACACGGCCGAGCAGCGATCGACTGGCTCATCGCACAGGGCGTGCCTTTCACCCGCGACGCCAGCGGTTATCACCTGACCCGCGAAGGCGGCCACAGCGCCCGCCGCGTCATCCACGTAGCCGATGCAACCGGTGCGGCTGTGCAACAAACGCTGAGCCGCAAGGTTCGCGAGCATCCCAACATCGACGTGCTGGAACGCCATATCGCCATCGATCTGATCACCGGCAGCAAGCTGGGCCTGAAAACCCAGCGCTGCTGGGGCGCCTATGTGCTCGATCTGAACAGCGACCAGATAGTGACCCTCGCCGCACCCAACACCGTCATTGCCAGCGGTGGCGCTGGCAAGTCTTACCTGTTCACCAGTAACCCGGATACCGCCACCGGCGACGGCATCGCCATGGCCTGGCGCGCCGGCTGCCGCGTGGCGAATATGGAATTCATCCAGTTCCATCCCACCTGCCTGTATCACCCACGGGCCAAATCATTTCTGATTACCGAGGCGATGCGCGGCGAAGGCGGCATCCTGCGCCTACCCGATGGCACGCGCTTCATGACCGGGCACGACCCACGGCTCGAACTCGCACCGCGCGACATCGTCGCCCGCGCCATCGACTACGAAATGAAGAAACTTGGCCTCGACTGCGTCTATCTGGATATGACGCACAAGGGCGAAGCCTTCCTGCTTGAACATTTTCCGAATATCCATGCACGCTGCCGTGAACTGGGCATCGATATCGCCAAGGAACCGATTCCGGTCGTCCCCGCCGCCCACTACACCTGCGGCGGTATCGTTGTCGATCTCGATGCGCGCACCGACCTGGCCGGCTTGTATGCCCTTGGCGAAGCCTCCTGCACCGGGCTGCACGGCGCCAACCGGCTGGCCAGCAATTCCCTTCTGGAATGCCTGGTCTATGGTGAAGCTGCCGCGGCCGACATTCGCCTCCAGAAGACACCAAAATCGCCAAAGCTGCCGCACTGGGACGAATCGCGCGTGACGGATGCCGACGAAGAAATCGTCATTTCACACAACTGGGACGAACTGCGCCGCTTCATGTGGGACTACGTTGGCATCGTGCGTACCACCAAGCGCCTCGAACGCGCGCGCCACCGCATCCGCTTGCTGGAGAAGGAAATCGAGGAGTTCTACGCCAACTTCCGCGTCGGCAACGATCTCATCGAGCTGCGCAACCTGGTCTTGACAGCGCACCTGATCGTGGAGTGCGCGCTACGCCGGAAGGAAAGCCGCGGGCTTCATTTCAGCCGCGACTATCCGAACATGCAAGCCAAGGCACGCGATACGGTACTTACCCCACGACGTTAATTGCGCCTTATATGTGCGCGCCAGCGCAGCCAGACCCTGAGGCGCCGATGACCTTCTTCTCCCGTCGCCGAGGGGACAAGCGCCAATGAAGCCACGGCGCCGTCAGTGCGATAACGCAGAACAACAAGCGGTACGGAAACGACGGTGTGCATTTCGACAGTAGCCAGCGCCGTACTTCCATCCTGATAACGCAATAGAAAATTGCCATCGGAGCGCAAGCTAAAGGCTTCAACTTGCGCTCCACCAGAGAGACGTACCAGCCAGTGTGATCGGCGAATAGGGATGATGCAAGGCAGAGATGCACCGCCCCGGACCCTATACCCGCTTGAAGGCCAAGGTTCCGTTGGTACCGCCAAAACCAAAGTTATTCTTGATGGCGTACTCAATCCCCAGATCGCGCGCGCTGTTGGCGCAGTAATCGAGATCGCACTCCGGGTCTTGCTCGAAGATATTGATGGTCGGAGGCGATACCTGATGATGGACTGCGAGAGCGGTCAGTACTGACTCAACCCCGCCAGCGCCGCCGAGCAGGTGACCGGTCATCGACTTGGTGGAATTGACAACCAGTTTCTTCGCCGCAGCGCCAAAAGCAAGCTTGATCGCTTCGGTTTCATTCTTGTCGCCGAGCGGTGTTGAGGTGCCATGCGCATTGACGTACTGGACCTGATCGGGATTGATTCCGGCATCCTTAAGCGCACTCACCATGCTACGGCACGGGCCATCGGTATCGGGGGCGGTCATGTGATAGGCATCCCCGCTCATGCCGAAACCGGCAAGTTCGCAGTAGATGTGTGCGCCGCGCGCTTTGGCGTGCTCGTATTCTTCGAGCACCATCACACCGGCGCCCTCACCCAGCACGAATCCATCGCGCCCCTTGTCCCAGGGGCGGCTGGCCGTCGCCGGGTCGTCGTTGCGCGTCGAGAGCGCCTGGGCCGATGCGAAACCGCCGACGGCGAGGGGCGTCACGGTCGATTCTGCACCGCCGCAAACCATCGCATCCGCGTCACCATACTGAATCATGCGGAAACTGGTACCGATGGCATGCAAGCCGGTCGTGCAGGCGGTCACCACGGCGAGGTTCGGCCCCTTGAGACCGAGCATGATCGACAAATTGCCCGAAATCATGTTGATGATGGTGCCGGGAATGAAGAAGGGGGATATCTTGCGCGGGCCACCGGCAAGATAATCGTTGTGGGTTTCCTCGATCATCGGCAAACCGCCGATGCCGGAGCCGATATTCACTCCGATGCGATGGGCGTTATCTTCCGTAACGGCCAACCCGGACTCACGGAACGCCTGTATCCCGGCGGCCATCCCGTAATGGATGAAAACATCCATGCGGCGGGCTTCCTTGGGTGAGAGATAGTCGGCGACATTGAAGCCCTTGACCTCGCCGGCGATGCGCGCTTTATGCGAAGACGCATCGAAACGGGTGATCGGGCCGATGCCGTTGGTACCGGCAAGGATGGCATTCCAGCTATCGGCGACGGTATTGCCGACCGGCGAGACAAGTCCCAGACCGGTCACGACGACTCTGCGACGCGACAAGGCACTCTCCTAGGGGGATGGAAAAAGAGAAAGGGGCAAATGCCCCTCGGGATTACTTCTTCAGATTGTTGTTGACGTAGTCGATCGCTTGCTGAACCGTGGTGATCTTCTCGGCTTCCTCATCCGGAATCTCGCACTCGAACTCTTCCTCAAGCGCCATCACCAGTTCGACCGTGTCAAGAGAGTCTGCGCCAAGATCATCAACGAAGGACGATTCGTTCTTGATGTCGGCCTCGTTAACGCCGAGTTGTTCGGCCACAATTTTCCTGACGCGTTGTTCGATGTTATCCATTGTAAATGCTCCTTCCCTGTGAAGGCGGGTGTTTTGAACCCGCGTAGTTTAGCAAAAAGCCACCTGAATCCCGCTACCGATCAAACCATGTACATGCCGCCATTGACGTGCAGCATCGTACCCGAAATGTAAGCAGCTTCCGGTCCGGCCAGAAAAGCCACCGCATTGGCGATATCCTCCGGCTGCCCGAGGCGACCCAGGGGAATCTTGCCGATCAGCGCATTGCGCTGCTCGTCCGAGAGTGCGCGCGTCATGGCGGTATCGATAAAACCGGGCGCTACGCAGTTAACCGTAATGTTGCGGCTGCCGACCTCCTGGGCCAGCGAGCGCGACATACCGGCCACCCCCGCCTTGGAAGCGGCGTAATTGATCTGGCCGGGGTTACCGGATGAAGCAACCACCGAAGAGATATTGATGATGCGACCGGTACGGGCCTTCATCATGCCGCGCAGGACCAGCCGGGAGAGTCGGAAAACCGACTTCAGATTGGTGTTGATGACCGCATCCCACTCGTCGTCCTTCATGCGCATCGCCAGATTATCGCGGGTGATGCCGGCATTGTTGACGAGAATACCGACCGCGCCGAAGCGCTTCTCGACCTCGCCGATCACCGCTTCGCAAGCGGCGCCATCGGTCACATCAAGTACCGCGCCCCAGCCTGGAAAGCCGGCCGTATCGAGGGCTTTCTGGATATCCGCGGCGGCCGCCTCATTAATGTCGGCGCCAACGATGGTCGCGCCGCGTTGCCCCAGCGCCTGCACGATGGCTGCGCCAATCCCGCGCGAAGCGCCGGTTACGAAAGCGACTTGTCCCTTGAGCGTATCGTTCATGATCATCCTTTTACGAGTGCGAGGGTCGCGTCGACACCCGCAAGGTCATTCATCGCACCTCCGGCAAGCCCGTCGGCACAGCGTTTGGTCAATCCGGCCAAGACTTTCCCTGGACCGCATTCGAAAACATGAGTCACGCCGGACGCTTGCATCGAACGCATGATCTCGACCCAGCGCACCGGCGCGGCCGCCTGGCGCACCAGCGCCGCTTTGATGGCCACTGGATCGGTCTCGACAGCGACATCAACGTTGTTCAAGACCGGAATAACCGGCGCCTTGAACTCCAGATTCTCCAGCGCCGCCTGCAGTCGATCCGCGGCCGGCTGCATCAATGCAGAGTGAAACGGGGCGGACACCGGCAACATGACCGCACGCTTCGCGCCGCCCGCCTTGCAAGCCTCGGCCGCCCGCTCAACCGCGGCCTTATGGCCGGCGATCACGGTCTGCTCGGGAGAATTGAAATTGACCGCCTGCACCACTTCACCCTGGGCTTGCGCAGTGCAGATGGTTTTGATCTTTTCCGCATCCAGATTGAGAATCGCGGCCATGGCACCGATACCGGCGGGTACCGCATCCTGCATCGCCTTGGCGCGCAGTTCGACCAGCGGCACAGCCGCTTTGAGTTCCAGTACGTTTGCCGCCACCAGGGCAGCGTATTCGCCCAAGCTGTGGCCAGCCATCAATGCGGGCAGCGCGCCCTGCTTCTCCCGCCAGAGACGCCAGACAGCGATGTCTGCAGTGAGCATCAAGGGTTGCGTATTGACCGTCTGGGAAAGCGCCTCGGCCGGTCCGTCCACCACCAGCTGCCAGAGGTCTCGTCCCAGCGCGACGGAAGCCTCGTCAAACGTGGCGCGAATCACCGGGCTGTCGCCATAGGCGGCCATCATCCCGAGCGATTGCGAACCCTGTCCCGGGAACACAAACGAAAACTTCATTTACCCCTCCTCACAAAGTTACCAGGGCAGCACCCCAGGTGAAACCGCCGCCTACTCCTTCGAGTAGTGCCGTCTGGCCAGCGCCGACTTTGCCCGTGCGCACTGCCTCGTCGAAAGCCAGCGGTATTGAGGCGGCCGACGTATTCCCATGCCGATCGACGGTAATGACAACCTTCTCGGACGGCAGGTGCAGCTTCTTTGCCGTGGATTGCATGATACGGATGTTGGCCTGATGCGGAATCAGCCAGTCGATCTGCTGCGTCGTCATGCCTGCTGCAAGAACAACCTCCTCGGCCACCTCGGACAATACCTTGACGGCAAACTTGAACACCGCCTGGCCGTCCATGCGCAAGAAAGGGTCGCCAATCGGCTGCCCGCCGCAAACATGCCCTGGTACCGAGAGAATCTCGCGGTGCCGTCCATCGGCGTGCAGGGCCGTGGCATGAATTCCCGGCTTATCGCTGGCTTCCAGCACGATGGCGCCGGCGCCGTCGCCGAAAAGTACGCAGGTGCCGCGATCGCGCCAGTCGAGGATGCGCGAGAACACTTCGGCTCCCACGACCAATGCCCGCCGATGGGAACCAGAGCGGATGAACTTGTCGGCCGTTGCCAGAGCGTAAATAAACCCACTACAGACGGCCTGCAGGTCGAAAGCCGCTGCGCCATTGGTGATGCCCAGTTTGTCCTGCAGGATGGTTGCGGTACTGGGGAAAACAAAGTCCGGCGTCGAGGTGGCGAGAACGATCAGATCGATATCGTTCGCTTGCCGGTCGGCCGCCTGCAGGGCGCGCTGGCACGCGACCAGCGCAAGATCGCTGGCGGCCATGCCCTGCGGGGCCAGATGGCGGGTGCGGATGCCGGTTCGCTCGACAATCCAGTCGTCCGTGGAGTCAAGCCCCTTGGCGGCGATCAACGCAGGGTTATCGACAGGATCGCCGGGCAAATAGCTGCCGGTACCGGTAATGCGGGAATAAATCATGGCTGCCCCTTCAATCGCAAAGAGTCGGCGCTGGCGCGACGGCAGGCATGGCGGCCATACGCGTCGAAATCTTTTCGGGAAGGTTCTGACGCGCCGCCTCAGCCGCCTGAACGAGTGCGTGGCGGTAGGCGAACACATCCGCCGAACCGTGGCTTTTGACAACCACACCCTTCAAGCCAAGCAAACTCGCACCATTGTAGCGACGCGGGTCGAGACGTGACTTGAATGCCTTGAGAACCGGCATTGCGCAGAGACCCGCCAGCTTCGTCAGCACATTGCGCCCGAACTCCTCGCGCAAAAAGGTGTTGACCATGCGCGCCAGTCCTTCCGAGGTTTTCAGCGCGACATTACCGACAAAACCGTCACAGACAACCACATCCGCCGTCCCCTTGTAGATATCGTCGCCCTCGATGTTGCCGATGAAATTCAACCCGCTGTCCTTGAGCAGTTCGCCGGCGCGTTTGACCGCTTCGTTTCCCTTGATGTCCTCTTCGCCGATATTCAACAGACCGACGCTGGGCCGTTCGTCGTGTTCAAGTGCCGCCGCGAGCATCGCGCCCATGATGCCGAACTGGAGCAGATGTTCCGGAGCGCAGTCGACGTTGGCGCCCAGATCGAGCACATAAGTATGGCCACGCATGGTCGGCAAGGTGCTGGCGATCGCCGGGCGATCAATGCCCGGGAGGGTTTTCAGCACGAAACGCGACACCGCCATCAAGGCTCCGGTATTGCCGGCCGAAACCGCGGCGTTGGCCCGGCCCTCCTTGACCAGGTTGGCCATGACGCGCATCGAGGAGTCCTTCTTGAGCCGCAAGGCGGTTGAGACCGGGTCGTGCATCTCGACCATTTCGCTTGCATGCTCGACCGTCCAGCGCCCTTGCAGGGCCGGATCGGCTTGTTTCAGGAAGGGCGCAAGCTCATCCTCACGACCGACCAGAATGGCGGAGCAAACGGGGTCCTGGCGCAAAAAATCGAAAACCGCCGGCACCACCACGGAAGGACCGTGGTCGCCCCCCATGCAATCGACCGCCAATGTGATCGTCATCCAGCCCGCCCCCGATAAGGAAACGGCCGGACGCACATGCGCCCGGCCGTTTGCGCTGCAACCGGATTACTCACCCTTGGTCTTGATGACCTTCTTGCCGCGATATACGCCGGAGGGAGAAATGTGATGCCGCAGATGCACCTCGCCGGTAGTTGGCTCGATGGCCAGCGGCGGCGCGCTCAGGAAATCGTGGGAACGATGCATGCCACGCTTGGAGGGGGACTTCTTGTTCTGTTGGACAGCCATGATGACTCCTATATTGCTTCTTTAATGTTTCTTCAAACTTGCCAGCACCGCAAACGGCGAGGGCTTGCCACTTTCCAAAACTTGCTGTGCACCACCCGATGCGCCGGGCGTCACACAGTCTGCATGACGCGGCACGATCGGCAACGCCAGCAGCACTTCATCCTCGATCAGCGACAACACAGACAATTCCCGACTGGCAGGAATGGCGTCGTAATCGTCCGACTCAAGCTCCTCCTCCGGCCATTCGGCCTCCGGCGGGATCAGCAACAACCGGGTGTCGATGGCGCAATCTATCTCAACTTCGCCCAGGCAACGCTGACATTGCAGTGCAAGACTACCGCTTACCCGCAAATGCAGGCCCAGCTTGGTCTCGCTACCACCCGACTCGTCTTTCTCGCAGTAACCTGCCAGCGCACAATCAAGCACGCCTTGCTGGCTTGCAAGCACGTCGACAAGACGCGGCAGGCTACTCAGCAGCAGTTTCCCGGATACGCGATCTTCGGCAGCCGCAAACTTGAGACTGTCGATGACCATCCCGGCGAGGTCAGTTTCTTCCTGGCACGACATAAAGGGCGCGGATGTTATCATGCGCCGCCTCTCCCGGTCAAAGGTTTATTCGGGAAAAAGCCTGAAAAAACATCCGATAACCATGCCTATATCCGAATCTCCATCGGTCCTTGTGCTGGCTTCCACCTCGCCTTATCGGCGCGAGTTGTTGGCCCGTCTGCAACTGCCTTTCGAAATCTGCGCCCCCCAAACCGACGAAACCCCTTTGCCGAACGAGACGCCGGTAGCCACCGCGGAGCGCTTGGCCATTGCCAAGGCCACGGCGGTGGTCGATAAGTATCCCGACGCACTCATCATTGGCTCCGATCAGGTGGCTTTTTGCGCCGATCAACGTTACGGCAAACCGGGCAGTCGCGAGAATGCCAGGCTGCAGTTGCACAGCTTGTCGGGGAAAATGGTCGTATTCCACACTGGCTTGTGCTTGCTGAATAGCCGCAATGGTCAGAAGCAGGTCCGGGGAGTCGCCACCGAAGTTCGCTTCCGCACTCTGTCCGACGCGGAAATCGGGCGTTATCTCGACAGGGAAGACGCGCTGAATTGCGCGGGTAGCGCTCGCTCCGAAGGTCTCGGGATCAGCCTGTTGGAGTGGATGCGCAGCGACGACCCAACCGCCTTGGTGGGCTTGCCGCTGATTGCCCTAGCGGAAATGCTACGCGCCGAAGGACTCTTCCTACCTTGAGCGGAATTCTTTACTTGCTGCCGACGCAACTCGGCGACTCCGCCTGGACGTCGGTACTCCCCGACGTCACACGAGCGATTGCCTGCCAGCTACGCCATTTCGTTGTCGAAAACGCAAAAACGACGCGCGCCGCCTTGAAATGGCTGGAGCACCCGATTCCCCTGCGCGAACTGGCCATTGAGCAGATGCCGGAACTGCTCAAGCCGCAAGATATTGAACGTCTGCTCGCACCGCTGCATGCTGGACATGCGGTCGGCCTGATGTCGGAAGCAGGCTGTCCGGGCGTTGCCGACCCGGGCGCCCTGCTGGTCCGCCGTGCGCACCAACTCGGCTGTGTCGTCAAACCCTTGGTCGGCCCCTCCTCCCTGCTGCTGGCGCTCATGGCCTCAGGTCTGGATGGACAGCGCTTTGCCTTCCACGGCTATCTGCCGCAACGGGAACCCGAGCGCGGCCAGCGCATCGTCGAACTGGAAAAGGAATCGCGCCTCAAGCATCAGACCCAGCTGTTCATCGAAACGCCCTACCGCAACGAGGCGCTTTTCGATGCCTTGCTCAAGGTTTGCCATCCGGAAACCCTGCTGTGCCTGGCCACCGATCTGACGGCAGCCAGCGAAAACATTACGACCCGGAGTATCGCGGACTGGCGACGCCCGACCGCGGGACGTCTGGTCGGCGCCGATCTGGCGCGGCGGCCGACTGTTTTTCTGCTGCTCAGTGCACGCTAAAACGCGAAAAAACCGTCCCTAAGCCGTCAGCCAGGGCGGTGCCGAAGCGCCGCGCAAATTTCTCGGCAAAATTCTGCTTGACGGTGTAGTCGCGAATATCCTCGGCCTTGATGACATCGCGCGCCACGGAGTCGACCGTACCGTAACTGTCGGCCAGACCGAGATCGATGCTTTTCGCGCCCGTCCACATCAGGCCGGAAAACATCTCCGGTGTTTCCTTCAAACGCTCGCCGCGACCTTTGCGGACCACCTCGATAAATTGTTTATGGATATCGTCGAGCATCCCTTGGGCGTGCGCCTTGTGGCGTTCGTTTTGCGGCGAGAAGGGGTCGAGAAAGCCCTTGTTGTCACCCGCCGTCAGCAAGCGCCGCTCGACCCCCAGCTTGTCCAGGCTGCCGGTGAATCCGAAACCATCCATCAAGACGCCGATGGAACCGACGATACTGGCCCGGTCTACGTAAATCTTGTCCGCAGCGGCGGCCACGTAATAGCCACCCGATGCGCAGACATCTTCGACCACCGCATACAGGGGCTTATCGGCATGTTTGGCGCGCAGGCGACGTATCTCGGCGGCAATGATCCCGGCCTGCACCGGACTACCTCCCGGGCTGTTGATACGCAGGATCACCCCGGCGGCCCCCTTGTCTTCGAAAGCCGCTTGCAGGGCGCTGACAATATCGTCGGCATTCGCGTCGCCCTTGGCTTGGATAACCCCGGTCAGTTCGACCAAAGCGGTGTGATGATCGGTTTTATCGGCGCCCATGCCGATCGCTTCCCAATCCACAAAGGCCGACAACATGATCGCCAGATAGGCAAACCCGAGCAATTTGAAGAAGACTCCCCAGCGGCGCGCCCGGCGCTGCTCTTCAATGGCAGCCAGCGCCACCTTTTCCAATACTTTACGTTCCCAATTACTGTCTTCAGCCACTTCATTCACCTTCCCGAATCAAGAAAACCCTGCCATCTTCTTCGACCACGTCAAGGGGACGCAGCCCACGACCATTGCATGGCCCGCCCAGGCATGCCCCGCTGGCTGGATCGAAGAGCGCGCCATGCGTGGCGCAGATCAAGTATAGCCGGCTGGAATCGAAGAACTCGCCCGGTTTCCAGTCCAGCTCCATGGGCGTATGTCCGCACTGGTTGAGATAAGCATAAGCACGCCCTGCGAATCTGACCACGAAGGCCGAGGCAATTGCGTTATCCGCTGCCACCTCGAACCGCACGCCTCTGCCGCCTTCCGCCAGATCGCTGCTGGCGCAAATCAGGCGTTGTGTTGCAGCCATGCGTGCAACTCCCCTACCGAATCGGCGCAGTAGCGACACGCCACTTCCGCCAGACCCTCACGGGGATGCGCTCCGTAGCTGACGGCCACGGCATCCACGCCCGCATTGCGCGCCATCAGCAAATCATGCGTGGTGTCGCCGATCATCAAAGTCTGCTCTGGCGTGACGGCAAACTCCTCCATCAACTCCATGATCATTTGCGGATGCGGCTTGGAGTGGCACTCGTCGGCGCAGCGGGTGCCGTGAAAACATTCGCCCAATCCGGTATGCCCCAAGGCCCGGTCCAGCCCTTTGCGTGACTTTCCCGTCGCAACGCCCAGCATGACCCCGGCTGCAGCAAGTTCGCGCACCATCGCTTCGGCTCCGGCAAACAATTCAAGTTCATGATCGCGCGCCAAATAATGATGGCGATAACGCTCGACCAGTTCGGGATAATGATTCTCTGGAAGATCGGGCAAGGCATGGCGCAAGGCATCACCCAGCCCGAGACCGATGATATGTCGCGCCCGCGCCTCCGGCGGCGGCTCCAAACCGACATCGCGAGCCGCTGCCTGGACGCTGGCGACAATCATCGCGGCTGAATCCATCAGCGTGCCGTCCCAGTCAAACACGATCAATTCATAGCGTTTCATGGGCGTTTCCAAGCTTGTTCAGGTAATTTTCCAGTTCGGGCGGCAATGGAGCAGCAAGCTGCAATTGGTCGCCACTCAAGGGATGAGGCAGGCACATTGACGCCGCGTGCAAAAACATGCGCTTCAGGCCGCTCTTTTGCAAGAGCTTGTTGAGTGCGAAATCGCCATACTTCTCGTCGCCCAGGATCGGAAACCCCAAATGGGCGAGATGCACCCGGATTTGATGGGTTCGCCCGGTGCGTAGTTCCACTTCGAGCAGACTGGCTTCGCCCCAGGGCGTTTTCCAGTGTTCCTTGAGGCGAAAGATCGAATGCGCTTCCTTGCCCTCCGGATCGACCCGCACCCGCCGCTCGCCTTCCGGTGTCAGGTACTTATGGAGCGGCAGCCTGACGTTGCGCAGCTTGTCTCGCCAATGTCCTGACACCAGAGCCAGGTAGCGTTTGTCGATGCCGCCGTTGCGAAACAATTCGTGCAAGCGGGTCAGCGCCGAGCGTTTCTTGCCTATCACTAGCAAACCGGACGTCTCGCGGTCGAGACGATGCGCCAGTTCGAGAAACTTCGCTTGCGGTCGAGCCTTGCGGATCTGCTCGATCACCCCGAAATCGACCCCGCTGCCGCCATGCACGGCCACGCCAGCCGGTTTGTCGATGACGATCAGCGCCTCATCCTCAAGTACAAGCGAAAAATCGCGGGCCGGAATCTGCGTCTCGTCTTTCGCTTCCGCCAGTCGGATCGGCGGCACGCGCACCAGGTCGCCAAGTTCCAGCCGCCGGTCTGCGGCCGCCCGCCCTTTGTTCACCCGCACCTCGCCACTGCGCACGATGCGATAGACGTGACTTTTCGGCACGCCCTTCAGCACTTTCAAGAGGTAATTGTCGATGCGCTGCCCGGCGCCGTCTTCGCCCACTTCAAGAATCGCGACGGAAGTTCTACTCAAGTCGTTCATTTCCAATATAATGCAGGTCAGCTTTGCCGTCTCTGGACGGCGTGCCCGGAGACACGAAGCGGTGCCGGGGCGCCCTTCGGCGATGATGCCACAGCTCAGGGTATGTCGCTCACCCGAAGCAGCGATACTACTTCGATTTACCGTACGCAACCCAGGCTTTGATTGCCGCTGCCGACGACTTTCCGGCAGCGTTACCGACAAATTTCCCCTCCATTTGCCCAGCCCGTCACAACTTCCGATGAGCCACCAACTGCAAATCCAGACCGCGCCGAATTAGTCGTCGGCGCAATTTGTCGTGCCTGCCCGCGCGTGCGTGATGCCCATGGGAGCACAGATGAAACGCATGTTATTCAATGCGACGCAAGCCGAGGAACTCCGCGTCGCGATTGTCGATGGTCAGAAACTCATTGATCTCGATATCGAATCGGCCGCAAAAGAGCAACGCAAGAGCAACATTTACAAAGCCGTCATCACCCGCATCGAGCCCAGCCTCGAAGCGGCTTTTGTCGACTACGGCGCCGAGCGCCACGGCTTCCTGCCCTTCAAGGAAGTCTCTCGCAGTTTCTTCCAGCCCGACGTCGAACCCGGTCGCGCCCGCATTCAGGAGGCGCTGAAGGTCGGGCAGGAGTTGATCGTCCAAGTCGAAAAGGACGAGCGCGGCAACAAGGGCGCCGCCCTGACCACCTACATCTCGCTCGCCGGTCGTTACCTTGTCCTGATGCCGAACAACCCGCGCGGCGGAGGCGTCTCGCGCCGCATCGAGGGTGAAGAACGGCAGGAACTGCGCGAAGTGATGGACCAACTCGACACTCCTGCCGGCATGAGCCTGATCGCCCGTACCGCCGGCATCGGCCGCAGTGCCGAGGAACTGCAGTGGGACCTCAACTACCTGCTCCAGCTGTGGGGTGCGATTGATGGCGCGGCTAAGTCGCAGTCCGGCGCTTTCCTGATTTATCAGGAATCCAGTCTCGTCATCCGCGCGATCCGCGATTACTTCCAGCCCGAAATCGGCGAGATTCTGATCGACACCGATGACATCTTCGAGCAAGCCCAGCAGTTCATGAGTCATGTCATGCCGGGCAACGTCGCCCGCGTGAAGCGCTACCGGGACGATGTACCGCTGTTCTCCCGCTTCCAGATCGAGCACCAGATCGAGTCCGCCTACTCGCGGCAGGTCAACCTGCCCTCCGGGGGGGCTGTGGTCATCGACCACACCGAAGCGCTGGTCGCCATCGACGTTAACTCCGGTCGCGCCACCAAGGGCGCCGACATCGAGGACACTGCCTTCCGCACCAACTGCGAAGCCGCCGACGAAATCGCCCGCCAGTTGCGCCTGCGCGACCTCGGCGGCCTGATCGTCATCGACTTCATCGACATGGAGTCGGCTAAAAATCAACGCGAGGTCGAAAACCGTCTGCGCGACGCCCTGCATTTCGACCGGGCGCGCGTCCAGACCAGCAAGATTTCCCGCTTCGGTCTGCTCGAGCTTTCTCGTCAGCGCCTGCGCCCCGCCTTGGCCGAGGCGAGCTATATCACCTGCCCGCGTTGCACCGGTACCGGCCATATCCGTTCCACGGAGTCCGCTGCGCTGCACATCCTGCGCATCCTTGAAGAGGAGGCGATGAAGGAAAACACCGGCGCGCTCCACGTACAGGTACCAGTCGATGTCGGCACTTTCCTGCTCAACGAAAAACGCATCGACATCGCTCGCGTCGAGTCGCGCCATCGCGTCAACCTGCTGATCATCCCCAACCGCCATCTCGAAACGCCGCAGCACGAGATCGTCCGCTTGCGTCACGATCAACTCAATCAGGAAGGCACGGCGCTGGCCAGCTATGAGATGGCCATCAAGCCAGCCGAGGATGAATCTGCCCCCACGGCGACTGCGGAGCACACGGCTCCGCGCGCCAAGGCGGCGGTCAAAGGCATTATCCCCGACCAACCGGCACCCATCGTACCGGAGAAGACTGCCGAGCCAGAAGCCGCCCCCGGCTTCTTTGCACGCATCATGTCCTGGCTGACCGGCAGCGGAAAAAAGGAACCGTTGCGCGAAGAAAAACCGGCCAAAAAATCGGAGCGGAACACCCGCCGGGAACGTAGCCAAAACGAACGTGGTGACCGGGAGGGACGCAATAACCGTCGCGATGGACGCAACAACGACCGTAGCAACGACCGTGGCGAGCGGACCGAACGCATTGATCGCCCCGAGCGGCCTGACCGAAAGGACGCTGCAGAAAGCGCCAGGGAAGGCCCAAAGGAAAACCGCCCGAATCGCAACGAGCGCGACCGTGGGGAACGAAAAGAGCGTGGCGAACGCAATCCTGATCGCAATCCTGACAACCGTCAGAACCGGAATCGCCCGCCAGTAGAGGAAAGCAGCCAGGAAACGGTGGCCGCAGGCGCTCCTGTCGAGAACAATACCGCCGATGCCGCCGGAACCGAAGGCGGTCGGCGGCGCGGTCGACGCGGCGGACGCAATCGCGGCGAACGCCAGGCAGAAGGCACGGTAGCCGCGACTGTTGCTGCAGCGTCACCATCCGAAGAACAAGCGGTCGTCGCGCCCAGCGTCGTAGCCGATACTCCGCTGCTGGCGCCCGTAGCGGAGTCAAGCGCCGAGAATCCGGTACAAGATGCCGTATCGCCCGCGCCGACTTCTGAAGTCAGCCCAGTCGAGCCCATTCTCCCGCCGTCGCCCGCTGTCGAAACCAAGGCTGAAGTCACTCCAGTCGCCGATCCTGTCCCGGCAGCACCTGTGATTGTTGCCGAACCAAAGGAAGCGATACAGGAAGTCGCTATCCCGGCGGAAACAGCCACGGAAGCGCCGACCGCCTTGCCGCAAGCCGCTGAAACCGTCCTGCCGCCTCAGCAGTTGGAATCCCCTGCAAGCGCAACGCCAGCGGTCAGCCTTTCCGCCGAGCTCGACAAGGCGGGCCTGCAATTGATCGAAACCGCAGCGGCCCCTGCTCCCTCGGTCGCGCCGTCGCCCGCGCAACAACTCGGTCGCAAGCCCAAGGTCGCCGCGGTTATCCCCGCCGAACCGCTGCAGATGGTCGAAACGCAGAAGACCAATTAAGCGTTGAACCAACTCGCGGCCATGCACCATTTGCAATGGCCGCGAGAGATCTACGAGGTTCGTTCGAGGTGACCGATCAAGCCATTGGCTGCATCCTCGACCAGATCCAGCACGCGCTCAAAACCTTCCGGCCCCCCGTAATAGGGGTCAGGAACTTCGAGACCGTTGTTGTTGGCTGAAAACTCAAGCAATAACTTCAGTTTGCCCTGATGAGCCTTGGGACAGGCCTTGCGCAACAGATCGAGATTGTCTTGATCCATTGCCAGAATCAGATCGAATCGAGTGAAGTCGAACTCATTCACCTGTCTCGCCCGCAAATCGTCGAGATCGTACCCGCGCTTCGCCGCCGCCTGACGCGCGCGCGGATCGGGTGGATTCCCGGTGTGGTAACCGTGCGTACCGGCCGAGTCAAACTCGACACGGCCAGACATTCTTCTCCGTTTCGCGATTCCACGCGCGACCCCCTCTGCGGTGGGGGAACGACAGATATTGCCCATGCA
>CAZAWN010000049.1:7942-15748 GCA_964488825.1 uncultured Methyloversatilis sp. | reverse complement strand
CGATGATGACGAGGCCGGCGACGATTTGCAGAATGCCCTGCGCGAGGCCCAGGCGGCCGGTGGAGACGAGCACGGCGCCGATCAGCGCGGCGAGCAGACCGACGAGCGCGTAGATGGCGATGCGCGCGCTGTGATAGGTGAGGATCGCGGCCAATGGTGCCGTCTTGCCAGCGCCGACTTTCATGAAGAAGGCTGACACCAGTCCGCCGCACATGCCGAGGCAATGCCCGCTGCCGAGCAGACCGACCATGAAGGCGGCTCCGTAGGAGAAAGTCGTTGCCTCCACTATTTCTGCAATCGCAGCGAGTTGGTGACGACCGAGACCGAACTCATCGCCATCGCTGCTGCGGCGATCATCGGGTTGAGCCGGCCGGCGGCCGCGAAGGGGATGGCGATCACGTTATAGCCGAGCGCCCAGAACAGGTTCTGGCGCACGATGGCCATGGTGCGGCGCGAGAGCTCGATGCCGCCTGCGACGCGCGCGATATCGCCGCCAACCAGCGTGACATCGGCTGCCTCGATGGCGATATCGGCGCCGCCGCCGATGGCAAAGCCGACCGCGGCTGCGGCGAGGGCAGGGGCGTCGTTGATGCCGTCGCCGATCATGCCGACTTTGCGGCCTTCCGCTTTCAGACGTTCCACCAGCGCAAGTTTGTCGGCGGGTGTGGCGCGGGCAATCACTTCGTCGATGCCGACTTCGCGCGCGACGTGGCGAGCGGCGGCCTCGACATCGCCGGTGCACATGATGGTTTTCAGGCCGAGTTGATGCAGCAGGGCGATGGCTTCGCGCGCACCGTCGCGCGGCGCGTCGGCAATGGCGAAGAGCGCGACGCACTGCGTGTCGATGGCGACGAAGACCGGTGTCTTGCCCTGCTCGGCAAGGGCGTCTGCTTGCACCGCTTGTGCGCGGCAATCAATGCCGGCGGCTTCGAGAAGGGCAGCGTTGCCGATGCGGATCGACTGGCTGTTGGCCGTGGCCTGCACGCCGCGGCCGGGCGTTGCGGTGAACTCAAAAGTCGGCGTTGGCGGGACGGCTCTCGCTTGCGTGTAGGCGACGAGCGCACGGGCAAGGAAGTGCTCCGAGTGCTGTTCGGTACCAGCGACGAGGGCGAGCAGTTGCGTTTCATCCATACCGGCGGCTGGCAGGAAATCGGTGACCATGAAGTCTGTCACTGAGGGTTTCCCAGCGGTAATTGTGCCGGTCTTGTCGAACACCAGTGTGTCGAGCGTCGCGGCAGTTTCCAGCGCTTCGCCGTTGCGGATGTAGATGCCACGCCTTGCGGCCTGGCCGGTGCCGACCATGATGGCGGTGGGCGTGGCGAGGCCGAGCGCGCAGGGGCAGGCGATCAGCAGCACGGCGACGGCGTGCGAGAGCGAGCGGGCAAGCGGATGGCCGGCGAGCAGCCAGCCGGCGAAGGTGGCGGCGGCGACGCCGCCGACGGCGGGGACGAAGCGTGCCGAGATGCGGTCCGCGAGCTTCTGCACTGGCAGCTTGCTGCCCTGCGCGTGGTCGACCAGCTTGACGATGCCGGAGAGCACGGTGTCGGTGCCGATGGCGGTGACGCGCAGTGTGAAGCTGCCATTGCCATTGAGCGTGCCGCCAACCACCTTGTCGCCCACTGCTTTCGCGACTGGCAGCGGTTCGCCGGTGAGCAGCGATTCGTCGATGGCGGAGCTACCGGTCAGGACGATACCGTCCGTCGGCGCCTTGTCGCCGGGGCGTACGCGCAGGATGTCGCCGAGTTTTACATCATCGATGCTGATAGTTTCGTCGCCGCCGTCGGTAACGCGGATCGCCGTGTCGGGCTGTAGTTCAATGAGCTTGCGGATCGCTTCGGAGGCCTTGCCTTTTGCCCGCTCCTCCATGTAGCGGCCGCCGAGCACGAAAGCGAGGATGGCCGCCGTCGATTCGAAATAGACGTGGTGCTGCATGTTCGCCACGCCGGGAATGCTGTAGAGGAAGGCCGCGCCGGCGCCCATGGCGATCAGCGAATCCATGTTGGCTTCGCGTTGCTGCGCCAGCGTCCAGGCCTTCTTGAAGATGTTGCCGCCGGGACCGGCGACGACGTAGGCGGAGAGCGCCAGTTCGATCACCCGCAAGGCCGGCGAGCGGTGCATCAGCATGCCGGAAATCATCACCGGCACGGTGGCGAGGGCGGCGTGCAGCAGCCGCTGCTTGGCTTCTTCCAGTCGCGCTTTCTCGCGTTCCACGAGCAAACGGCGCTGCGCCAGCGTATCCATCGGGCGGGCGACGTAGCCGAGCTTTGCGATGCTGCTGAACAGGTCGTCCTTGGTGAGGTGACCCTTGAGCGTGACGGTCTCGGCGGCGTAATTGACGGCGACCGATTCGACGCGCGGATCGCGTTTGAGCGAGAGCTCGATCAGCGCCGCGCAGGAGGCGCAGGTCATGCCTTCGACGGCGGCGAGGCATTCCTGTGCGGGTCCCTCTGCCGCGAAAGTCGGCGCTGGCTGGACGGCACTCTTACGTGCCGCGCGCGCCAGGTTGCCGATCACCGCATCGACCAGCGCGACGAGGCGCGCTTCGGGCAGTTGCGCGGCGTCGTACTGGATCGTTACCGAGCCGATTTCCTGCACCGCGCGCACCTCGCGGATCGCGGCATGCTTGCGCAGCAGAATCTCGATCAGGTAGCAACGCTCTGCCTGCTTGACGAGCGGCGGCGCGATCAGCCGGATGCGCCAGGGCAGGCGATGGGCGATGCGGAAGTGCTTCACGAAAATCTCACGACTTGCGGTATCTCACCAGCAGGAAAATCAGATAGAACACCGTCAGCCAGGCGTTGCCGTACTTGACCGGGTCCTTGATCCAGAACGTGAGAATCAGGTTCCAATGCGTCTTGATGAGGTAGAAGGCGACAATTTCGTTGAAGAAGTTGGTAACCGCCTTCTCGGTCGTGGCGCTTTCGAGGAGCGAACGGAAGCGTTCCGGGCTGGCGGCAAGCAGATGGGCACGCAGGTCGCCGAGCCGTTCGCCCGGGCTTTCGCTCGTTGCCGCAACTGACTGTGGTGCTGCCTCAGCGGGGTGCTCGGGCGTGGCTGGGGAAGGCAGCAGCGCTTTGATGCGCCGGGCGATATCGGCATGGGTCAGTCTCTGCGGGTCGAAGCGCACCGCCAGCTTGCCTTCCACGGTCAGCCAACTCGTGCGCACTACGCCTGCCATGGTGCGCAATCCGTCTTCCAGGCAGGCGCCCAGTACCGGGCTGCGCAGGGGCTGCGGGAGCCGGACACGCAGATAACCCTCAGCACGTTGCAACACTTCGATGTGGCCGACCTCCATGTGCATTACTCCCGGGCTACGGTGGGAGTATTTGGCGCAGTCTGGCTTTCGGCCATCAGGTCGTCCAGGGTTTCCTTCTGGTGCAGCGCGAAGTCCTTGCCCATGCCGGTGAGCTTGCCCGCAGCTTCGATGATTTCCTTTTCGTACTTGAACAGCAGGTATCCCGCAGCGACGCCGGCCGCGAGGAAGACCAGCGGGTTGCGCACCAATCCGCCCAGCAGGCCCTTGCCGGCGGCGAAACCGCCTGCGGCCATCATTGTTCCGGTCGTCATCGGGTGCGACATCATCGAGCCCATCATGTGCGGCATCTGGCGTGCGGTATCCATCATTGGCATATTCATCATGGCGATTTCCTTTCGGGTATTTCGGGTAGGTTGGCATCATTCTGCGCTACTTGAACTGGCGGCGCATTGATCTCGTTCAACATTGAGTAAATGCCGCGACAGCCTTCGCAGCAAAAATGCAGCGGACCTTCCGTCGCTTCCAGCGTAAACGGCTTGCTTCCGCAATCAAGGGCGCAAAGATCGCAGGCAATCATTCAAGCAGGATTTTGATGTGGCGTTCGAGCATCGCCTCGTCCGCTTCGCCGATAATCTTGCCGCGCACAATGCCTCGGCTATCAATCAGGAAGCTGGTCGGCAAACCGACCACGCCGTAGGATTTTGCGATGCGGGCGTTTTCGTCGAGGGCTGCCGTATAGCCAACGCCGAGTTTCTTCATGAAGGCTGCCACGGTCGGCTTATCCTGGCCGGCATTGACCGCGAGCACCGCGAAGCGATCCGCATGACGTAGCCGCACCCTGTCGAGAAGTTTCATTTCCGGTTCGCAGTACTTGCACCAGTCGGCCCAGAAGCGCAGCACGAGAGGCTTGCCAGTCAGATCAGCGGGGAAATTGACGGTCTTGCCGTCAAGCTGAAGCGTCTGGAAAGCCGGTGCGCGATCACCGGTATTGAGGTTTGCCGGCGGCTCGCCGCCGCAAGCAGTGACGAGCCACGCAATGGCGAACGGAAGGAATAACTTCAGAATCGGTTGGCGGCGCGCATCAGGGCGCCACGCAGGGCGATGGTCAGACTGGAGCCCATGCCGATCTTCTGGGCGACGGCCGGCAGGATGATCAGCGAAGCGAGCGCAAAACCGGCGCCAAGCAGTAGCGACGCCATTTCCGGCGGATTGTTGGGTGTTGTTTTCGGCTGCTGATTCATGCGGGTTCCCCATCCGGTTCATTGTGGCACGCAATGTACTGCCACCGGGAGCAGAGGGGAATGCGACAGATTGTCGCATCTGCGGCAACGGGTATTCGAAACTCTCGTACCCGTCGTGAGCGATTACGGTCTTGCCTATTGGCAAACCGGGTGGGTCGCTTTCAAAGCAATGTTTTACTTGACAGGTGTTCAAACGAGCACTACGATGGTGTTCGTAAAGACACTGTCGAAAGGAAACCGCCATGCCTCCCTCCGATACCGCCCGAGATACCGAATACCTTGACCGCCTGCGCGACTATTACGTCGACGCCAAACGTATCCCGACCCAGCAGCGTATCTGCGAACTGATTGGCTTTGCTTCCAAAACCGCCGCCCGCAAGCTGCTGGAGCGACTCGAAAAAGCCGGTTTTGTCGAACGCACACCCGACGACGATGCCTGGATGCCGACGCCGCGCTTCTTCGAACGCCACCTCGCCGACGCGGCGGTGCGTGCCGGCGCGCCGGACATGATCGAGCCGACCCAGGGCGAGTTGTTCCTGATCGACCAGTATCTCGTCCGTCAGCCTTCGCGCACGGTAATGGCGCCGGTCAAGGGGGATTCGATGATCGATGCTGGCATTCACGACGGCGATCTGGTCGTCGTCGAGCGTGCCAAGGCGGCCAAGGCCGGCGATTTCGTGATTGCCATCGTCGACAACGAATTCACCCTCAAGGAACTGATCGTCGAGAAGGGCAGATTCGCCCTCAAGCCGCACAATCCGGCCTACCCGATCATCCGGCCACAGGGGCAACTCGAAATTTTCGGCGTGGTCACCGGTCTGGTGCGACGCTACCTGAACTGACGATTTACCATGCTGCACCTTCCTGCCACGGGGAATTCAGGTTCCCTGACGGGCTCACTTTCCCTGCCGTTGCCCTGCGTCCCCCTACCAGGCTGCCCGCTTCTGGCGCGTCCCGTTCCTGCCGGGTTCCCGTCGCCAGCAACGGATTACTACGAGGAGCGTCTGAGTCTCGACGAACATTTGGTCGAGCACCGCGAAGCGACCTTCTTCATCCGGGTGCAGGGACACTCCATGACCGGCTTCGGCATCCACGACGGCGATCTGCTGCTGGTGGATCGCGCGCTGGAGCCGCAGGATCGCAACGTTGTCGTCGCTGTTGTTGATGGCGCTTTCACCGTCAAACAGTTATGCCGGATTCCGCACGGTATCTTGCTGCGCTCGGGCGCTCCGGGCCATAAGGATATTCTCGTGGCGGCGGAGCAGGAGCTTTCCGTCTGGGGCGTGGTGAGCTGGAGCATTCATCGCGTATGACGATCGCGCTGGTCGACGGCAACAACTTCTACGTGTCCTGCGAGCGTGTCTTCAATCCTGGGCTCGAAGGCAGGCCGGTGGTGGTTCTCTCGAACAACGACGGTTGCGCCGTGGCGAGAAGCAACGAAGTCAAGGTGCTGGGCGTGAAGATGGGCACGCCATGGTTCCAGATGAAAGAACTGGCACGGCAGCATGGCATCGTCGCCTTGAGCAGTAATTACGCTCTTTATGCGGACATGAGCAATCGCATGATGGCGGTGCTCGGGCAATATTCTCCCGATCAGGAGATTTACAGCATCGACGAGTGCTTTCTTGGTCTCGCCGGCTTCGCACATATCGATCTGCTCGACTATGGGAAAGCCATCCGCACTCGGGTCAGACAATGGCTTGGCCTTCCGGTCTGCGTCGGCATTGCTGCGACCAAAACCCTGGCCAAGCTCGCCAATCATTGCGCCAAGAAGGGACTGGCCGGGGAAGAGGGGGTGTGCGATTTCGGCCGGATCACGGCGATTGAACTGTCGCGCCTTCTTTCCGGCATTGCAGCCGATGAAGTCTGGGGGGTGGGGCGGCAATTGACGCGCCAGTTGGCCGATCTCGGCATTGCCAGCGTGGAGGACTTGCGCACTGCGAACCCGAAGCTGTTGCGCGAGCGATTCTCGGTGGTCCTGGAGCGCACAGTGGCCGAATTGAACGGCGTTCCCTGCAGCGATCTGGCGCATACAGCGCCGAACAAGCAGCAAATTCAGTCCTCGCGTTCGTTCGGCGCCTATGTGTATGAGCTTGAGCCGCTCGGGGAGGCCGTGGCGAGCTATATCGCCAACGCGGCCGAGCGGCTGCGTGCGCAGGGCTCGCTGGCCGGCATGATGCAGGTATTCATACGCACCAATCCGCACAAGGATGCACCGCAGTATCAGCGCGGCCTGACCATCCCCTTGCCGGAAGCGACGGACGATACCCTGCGGCTGACGCGCGCCGCTTTGTGGGGCCTCAAGCGCATTTATCGCGCCGGATTTGCCTACCAGAAGGCCGGGGTGACGCTGCTTGAACTGACGGACAGGACGCAGGCGCAGCTGAACCTGTTCCCTACCTCGCAGGATAATCTCCGCCTGATGCAGACGATGGATCGGATCAACGCGATCTGGGGCAGAGGAACGCTGCGTTCGGCCGCCGAGGGCATCCGGAAAACCTGGCAGATGAAGCGCGAGCGGATGTCGCCCGGCTACACCACTGACTGGAAGCAGGTGCCGGTGGCGTATTGACGGACGCCCCGTAGAATGCAGGGGCGGCTGCTGTCATCCAGCGCCGGGTTGTCCACTCAACGCAAGGACTATAAGGAAGACACATGTTCTATGGCATTACCGACCTTAGCGCGTTTATTCTCGGCACGATCTTCATCGTGCTGTTGCCGGGGCCGAACTCCCTGTATGTGATGACCATCGCTTCGCGCTGGGGTGTCGGCGCGGGCTACCGCGGCGCTTGTGGAATTTTCGTCGGCGACGCGATCTTGATGCTGTTGTCGGCCACCGGCGTGGCTTCCTTGCTGCAAGCTACACCAGCCCTGTTTCTGGGGATCAAGTACGCCGGTGCTGCCTATCTGAGCTGGCTCGGTCTCGGCTTGCTGCGTTCCGCCTGGACGACCTGGCGGCGGGGAGCCGTCGCCGCCGCCCCGCCCGATCCGGCCCCTCCGGCAGATCCATCCCATCCGTTTCGGACGGCTTTGTTGATTAGTCTGATGAATCCCAAGGCCATTTTGTTTTTCATCTCTTTCTTCATCCAGTTCGTCTCACCGGATTATCCGCACCCGGAAATCTCCTTTCTCATTCTGGCCGTGATCGTGCAGGTCTGCAGCGCCGTGTATCTGTCAATCCTGATCTTTGGCGGCGTACACCTCGCCCAGCAGTTCCGGCGTCGTCAGCGACTCGCCGCAGCGGCAACCGGCGGCGTGGGCGGCATGTTCATCGGCTTTGGCGTCAAACTGGCCGGCGCATCGCTCTGA
>CAZAWN010000049.1:0-7842 GCA_964488825.1 uncultured Methyloversatilis sp. | reverse complement strand
GTGGGCGGCATGTTCATCGGCTTTGGCGTCAAACTGGCCGGCGCATCGCTCTGAAGCCTTCCAGAAATGCTCTCCCGCCTCGAACTCCTTGTTGATCTGCTGCATTCCGTACCGGATGCGGCATTGGCCACGCACTCGACCACGCTGGAAGGCTTTCCCTTCGCATCGGTGGCGCCCTTTGTCACGGATGCGCATCATCGGCCGGTGTTTCTGCTCTCCGGCCTTGCCGAGCATAGCCGCAATCTGCGCGCCAACCCGCGCGCCAGCCTGATGATCGTCAAGCCCTTGGGCGAGGGTGAGAGCGCGCGTGTTTCATTGCTCGGAGAGGTTCATCCCATCGCTGCCGAGCCCTTGCTGGTCGAGCGTTATCTGCGCTATCACCCCCATGCCGAGCGCTTTCTGCAGCTGGGGGATTTCGCGTTTCATCGTTTCGAACCGGCGAAGGTGCTGACCGTCGGCGGTTTTGCCAAAGCTAACTGGCTGGAAGGCAGTCGCCTGGTCGAAGCGCCGGCGCTGACGCTGGATGACGAAGCCGCGCTGCTCGCCGCCTATCGTGAGGCGCCTCGCGCGGATTGCCGTTTGCGCGGCGCAGATGCTTTCGGCGCCGATGCAATCATCGACGAAACGCCGCTGCGCATCCGCTTCGCGTCCGGCCCCGTCACACCGCCAACCCGTGAAGCCTGGTTGGCGGCATTCCACGCCGAACTCGCCGCCCAGCAGGCCTGAACGACCCAGGAGTCGGTTGGGTCAGATTTCGCTAATGACCGTATCGGCCGGCAATCTCGATTTGGGCAGCTTGGCGTTGAAATCTTCGGCGCTGCGATAACCGAGCGCCGCCAGCACCACGCTGGTCAGCCCCTTTTCGCGCAGGCCAAGTGTTTCGTTGAGGATGTGACTGTCGAAGCCCTCGATCGGAGTGGCGTCGATACCGTAGCTGGCCGCACCCAGCAGCAGCGTGCCGAGCGCCAGATAGACCTGCTTTTCCATCCAGTGCTGGGTGTCCTTGAGATCGAAACGATGCATTCCGACGTAATAGCTGCGTCCCTTGAGTTGGCCAGACTTGGCTTCCGGGGTGGGGAAGCGCCCGTCGCGCTCTTCCTGATCCGTAATCAGGGCGATGCGCTTGTCGTCGAAATCGGTGCGAGCGCACAACACGACGATATGCGACGCTTGCAGAATTTTCGGTGAGTTGGCGGCGTAAATCGGATGCTCTGTCGCTTTGGCGATTTGCGCTTTCGCGGCATCGCTGGCGGCAAGGATGAAATGCCAAGGCTGGGAATTGACCGACGAGGGTGCATGGCGCAGCAGCGTTTTCAGTTGGTCGACCTGCTCGGCAGACAACTTGCGCGTCGGGTCGTAGGCTTTGCAGGTATGGCGGGTGAGGGCGATCTGGGTAATGTTCATTTGAAGCCTCTAAAAGTGGGTAAAACGTCGGAGCCGGCCAGTCAAACCCGAGGCAAACCGGACGTAATGCGAGCTCGGCTACTGGCGTTTGAACTTATCGACAAGCTGCAGCAGTTTTTCCTCGCGCTGGCGGGCTTCTTCTTCAGCTTTCTTGCGTTCCGCCGCCTTGCGGAAGCGTTCCTTGAGCGTGTCCTGCGCCTGCTGGCGCTGTTCGGCGGTGACATCCCCGGCGGGATTGCCGTCGAGGTCGAAACGCTGCTTGCCGTGGGCGATCGCCTTGAGGTATTTGGTCGAGGCGGTGTAGGCCTTGAGGGTTGTACGCAATGCGCCATCGTTCACGTCGGGCATGCGTAGCTTGATGCCTTTGTGGATGCCGATGGACAGAGGCTGGCTGGCGCGAAATACGGGGAAGGTGGCGCTCAGTGTTTCGAGGAGCGGGTTGCGTGATACAGACGGTTTGGATACGGGAGCGGACATGGGAAATAAGAGCAGGGTGAGTTCGCCTGGCGCGACGGTTTCGCATCGTAGCCGCATACGGCGACCCGCGCAATATACTGGCCCCCTCGCAACTCATCGACGATCATCATGGCCTCGCGCGGTTTCATGAAACTGGTCTCCTGGCTGCTGCATCCCTGGGTGCGGCTGCGCATTGTTCCGGAAGGCGGATACGCGCTCGATCAAACGCGTCCGGTCTGCTATGTGCTCGCCGAGAACTGGTGGTCGGATCGCTGGGTATTGCGCGAAGCGGTCAGGAGCAACGGCCTGCCGGCGGTCGACCCGGCGCTGAAACTCGGCGCGTGCCGTCTCGCCAGCGCCGAGTTTTCGCTGACTGGCGGCTGGCGCTTGTTCGGCAAGGCGCGCGACATTCACGGCCTGCCGCCGCGGCTGGCGCGCCTGATCGAGGCGCTGGCGAAGGATGCTTCGGCCGATGTGCAAATCGTGCCGGTCAGCGTGATGTGGGGGCGGGCGCCGAAGCAGCAGGACGGCATTCTGCGCGCCCTGCTGGCCGAATCCTGGCAGCGCCGTCATCCGTTTGGCCATTGGCTTGCGGTTTTGCTGCACGGACGGCATACGCTGGTTCATTTTGGTCAGCCGTATTCCTTGCGTGCGCTGTTGCGGGATGCGCCCGATCCGGCCAGAGCGGCAAAGAAGGCCGCGCGCGTGTTGCGCGTGCATTTTCGCCGCCAGCGCGAACTGGCGATCGGCCCGGATGTTTCCCATCGACAGACCCAGGTCGAAGCCATGCTGGCGTCGGCTGAAATGCATGTCGCGCTGACCGAAGAGGCCGAACGTCGCAACATAACCCTCGAAGCAGCGAGGGAACGGGCGCGCCGCCATATTCTGGCCATCGCTTCGGACTATTCCTACAGCGTGATGCGCGCCGGGGAAATCTTCCTGACGTGGGTGTGGACACGTCTGTTCGATGGCGTCGAGGTGCGCAATCTCGATGCCTTGCTGCGGGTGGCGCCGGGACAGAGCGTGGTCTATTTACCTTGTCATCGCAGCCACATCGATTATCTGCTGATGTCCTATGTGATCTTCCGCGCCGGTTTGACGCCGCCTCACGTGGCCGCCGGGGACAATCTGAACCTGCCGATCCTGGGGCGGATTCTGCGCGGCGGTGGCGCTTTCTTCCTGCGTCGCAGTTTCAAGGGCGACCCGCTCTACGCCACCGTGTTTGCCGAATACCTTCACCGCATGCTGGCGCAAGGCTTCCCTCTCGAATACTTCATCGAAGGCGGACGCAGCCGTAACGGGCGCATGCTGCCGCCCAGGGCGGGTCTGCTGGCGATGACGGTACAAAGTTTCCTGCGGCGGCATGAACGCCCATTGGTTTTCGTGCCGATTTATCTCGGTTACGAGAAGTTGCCGGAAGGGGCGAGTTTTGTCGGCGAGTTGTCGGGACAACCGAAGCAGCGCGAATCGCTGCTCGGCCTTCTCTCCGCGGTGCGGGTGTTGCGGCGGCATTTCGGCAAGGTCTACGTCAATTTCGGCGCGCCGCTGCCGCTCGCCGACTGGCTTGACGCGCACCACCCCGACTGGCGGACGGCATCGAGTGAAGGCGATTGGCAGCGCGCCGCCGTCGGCGCCATTGCCCTTGAACTATCGCGCCGCATCAATGCTGCGGCCGTGGTCAATCCGGCCAATCTGGTCGGGCTGGCGCTGCTGGCGATGCCGCGCGCCACCGCCGGATTGGATGTGCTCGCGCGACAGATCGAGCATTTGCAGGCCTTGGTCGAGTCCGACTATCTCGCTGCCCCGTCGACGGGCATCGATTGCATTGCCGCCGCGTTGAAACTGGCCGCCGTGCGACGCATCGAGCATCCGCTTGGCGCCCTGATCGAAGCCAATGCGCACGAGGCGGCGCAACTGGCCTATTTCCGCAACAACGTGCTACATCTGTTCGCGCTGCAGTCCTTGATTGCCTGTCTATTGGTGCAGCATGGCCCGCTAACGCGCGCCAAACTGCTGGAAACGCTTGCCGACCTGTTCGGCCTGATGCGTACCAGTCTCTATCTCCGCGAGGAAGAGGCCGAGCTGCCGTTGATGATGGAACTGACGCTGGATCGCCTCGCCGCGCGCGGCCTGATCGAACGCGTGGGCGACCTGCTGCAAGCACCGGGCCCGAACACGCTGGCGCGTGCCGACCTGCACTGGCTGGCCGAAATCCTGCGACCACAGATGGAGCGCTATTTC
The DNA here is from genome assembly GCA_964488825.1 of uncultured Methyloversatilis sp. Taxonomy (GTDB): domain Bacteria; phylum Pseudomonadota; class Gammaproteobacteria; order Burkholderiales; family Rhodocyclaceae; genus Sulfuricystis. The sequence continues at coordinate 3,741 of CAZAWN010000049.1, read as the reverse complement.
CTCGTCCTGACGGTGCTGCGCCATGCCGGCAGCGGGCGCCTGACCCGCACGGAGCTCCTCGAACGCAGCGTGCTGCTCGGCCAGCGCCTCGCCCTGATGCACGCTGGAACCACCCCGGAATTCGCCGACAAGCCCTTGTTTGTAGCGCTGGTCGATCACTTGCTCGGCAACGCCATCCTGTGCGAAGACGAACTTCAGCGCCTGAGTTTCAGCGGCGAACTTGAGCGTGCCGCCACCCAGGCCGAAACCCTGCTGGCGCCGGATGTGCGCGAACTGATGTTGCGTTTAAGTCTGGATTGAACTGCGTGTTGCGGCAACGCAGTCCTTGACCAGCCCCGGTCCGCGGTAAATCAGCCCGGAATAGACCTGCACGAGCATCGCGCCCGCGGCCAGCTTGGCTTTGGCTTTGGCGCCATCGGTGACGCCACCGACAGCGATAATCGGAACTTCGCCCGCCAGAGCGGCGGCGAGTTTTTTCACCACCTGCGTGGACGTCTCGAACAAGGGAGCGCCGGAGAGTCCTCCGGTTTCCTCGGCATGCGGCTGTCCGGTGACTTTGCTCCGATCAAGCGTGGTGTTGGTGGCGATTACCGCATCGATACGGTGGCGTTTCAAGGCGTCGCCGATATTGACGATCTGGGCGTCGTCGAGGTCGGGTGCGATTTTCAAGGCGAGCGGCACGTACTTGCCATGTTGCTGGGCCAACTCGGCCTGGCGCGCCTTGAGCGACCCGAGCAGGGCGTCGAGTTCGGACTCCCCCTGCAAGGCCCGCAGGTTCTTGGTGTTCGGCGAGGAGATATTGACTGTGATGTAGCTGGCGTGCGGGTAGGCTTTGTCCAGTCCGATGAGGTAATCGTCGGCGGCGCGTTCGATAGGCGTGTCGGCGTTCTTGCCAATATTGATGCCGAGGATGCCGCGATAGCGCGACGCGCGGACGTTGGCGATCAGTGCGTCGATACCGTGATTGTTGAAGCCCATGCGGTTGATGATGCCCTCCACCTGCGGCAGGCGGAACATGCGTGGCTTGGGGTTGCCCGGCTGCGGGCGCGGTGTGACGGTGCCGATCTCGATATGACCGAAGCCCCAGCCGGCCAGTGCGTCAATGGCTTCGCCGTTCTTGTCCAGGCCAGCGGCCAGACCGATGCGGTTGGGAAAGCTCAGGCCCATCACCGTTACCGGCGTATCGGGCAAAGGACCGCCGCCTGGGAGTACGGCCCCCAGGGTGCGCAAACCGGCAATGGACATCTCGTGCGCGGTTTCGGGATCGAGTGCGAGGACGAAAGGTTTGACGAGGCAGTAGGGGAGCATGAGGGCATTCCAGGGTTTGGGTGAGGAAACTCGGCGCTGGCGGGACGGCAATTCGACGTTCAAGTGCTGTCAAGCAGCGTCCAGTGGCCGTTCTGCAAAGCTTCGAGCGGTCGGAAGCGGGCCTTGTAGGCCATTTTCAGGCTGTGCCGTATCCAGTAGCCGAGATAAAGGTAGGGCAGACCGAGCCGGCGGCACTGGTCGATCTGCCAGAGAATTGCGTAGGTGCCGTAGCTGGTGTGCGGCAAGTCCGGTTCGTAGTAGCTGTAGACCGATGAAAGCCCGCTGTCGAGCACATCAATGATGCACACCATGCGCAGGAGATCGCCCTCGCGGAACTCGACCAGCCGGGTATCGACCTGGGATTGCAGGAGGAAATGAGCGTACTGGTCGCGACTGTCGTCGTCCATCCCGCCGCCCCAGTGACGAGCGTACTGGTAACGCTGATAGAGGGCGTAGTGTTCCTCGCGATAAACCAGGGGCCGTTCGTGGGCGACCAGTGGGGCATGGTTCGCCCAGGTGCGGCGCTGGTTGCGCTTGGGCTGGAAGGCCGCGACGGGAATCCGCACCGGCACGCATTCGCGACAGGTGTCGCACCACGGGCGGTAGGTGAACACGCCGCTGCGCCGGAAGCCGATCTGCACCAGTTCGCTGTAGGTCGGTGTGTCGATCAGGTGGTTCGGCGTGGCCACCTGCGAGCGTGCCGCCCGGCCGGGCATGTAGGAACAGCCGTAGGGCGATGTGGCGTAGAACTGCAACAACGGGAAGGGGGGCAAGTCGCGCAGATGAGTCATGGGAGCTATAAAGCTTGCGGTTGCCGTGGCGCAATCAACGAAACCAGCGGGAAGTAGGTCTGATGGCGTTATTCGTCACGCGTCGGGACTTGGCTGTTGGCGGTTTGAGCATCGGATCGACGGTGGCAGTATCCATCAGCTTGTCAGTCTCATGTCGCGCCTCCGGAGAGCATTACCACAAGTGGCCAGGATTATACGTGCACCACCGAATGGTCGAGATCCGGTCTCTTGTATGCACGCTCGATTCCAAGCGCCAGCCAGGAGCCTGGCTCCTGTTCTGACAATGAAAGTCAAGCCTTGGTCGAACCCAAAAACTCCTGAAAGTTCAGGCTGGTCAGCTTTCGTGTTGTGCGCGCAAGGTAATACATCACGAAGACCATCATCACCATCGATGGTAGGGCAATGAATGGATAGCTGAGCAATGTCAGTCGCCCGAGTTCTTGATTGAACGCGGGCGTGCCAGCGGGACTGACGACAATGTAGGTTGCCAGGAAATAGTTCATTGCAGACGAAAAGAAAAAGGTACCGCTCAGCATCCATGTTGCGCGTAACAGGTGCGCCTCAAAAACTTTGCTCGCGCCATGCGCATTCAGTCTCTCCTGTAAACGGGCCACATCGATAATGGCCGGGTTCAGCAAAATTGTCTTCACCAGCGGATAGCGCGTGTAGGTCGACCCCAATACGGCCAGGCCGATGAGGCCAGGGACAGCGGCTTCCTTGACGGCGAGCCATTGCGTGTCCAGTTCCAGCAGCCCGATGCCACCGGTCAGGACGGTGCTGATAACGCCCAGCGCAGCGAACAAATTGACTTTCCTCCGATTCCAGAAATCACGAATACCCCATGCCAGCGGGAAACTCAAGGCCAGCGCCAAAGCATTGGCAGCGCCCAAGTCCTCCGGCCCGGATAGTTTCATCAGGATCAGTGCAGGAATGATCAGGGTAATGGTCAGTTCGACCAGCGGGTTTGGCCTTGCAGCGTCTGTCATGTTTGTTTGCGAGTCCATCGTTGTTTAGAGTTTCGAGGCGGCGATTCCCAGTACGACCAATAGCAACAGCATCAAGGCCCCGGCGATCCCCACGGCAATCTGGATGATCGACGATCTTCCTGGCGAGTCACCTTTGGCATCCCCATGATTATTATTGGTCATGAGGTGCTCCAGAGAAACGCAGCATCCATCTCACTTCTTCTTGAACGTTTGGTGACAGGACTGGCAATCGTCATACACCTTGGCGTAGGCATCCGTCACGCCCTTGAGTTCCTTGCCCTGCGCTGCGACCAACAAGGCATCGGTTGAATTGAAAAAGCTGACCCGCGCCTTCTCGAACTCGGCCTGTTTCTCCCAGACCTCAGGCTTGGCCTTGGTGGGGGGATAGTTGGTATCGGGGGTGAAATGCATCCATGGCGCATCCCGTTTGGTGATCAGTTCAGCGGCCATGAGTTCGAACTTGCCGGCATTGTACTTGCCATCACGCAGCATGGTTCCCATCGGTTCGAACACCCGCAGCATCTCCTTGAACGCAGTCTGGCGCGTCTTGACGGGTTGGCCTGGGCGAGTGTCTTCAACTGGCTTGCTACAGGCTGAAAGAGTGATGGCAAGTGCAAACGACAGGATGAATTTATTCGGCATATGTTGTGTAGTAA
>CAZAWN010000048.1:12515-15830 GCA_964488825.1 uncultured Methyloversatilis sp. | reverse complement strand
ATCGAGATGAACACGCGCGTGCAGGTCGAACACCCGGTGACGGAACTGGTCACCGGCGTCGATATCGTCCAGGCGCAGATTCGCGTGGCAGCGGGAGAAAAACTGTGGCTGCGCCAGCGCGACATCGAGATCAAGGGGCACTCCATCGAGTGCCGCATTTGCGCCGAAGACCCCTTCAAATTCACCCCTTCCCCCGGCAAAATCACCAATTGGCATCCGGCTGGTGGCCCCGGCATCCGCATCGATTCGCATGTTTATTCGGGCTACACCGTGCCTTCGCACTACGATTCGATGATTGCCAAGGTGATTTCCTACGGCGACACGCGCGAACAGGCGATTCGCCGCATGCGCATTGCGTTGTCTGAGATGATGGTGGATGGCATCAAGACCAATATTCCTCTCCATCAGGACCTGCTGCTCGATCAGAATTTCATCAAGGGCGGGGCAAGCATTCATTACCTGGAAGAGAAACTCGCTGCCCGCGAGGAAGCCAACCGCAAATAATGTGGATTTCAGCAAGCATCGAAACCGATGCGGCGCATGCCGAGGCGCTTTCCGACGCGCTGCTGGGGGCAGGTGCGATTTCCGTGTCGGTCGAGGATGCGCTGGCGGGCACGGAACTCGAAACGCCCCAGTTCGGCGAACCCGGTTCCGAGGGAAGCTTTGCGACGCCCATCTGGGAGGTCAGCCGCGTTATCGCACTATTCGAGCCAGCGGAAGACCTGCGTGACCGCATCGCAGCCGCTGTCGACAACGCAGGAATTTCGGCCAGTTCGCCTGCCGAATTGATTGAGGTCGCCGAACAGGATTGGGTGCGCCTCACCCAATCCCAGTTCGACCCGATCCGCATCTCCGGCCGGCTGTGGATCGTTCCCTCGTGGCATCAGGCGCCCGATCCGAGCGCCATCAATCTGGAACTCGACCCCGGCCTCGCGTTCGGCACCGGCAGCCATCCCACCACGCGGCTGTGCCTGCAATGGCTGGAAGCCCGTGTCGCTCCCGCCTGCTCCGTCCTCGACTACGGCTGCGGCTCGGGCATTCTCGGCATCGCGGCCTTAAAACTGGGCGCCGGGAGCGTCCTGGGCGTGGATATTGATCCGGCCGCCCTGACGGCGGCCAATGACAACGCCTCACGCAATGGCGTTGCCCTGAGACTGGCGCGTTCAAACGATAGCCTGGAAGAACGCTTCGACTGCGTGGTCGCCAATATCCTCACCAATCCTTTGATGTTGCTGGCCCCGCTGCTCTGCGCACGACTGAATCGCGGAGGACAACTGGCCTTGTCGGGCGTACTCGAAAGTCAGGCGGAACAGGTCATTGCCGCCTACGCGCCTTACCTGGCGCTGCATGTCGGAGCCACGCATGAGGGTTGGGTGCGGCTTGAGGGCATCAAGTAAACTGGTCGCATGCTGACCCGCTGTCCCTACTGCCAGACCCGTTTTCGCGTTACACCCACGCAACTCAAGCTGCGCATGGGCAATGTGCGCTGCGGCGTTTGCGACGAGGTGTTCGATGCCTTGGACACATTGGGCGATGAAGCCCCGGCTACCGGGCCGGTTCCGCAGGAACCCCCACCGCCTGAAATGGCAAGCGTTTCCAGCGCGCCGGAAACCCCGGCCGGCACGGAGGAGTCCGCTCTGCAGGACGTGCCGGACTATGTACCGGATGTACCGGAGCTGCCCGAGGAATTCCTCCCGCCCACGCAAACAAGCCCTGATACGGCGACCAACTACATAGCGGCCGGGCAAACCACTCCCGTAACGGAACCGGATTCGGCTCCCGTCTCCCTGACTGAGGAGGAGCGCATCCCCGAAAAATGGCGTTCGGTCGAGGACACTTCCCCGTCGCCGCGGCGAAAATGGCCCTGGATGGCGGGTATCGTAGTGCTTACGTTGTTTGCCAGCGCCCATTTGCTCTACATCTTCCGCAGCGATCTGGCTGTCCATGCCCCGGGAATGCGCCCCCTCCTTGTTGAAGGCTGCGCGCTGCTGGGCTGCACGGTGCCGCGTCCGCTGCAGCCGGATCAGGCCAGCATAGAGAGCTCCGATCTTGTTCCGGAAGGCGATACGCTGCTGCTGACCGCCCAGATTCGAAATCGCGCCAGGTTTGCGCTGGATTATCCCCATCTTGAACTGACCCTTACCGGCCCCCGCGACGAGGCGCTGGTGCGCAAGGTGCTGACGCCGGCCGATTATTTGCCAGCCGACCGCGATCCGGCGCAGGGGTTCAAGCCGCGCAGCAGCATCGATATCCAGCTGCACCTTGTTGCCGATGGCCTTGCCGCGATCGGTTACCGTCTCTATCTTTTCTATCCCTGAAAGCCACGTCATGCATACCCTCATCTGCGGCTCGCTCGCCTACGACACCATCATGGTGTTCAAGGATCGCTTCAAGAATCACATCCTGCCGGAACAGATCCACATCCTCAACGTTGCCTTCCTCGTCCCCGACATGCGCCGCGAGTATGGCGGCTGCGCCGGCAATATCGCTTATAACCTGAAGCTGCTCGAGGGCGCGCCGCTGATCATGGCAGCGGTCGGCGACGATGCCGCGCCGTATCTCGCCCGCCTGCAGAAGCTTGGCCTTGCCGCGACGCATGTACGCCAGGTGCCGGACACCTTTACCGCGCAGGCCTTCATCACCACCGACCTCGACGACAACCAGATCACCGCCTTCCATCCGGGCGCGATGAACTTCTCTCACCTCAATCGCATTGCCGATGCCCGCGATGTCACGCTCGGCATCGTTGCACCGGACGGTCGCGACGGCATGCTCCAGCATGCACGCCAGTTCAAGGAGCAAGGCATTCCCTTCGTCTTCGATCCGGGCCAGGGTCTGCCCATGTTCGACGGCACCGATCTGCTCGAATTCGTCGGTCTGGCTGACTACTGCACTGTGAACGACTACGAAGCCAAGCTGCTCACCGAGCGCACCGGCAAGTCGCTCGAAGAGCTGGCGCGCGAAGTGAAGGCGCTGATCGTCACGCTCGGCGGCAACGGCTCGCGCATCTATGCCGATGGAGCGCAGATCGATATCCCCGCTGTGCCGGCCGAACAGGTGCTTGATCCGACCGGTTGCGGCGACGCTTATCGGGCCGGTCTGCTTTACGGCATCCAGCGCCGCTGGAACTGGCAAAAGACTGGTCGACTTGCCGCGCTGATGGGCAGCTTCAAGATCGCCCATCGTGGCGGGCAGAACCATAAGCCCGCGCGTGCGGAAATCGCTGCCCGCTTTCAGGCGGCGTTTGGCGAGGCGCTAGATTGATTCGATTCTGCGTCCTTGCCGCGGGGGCGGGGCATGCACCAAGGTAAAATT
>CAZAWN010000048.1:8255-12415 GCA_964488825.1 uncultured Methyloversatilis sp. | reverse complement strand
ACCGGTTTGCTGGTGTGCGAGGGACTGGCGGGCAAACGCGTGGCGGTGGAGAAGAACGGCGAAATCGTGCCGAAAAGCCTGCATTCGACTACGCCCGTCGAGGCGGGTGACCAACTGGAAATTGTCGTTGCCGTCGGCGGCGGCTAATTCGCGAAAGATAATTCACGAAAGAGACAGCCACTATGCAAGATACACTCGTTATCGCTGGCAAGACCTATGCTTCGCGCCTGCTGGTCGGCACCGGCAAATACAAGGATTTCGACGAAACCCGTCAGGCCGTGGCGGCGAGCGGAGCCGAGATCGTCACGGTGGCGATCCGTCGCACCAATATTGGCCAGGACCCGAACCAGCCCTCGCTGCTCGACGCCCTGCCGCCCTCGCAGTACACCTATTTACCCAACACCGCCGGCTGTTATTCGGCCGACGAGGCCATCCGCACCCTGCGTCTGGCGCGGGAACTGCTCGACGGCCATGCGCTGGTCAAGCTTGAAGTGCTGGGCGATCCGCAAACGCTGTTTCCGAACATGCCCGAAACCTTGAAAGCCGCCGAAACCTTGGTGAAAGACGGCTTTCAGGTGATGGTGTATTGCTCCGACGACCCGATCCAGGCGAAGATGCTCGAAGACATCGGCTGCGTCGCAGTGATGCCCCTGGCCTCTCTGATCGGTTCCGGCATGGGCATTCTCAACCCGTGGAATCTGGCCCTGATCCTCGAAAAGGCCAAGGTGCCGGTGTTCGTCGATGCCGGCGTCGGTACCGCCTCGGATGCCGCCATCGCGATGGAGTTGGGCTGCGACGGCGTGTTGATGAACACGGCGATCGCCGGCGCGAAAGACCCGGTACGCATGGCCGGCGCGATGAAGAAGGCTGTCGAAGCCGGGCGTGAGGCTTTTCTGGCCGGACGCATGCCGAAGAAGCTCTACTCCGCCAGCCCAAGCTCTCCCACGACAGGAATGATCGGCGGCAAGTGAAGCCTGCGTTGCTGGCATCTGTGATGCTGGCGCTGGCGGTAAGCGGCCAGGCGCTGGCCGAGACATCTGCTCCGGTGGAACAAGCCACCCTGCCCTCGCTCCCGTCCATCGAGCCCGTACGCCACGGTTACGCCTTCGACGACCCCGATCTGTTGCTCAGGCAACAGATATTCGGGCTGGCCCACAGTATCCATCTGCTACTGTCGGCCTGTCTGGACAAGGCGGAAGACCCGGATGCCGTCCAGCAGGCCTACGCAACCTGGCATCCCGCGCAGGAAAGCGCCATCGAAGCTAGCTACCGCAGTCTCGCTGCCCACCATTACGGCGCACTGGCCGAACGCGCTACCTGGCAGGATGTCGCACGTTTGTTCAAGCTGAAGGAAACCATCTACCCCTCGCTGGGTTCCATCAACCTGCAGGATGCTTGCGCCAGCTTCCCGGAAGCTTTGCGTCAGCCCCGTTACGATTTTGCGGCACAACTCGAGAAGAGCAATGACAACAGAGGACACTCCGGACAACGCTAACGCCGTCCCGCGGGCGCATATCCGCAGCTTCGTGCTGCGCCAAGGGCGCGTCTCGCACGCGCAGCAGCGCTACTACGACGATGGCCTGCCGCGGTGGGGCATTCCCTATGCGACGCAGCTGATCGACCCGACCCACGTGTTCGGCCGCACCGCATCGCGTTTTCTGGAAATCGGCTGCGGTATGGGCGAGACCACGGCGCACATCGCCGCCGCGCATCCCGACCACGACTACTTCGGCATCGAGGTGCATACGCCCGGCGTCGGCAGCTTGCTCAAGGAAATCGAGACGCGCGGACTGACCAATCTGCGCGTCATCCAGCACGACGCTGTCGAGGTGCTGCGCGACATGATCGCGCCGGGTTCGCTCGCCGGGATTCATGTCTACTTCCCTGATCCCTGGCCGAAGAAGCGCCATCACAAGCGGCGCTTGATCCAGCCGCCCTTCGTGCATGAATTGGCCTTGCGTCTCGCGCCCGGCGGCTACCTGCATTGCGCCACCGACTGGGAGGAATACGCGCAGCAGATGCTCGATGTGCTGTCCGCCGAAGCATTTCTGCAAAACACCGCGACCGGATTTGCGCCGCGTCCGGCGTGGCGGCCGCAGACCAAGTTCGAGACGCGCGGCCTGCGGCTCGGCCACGGCGTTTGGGATGTACTGTTCAGTCGGAAAGAAACAGGCCAATCAGCCGGTTGAGAAAGCGGCGACCCTGCGCGGTGGGACGCAGCCGATCATCCACCACCTCCAGCAGGCCCTGATGCCGTCCGGCCAGCGCCGACTTTTCGATGGCGGCCAGCGGCAATCCCGTCCGTTCGGAAAACCAGGCCAGCGGCACGCCGTCGGTGAGGCGCAGCGCGTTCATCATGAATTCGCCGGGCAGGTCTTCCGGCGCGATCGGCTGCCAGTCGCGTGCGATAGGATCAGCCAGATAGTCCTTCGGATGGCGCGGCCGGGCATCGCGGCGAATGCCGGCGTGATCTGAAATTTTCGAATGTGCGCCGGCGCCAATACCCAGATAGTCGCCAAAGCCCCAGTAGTTCAGGTTGTGGCGGCACTCCTGTCCCGTCAAGGCGAAGGCGGAAGTTTCGTAGTGGGAAAAGCCGGAGGCGAGTAGTTCGGCTTCGGCCATCTCCAGCATGTCGGCGGCGAGGTCCTCGTCGGGGAGCGGCGGCGGCGCGTGAAAGAAGGCCGTGTTCGGCTCCAGCGTCAGATGGTAGGCACTGATATGCGACACCCCGCTGGCGAGGGCGGTGGCGATGTCGTGCCGCGCTTCAGCCAGCGTCTGGCCGGGCAGGGCGACCATCAGGTCGAGATTGATGCGCGCGAAATGGCGTTGCGCAATCTCGATGGCGCGGTGCGCTTCGTCGCCGGAATGGATGCGCCCGAGCGCGGCGAGCTTGGTGTCGGCGAAGCTCTGGATGCCGAGCGAGAGCCGGTTCACGCCGGCATCCCGATAGGCCTTGAAGCGTTCCGTCTCGACCGTGCCAGGATTCGCCTCCAGGGTGATCTCGGCCTCGGGCAGCAGGCGCAGGCGCGCGCGCAGCGCCGCCAGAAGCGCATCGACGGTTTGGCCCGACATCAGGCTGGGCGTGCCGCCGCCGATGAAAACGGAAACGATGGGCCGACCCCAGATCGCCGGCAACGCGGCTTCGAGGTCGGCGATCAGTGCGTCGAGATAGGCGGCTTCTTGTGGCGCAGACTCGTGGGAGTTGAAGTCGCAATACGGACACTTGCGCACGCACCAGGGCCAGTGGACATAGAGTGCCAGCGGAACTGCCAGAAAAGTCGGCGCTGGCGGGACGGCACGAATGGCTATCAAGCGTCGAGCTTCAGGCGTTGGATGAGCTGGGCCAAGGCCTTGCCGCGATGTGAGCGCTTGTTCTTTTCCTCGGCGGCGATCTCGGCGACGGTCTGGTTCAACTCGGGCACCAGGAAATAGGGGTCGTAGCCAAAACCGTTGGCGCCGCGCGGAGTATCGATCACCTCGCCGTGCCATTCGCCTTCGCAGATGATCGGCTGCGGGTCGTCGGCGTGATGGACGAACACCAGCACCGCGACGTAATGCGCGCGGCGATCCACCTTGCCCTGCAAGTCAGCGACGAGTTTCTGGTTATTGCGTTCGTCGGATTTGGGCTCCCCGGCCTCAGTTTGCGCATAGCGGGCCGAATACACCCCCGGCGCGCCGCCGAGCGCGCTGACGCAAATCCCCGAATCGTCGGCCAACGCCGGCAGGCCGGTCAGCCGGGACGCGTGGCGTGCCTTGGCGAGGGCGTTCTCGACGAAGGTGACATGCGGCTCTTCCGCCTCGGGGATGTTGAAGTGTTTCTGCGGGAGGACTTCGATGTCGATCTCGGCCAGCATCTGGCCGAATTCGCGCAGCTTGCCGGCGTTGTTGGAAGCCAAAACGATCTGTTTCATGGGGCGGTATCCCGTCAGGTAAAGAAATTTCTGGCAGCCGGCGCTTGGCGCATCAAGCTGCCTCTTCGAGCATGTCCAGCTTTTCCAACTGGTTGCGATAGAGGTCGTTGATCGGAAAACAAAGATCGTAGTCGCCCCACACCAGTTCGCCGTATTCAATACGGAAAGTCGCAAAACGCACGGGGTCAAGATAGGCCCGAATATCCGGGTGCACCGAACGCGACAGAAAGGGCTTGAAGTCGACCACCT
>CAZAWN010000048.1:0-8155 GCA_964488825.1 uncultured Methyloversatilis sp. | reverse complement strand
GGAATCATACCGGATCAGTCGAAGCCCCCAAAGTCGGCGCTGGCGGGGCTTTCCTCGTCGTCTGCCCGCTGCAGCACTGCATACCCCGCCAAGATTTCGGCGTGAAACGCCGGCGGGATGCGCGCCCAATCGACGATCTGCGCAATCAGCGGCAGGTTGCTTTCGCTGAAGGCTTCCATCACATCCGCCAGATTTGGCAGGGGACGCGACAGGTCGGCGGGGTTGCGGACCACCAGATCGAGGTCGCTGGTGTCGTGGCAATCGCCGCGCACACGGCTACCGTAGGCCCAGACTTCGGCTTGCGGCAGGTGTTGGTGCAGGAGGGCCTGCACCAACACCAGATAGCGCGGTGGAAGGTGGAGCGTCGAGCGGTTCATTGGGCGGGCGGCGTGGCGTGTGCTGTCGGACCAAATTTCTGATCGAGCACCTCGGCGAGTTGCCTTGCGTCGGCCAGAAACGGGGCGAGCAGGGTTTCGAGTTTCTTGCCGCCGTGGCCATAGGCTTTCAATGCCTTGCGAAGCAGTTTGAAAACCACCTCCTGCGTCAACTCGAAGCTCTTGACGATGGCGTTGCGAAACACCTCCTGCCGGATATCGCCCGCCGGCGCCTGCCGGTAAAGCATCAGGGACGAGTCGAGCGTGTCGATGCAACGGCGCAAATGCTGGACATTCAGATAGATCACGGCGTTAGTCCTTGTTCAATAAAGCGGCGAAGCGCACCAGCATTTCCGCGCTCTCGGCCTCCAGCATGGCAATTCCGTCCATGATGGTTTGCGGGCGGCGGTAGACGACGTCCTCCCCGCCGTAGGGGTTCTTCACCGAGAGCCCGTCGCTTGCCGTCACGCCAGCGCCGACTTTTGCGCGGCGACGATTTCGCTGATGCCTTTTTCCGCCAGCGCCAGCAACGCGTCGAGTTCGGCCCGGGTAAAGGGCTCGCCCTCGGCCGTGCCCTGAATTTCGCATAGGCCGCCGGCGCCGGTCATCACGACGTTCATGTCGGTGTCGCAGCTGGAGTCCTCGTCGTAATTGAGATCAAGGACTGGCGTTCCGCCGACAATGCCGACCGATACGGCGGCGACGAAATCCTTCATCGGGTGAGCCACCAGCTTGCCGGCGGCGACGAGGCCGGCCAGCGCATCGTGCAGCGCCACGCAGGCGCCGGTAATGGCGGCGCAGCGCGTGCCGCCATCCGCCTGCAGCACGTCGCAGTCGAGCGTGATCTGGCGTTCGCCGAGTGACTTGAGATCGGTGATGGCACGCAGAGAGCGGCCAATCAGGCGCTGGATTTCCTGGGTGCGTCCCGACTGCTTGCCCTTGGCTGCCTCGCGGTCGGTGCGCGTGTGGGTGGAGCGCGGCAGCATGCCGTATTCGGCGGTCACCCAGCCGCGTCCCTTGCCCTTGAGGAAGGGCGGCACGCGTTCCTCGACGCTGGCCGTGCAGAGAACTTTGGTATGGCCGAATTCGACCAGCACGCTGCCTTCGGCGTGGCGCGTGTAGTGGCGGGTAATGGTCAGCGGGCGCAGCGCTGCAGGGGTGCGGCCATCGGGACGTGGGGTCATGATTCTTCCTTGGTAGGCGATGAGGACGGGGTAAGCATGCGCTGCAGGGCGAACGCGCTCTGTGGTCGGGCGAGCGGGTCGAGACGCAAACACTGGTCGATGGTGTCAAGCAATTCTGGCGAGTAGTGGCCCGTCCAGCGCACGCTGGCGGGCATCAGCTTGTCGTCCGCGGCGCGCAAATCGGCGGGTTGCGGCGCGGCGGCGGAGAGGCAGGCGTACATGCTGGCCCCCACCGCGTAAATGTCCGTCCACGGCCCCTGACCCTCACCTTGGCCATATTGCTCCGGTGCGGCATAACCGGGGGTATACACGGGGCGCAGCTCCGGGTCGTTCTGCTTGAGCGTCTGGCGTACCGCGCCGAAGTCGATCAGCACCGGGTTGCCGTCGACGCGCAGCCAGATGTTGGAGGGTTTGATATCGAGGTGCAGCAGTTTGCTGGCATGCACGGCGCGCAGACCGGTCAGCAGACGCAGAAACACCCCGCGCACGAAGCTTTCGGTGAAATTGCCGGGATGTCTGCGGATGTGCTCGTGCAGGGTGCGCCCCTGCTCGAACTGCATGACCAGATAAACGGTATCGTTGGCGCGCAGGAAATTCAGCACGCGCACGACATTGCGATGCTGCAACCGCGCCAGCGCGATGCCTTCCTCGTAGAAGGCCATCATGCCGTTCTGGTAAGCGGCGCGATACTCGGGCCTGACCTGCGGAACGAGGCCGACGCTGCGACGGGCAAGCGACTGGGGCAGATATTCCTTGATGGCTACCGGCTGGCCCTGCGGGTCGCTGGCCAGATAAACGATCGAAAAGCCGCCCATCGAAAGCTGCCGTTCGAAGCGGTAGCCATCGATCGTATGGCCGGGCGGCAGAGGAATGCTGGACTCGGGAGGGAACATGGCAGGGGATTGTAAAGCTGGTAAGCTCGCACACCTATCTTTGGAACGCAATGCCATGACCATCCACAGCATGACCGGCTATGCCGCGCACGACCGCGATCTCGGTGCGGTGCGGCTGGCGCTCGAACTCAAGAGCGTCAATGGGCGTTTTCTCGACCTCAATTTCCGTTGCGCGGAGGAACTGCGCTTCCTCGAAATGCCGCTGCGCGAAAAGCTCGCTACCGCCATCGGACGCGGCAAACTTGATTGCCGTCTGTACCTGCAACCGAACAGCGCCGCCACCCCGCAACTGGCGCCCAACCTGGCCTTTGTCGAACAATTGGCCGGACTGGAAAGCCGCATACGGGCCGCGCTGCCCGCCGCCGCCCCGCTTTCGGTCGCCGAAGTGCTGCGCTGGCCCGGCGTGTTGGCGAACGAAACGATCACCCCGGAGCGCTTGCAGGCCGAATGTTTCTCCCTGTTCGACGCTGTGCTGGCCGAGTTTCTGGCCAGCCGGGCGCGCGAAGGCGCGCGCCTGGCTGACGTGCTGCGCGAGCGTGCGACTCGCATGCGCGACGCCGTGGCCCAGGTCGAACCGATGGTGCCGATCGCCATCAGCGACTACACCGAGCGCCTGGCGTCACGTTTGCGCGAAGCGGTTGCCGCGCTCGACGAAGAGCGCATCCGCCAGGAAATTGGCGTCTTCGCCGCCAAGATCGATGTTGCCGAAGAGCTTGCTCGCCTCGTCACCCATCTCGACGAAGTGGAGCGCGTCCTCGCCAAAGGCGGCGCCGTCGGCAAGCGGTTGGATTTCCTGATGCAGGAACTCAACCGCGAAGCCAATACACTGGCGTCGAAATCCGTTTCTGCTGCGGTGACCGCGATTGCGCTGGAGCTGAAACTGCTGATCGAACAGATGCGCGAACAAGTCCAGAATTTGGAGTGAGCATTGTTTAGTGCCGTCGCGCCAGCGCCGACTTTGCTTGAGAACCGACCATGACCCTCAACTCTTCCAAAATTTCCCACGAATCCACTGCCGGTACGCTGTTTATCGTCTCCGCACCTTCGGGTGCCGGCAAGACGACGCTCGTCAGGCAACTGATGGAACACGACCCGGCGATCCGCCATTCGATTTCCTACACCACGCGCCCGCCGCGGCCGGCGGAGCGCGACGGCCACGACTACCATTTCATCGATATTCAGACCTTCCTCGCCATGCGCGAGCGGGGCGACTTTCTCGAATGGGCCGAGGTGCATGGCAATTTCTACGGCACCTCGAAATCCTGGCTGCTGGACGAGATGCGCGCGGGGCGCGACACGCTGCTGGAAATCGACTGGCAGGGCGCCCAGCAGGTGCGGGCGTTGATGCCGGCCGCGGTGAGCATTTTCATCGCGCCGCCTTCCCTCGCCGAGCTGGAACGCCGCCTGCGCACGCGCGGGCAGGACAGCGAAGAGGTGATCCAGCGTCGCGTTGCTGCTGCCCTGGGTGAAATGAGGCATGTCGACGAGTTCGATTTCGTTATAATCAACAAAGACTTGCAGGAGGCATTGGCGGATCTGGCGGCGGCGGTGAGAGCCTCGCGCCTCAACTTCGCGCAACAGCGCATACGCCAACCGGATGTCTTCAGTTATCTCCCATCACCCTGAATTTCAAAGGAATTACCGTGGCCCGCGTGACCGTAGAAGACTGCATGAAACACATTCCCAACCGCTTCAATATGACGCTGGCGGCGACCTACCGCGCCCGCCAGATCGCCATGGGCAGCACCCCGCAGGTTGAGGTCGACAGGGACAAACCCACCGTGCTGGCTCTGCGCGAACTGGCCGAAGGCAAGTTCGGCGTTGAAATCCTTTATCGCAACCAGTCCTGACATGCCGTAGGTGGGGGCGGGCATGTCTGCGGCCGCGTTGTCCCGCGCCTCTTCAGTCGCACCCTCCTTGGGTGCGCATCGGCCGGTCGATGAACCGACGATCATTCCGATCGACATGCATCCGCCGGTTGATCTGACGGAAGATCTCGAACATTTCCTCGCCCAACTGGGCCAGTACCTGAAACCCGAGGACGTCGACCTCGTCGCCGCGGCCTATCGCTTCTCTGCCAACGCTCATCGCGGCCAGTTCCGCACCAGCGGCGAACCCTATATTTCGCATCCGCTCGCCGTCGCCGAGACGCTGGCGCACTGGCGGCTCGATCCGCAGGCGCTGACCGCCGCGCTGCTGCACGACGTGATGGAGGATACCGACATCACCAAGGCGCAGATCGCGCAGGATTTCGGCAAGATTACCGCCGAACTGGTCGATGGCGTTTCCAAGCTCGACCGTATCGAGCACCAGTCCTACGAGGAAGCGCAGGCGGAAAACTTCCGCAAGATGCTGCTGGCGATGGCGCAGGATGTGCGCGTCATCCTCATCAAGCTCGCCGACCGTTTGCACAACATGCGTACGCTCGATGCCGTGCGCCCGGAAAAGCGCCGTCGCGTCGCGCGCGAAACGCTTGACATCTACGCCCCCATTGCTAACCGACTGGGGCTTAATCTGCTCTACCGCGAATTGCAGGAGCTCTCCTTCCGTCATATCAATCCGCTGCGTTACCGAGTGCTGGCGAAGGCGGTGCGCGCGGCGCGCGGCAACCGCCGCGAGGGGGTCGACAAGATTCTCGCTGGCATCCAGCAGCGCCTTCGCGATGCGCATGTCGAGGCG
Source organism: uncultured Methyloversatilis sp. (assembly GCA_964488825.1). Lineage (GTDB taxonomy): Bacteria > Pseudomonadota > Gammaproteobacteria > Burkholderiales > Rhodocyclaceae > Sulfuricystis. The sequence continues at coordinate 3,025 of CAZAWN010000048.1, read as the reverse complement.
GAGGTGATGGGTCGCGCCAAGCATCTCTATGGCATCTACCGCAAGATGCGCGACAAGCGGCTCAGCTTCTCGCAAGTACAGGACATTTACGGTTTTCGCGTGGTCGTTGCCGACCTGCCGACCTGCTACCTCGTGCTCGGCGCCTTGCATGGCCTTTTCAAGCCCGTGCCAGGCAAGTTCAAGGATTACATTGCCATCCCGAAAGCCAATGGCTACCAGTCGCTGCACACCACGCTGATCGGCCCCTACGGCATGCCGGTCGAAATCCAGATTCGCACCCGCGACATGCACCATGTGGCCGAATCGGGCGTCGCTTCCCACTGGCTTTACAAGGATGCTGCCACCCTTTCCGAATTGCAGCGTACCACGCACCAGTGGCTGCAATCCTTGCTCGACCTGCAAAGTGCGTCGATCGACTCCGCCGAATTTGTCGAGCACGTCAAGGTCGACCTGTTTCCCGGCGAGGTTTATGTGTTTACCCCGGGTGGCAAGATTCTCTCCTTGAGTCGCGGCGCCACGGCGGTGGATTTCGCCTACGCAGTGCATACCGACATCGGCAACCGCTGCGTGGCCTGCAAGATCAACCACGAACATTTGCCTTTGCGTACCGAATTGCGCAATGGCGATCGCGTCGAAATCATCACTGCGCCGACCGCTGCGCCGAATCCCAACTGGCTGGGCTACGTCAAGACCGGCAAGGCGCGCGCGCAGATCCGCCATTTTCTCAAGACGCGCCAGAACGAGGAGTCCGCCGCGCTGGGCGAACATCTGCTCTCCCAGGCCCTGCACAATCTCGGCCATCGCATCGAAGAACTTGGCACCGCGGCGTGGCAGCGTTTCTTACGCACTTTTTCGGGCAAGTCGCAGCGCGAGGTGCTGACCGACATCGGCCTCGGTAAGCGGCTACCGGCGATTGTGGCGCGTCGCCTTCTCGACGGCCGCGCCGCGGGGGGGCCGGCCGCGCAGAGCAGCGGCGCCATCCGCATCCATGGCAGTCAAGGCATGGCGATGCAGTTGGCGCGCTGCTGCCGGCCGATTCCCGGTGATCCCATCGTCGGCGTGATTCGCGCCGGCCAGGGCCTGATTGTGCATACGCACGATTGCCCGACCTTGCGCAATCCCAAGGCGGGTCGCGGCCCCGGCGGCGCCAAGGAATGGGTGGATGTCGACTGGGATGCCGACGCGCAGGGCCCGTTCGAAGTATTGATCAAGGTCGTCACGCAGAATACCCCGGGCGTGTTGGCGCGCCTGGCGGCCACCATCGCCGAACAGGATGCCAACATCAACAACGTGCGCATGGATGCCGACGAAGGCAGCACCACCGCGCTGTATTTCACACTGCAGGTCAAGGGGCGTATGCATTTGGCGGGTATCCTGCGCAACTTGCGGCGCTTGCCGACGGTGACCCGCATCAACCGGCTCAAGGAAGACCACTGAAAGGAAGGAAAAACCATGCTCAAGGATTACGAATCTGACTACACCCAATTCATGCGCGAATGGCTGAAGCAGCATCCCGAGGAGCTCAAGGAACAGGAGGCTGGTCGCGCTCTGTGGTGGGATCGCGGCAACCGCGACCTTGACGAGCAGGCGCGTTACGCCGCTGCACGCGTGCCACAAAAGCCCTACTACTACGATGCGAACTGAAGCCGCGGCGCGACTGTGCCGCCGCGCCAGCGCCGACTTTGCTCTGCTAGTACTGGGATGCGCCTGCACATTTGCGGCTTGCGCCAGAGATTCCGATGTTGCTGTCCCTGTCGTACCGCCCAAGCCAGTGGTGGTCCAGCCAAGCGTCGTAACACTCCCGTCGGCTCCCGCGTTGGCCCCAACCCAGCCCGAGACGAGCGTGCGCGCCAAGGCTGTCAAACCAAGCAAGAGAAACACGGCGAAATCGATCAAGCCTGCAGCAAAATCAAAGCCTAAGCCCAAGCGTCGCTGACTTGCGCCACGGTGCGCCGCTAGCTCCGGCGCACCCCCGTTCTACCTCTTTAGTGGTACTCCTCCCTTATCCTAAATAGCTGAGGGAATGGACTTTTTTATTGATCGATGTCAACCCGATTGGACATCGATAGTCCTAGCATGCCTTCCGCGGAACCCCTCCGGTTCCTGAATGTTTCATTCACTGGGAAGACAGCGAGCAAATGAACATCTCCAGCGTTATCGTTATTCCCCATCCCGAACGGGTGGAAGAAGCGGTTGCCGCCCTCAAGGCGCGCGATGGCGTCGAAGTCGCGGCAGTATCGCCCGAAGGCAAGATCATCGTCACCATCGAGACTGAAGGTGACCGCGAAACGATCCAGATGTACGAATCGATCAGTTTGATGGACGGCGTGATGTCGGCGTCCATGGTTTACCACCAGAAAGAAGACGAACCCGAAGTTGAAATCACATTGGCGGCTTGAGCCTCAGGGCGAAACCGCATTGACAAGGAGGTCTGACATGACTGAAGTAACAATGACGCGACGCGATTTCATCAAGACCAATGCCGTAGCTGCGGCAGCGGCCACCGCCGGCATGAGCGTGCCGGGCGTGGCGCTCGCCCAGGCGCGCGGCGGCGACGGCGTACGCTGGGACAAGGGCGCATGTCGTTACTGCGGTACCGGCTGTGGCGTTCTGGTCGGCACCAAGGATGGCAAGATCGTCGCCACCCAGGGCGACCCCGACGCGCCTGTCAACAAAGGATTGAACTGCGTCAAAGGTTACTTCCTGGCCAAGATTCAGTACGGTCAGGACCGTCTGACCAAACCCTTGCTGCGCATGAAGGACGGCAAGTTCGACAAGAACGGTGAGTTCACGCCGATCAGTTGGGAGGCAGCCTTCGACATCATGGCAGAAAAAGTCAAAGCCACGCTGAAAGACCCGAACCAGGGGCAGCGCGGTGTTTGTATGTTCGGTTCTGGCCAATGGACAGTGTGGGAGGGCTATGCCGCCGCCAAGCTGTGGAAGGCTGGCCTGCGCACCAACAGCATCGATCCGAACGCGCGCCACTGCATGGCTTCCGCCGTGGCCGGCTTCATGCGCACCTTCG
>CAZAWN010000047.1:7648-16462 GCA_964488825.1 uncultured Methyloversatilis sp. | reverse complement strand
GGTTCCCTGGCTATCGTTCCTTTGAAGTTTTTGGGGAAAATCGGCCTTTTCATTGTTCCTCTTGTCTATTCCTTCGTTGGCCAGTCGCTTAGGCTCATTCTTGTTCGATGGGGCGTGTTCTTCTGGGCTTTTCTCGCCCATTACCTGATGCTCAGCGTATTCGTGCTGGAGATGCAGTTCTTGGCTGGGCGCTATGTAGCTCCTTTGCTCGTATTTGCGACACCTTTGGCGGGTTATGGCCTCTTCCGATTGAGTAAGAAATTTCCCTTTTGGGCAACCCTGATAATGTTCTTGGCGGTGATGATCATGATAGCGAATGTAATTCCTTCGTCGTCCTCCAAGCGTCACTTCGCCGAAGCTGGCGCATGGCTGGCCACAAATGTCACCGAAACCCCAAGGGTTTACGTCGAAAGTGGACGTGTCGCCTACCATGCGGGATGGAGATATCGGCCACCCCGGGAGGAGCCCATACGGCGTAGTGAAGCAGAGCTTGCTATCCGCAATGATGCCTATGACTGGGTTGTTTTGGAGGTATCCAGTGATGCCGCCCCGGTCGAACGCTGGCTGGAGCAAAATGGGTTGCACGAGGTAAAACGATTCAACTCTCCCGACGGCGGGAGTGTGCTGATTGCCAAACCCATGGTTGTTCAAAAGGAACTTTCGCCGTGAGTCTGACCGATAGTATTTCAGAGTACTACACCGCCGAGCGACCTGAACTACTCGGTTTTGTTTCGCCACACGGACCTTTTACTTCCGTCCTCGATATCGGTTGTGCTGGAGGTTTACTCGGCGCTAGTTTGCTCAAGTCCGGGATCGCCGCTCGCTGCGATGGAATTGAGCCCAACTCCCAGGCCGCGTGCTTGGCTGCGCAGCAACTTCAGCATGTCTGGCATGGTGGGCTCGAAGCGGTCGCTGACCAAGTGCCGTGGGAAGAATATGATCTGATCGCCATGGCGGATGTGCTCGAACATCTGGTCGATCCTTGGAGCGCGTTGCGTGATCTTCATGCGCGTACACAACCGTCGGTGCGTTTGTTGCTGAGCGTGCCGAATGTGCGTCACTACAAAATATCGCTACCACTCCTACTTCGGGGCGACTTTCGATATGTAGACCATGGGATCATGGATCGAACCCATTTGCACTTTTTTACCCGCGACAGCCTGAACGAGACCCTGAACGAGTGCGGATGGCAAGCCGAAGTTGTTGGCAGTCATATGAAAAGCCGCTATCGCCGCTGGTACATGCCGACACACCTGATCGAACCGTTCGTGGCTGTCCAGTACATGGTGCTGGGAAGGAAGCGATGACGCTCCCTCTTGTCAGTGTCGCCATCCCTGCCTACAACCATGCCGCGTATATCGAGGCCTGCTTGGCGTCGGTGTGCGCTCAGACCTATCCCGAACTGGAACTCATCCTGATCGACGACGGCTCCCCGGATGATACCCTCGAGGTTGCGCGGCGCTTTTTGGCGCGCTATCCAGAACGGTTTCGCCGCGTGTTGCTCGAACGTCGCGAGAATCGTGGTGTCAGCGCGAACTCAAATGCCTGCATCGAGGCTTGCAAAGGCGAGTGGGTACATTTGCTGGGTTCGGACGATTTGCTTTATCCAGAAAAGATTGCGCGCATTCAGCGAGCGATCTTGGATTGGAACCTCGCCGACTTGGCTTTGGTTCATGCGGATGCCGACTTTGTCGATGCTGCCGGTCGACCTGTGCAACGATCATCACTTCTACCGAGGCCTGCTTCCGGACCGCAGGCCGATGCCTACCGCTGGATCTTCATGGGCCGACATTCGATTTTCAACCCGACTGTCGCCTTGCATAGGAAATCATTCATCGATGCAGGTGGCTTTGATCTAACGCTGGCCCTGGAGGACATCGACTGCTGGTTGCGTCTTTCCGTCCGCCATGCAATCGCACGCGTACCGGAAGTTCTTGCCAGTTATCGAAAGCACCCCGGTAACACACTACGCCGACGTGTCAGGATGCTGGGCGCGCAGTTCGCTACCTACGCAAAATTCATTGAGACGAACCCTGACGTGCTGCCGCAGGCAGATATCCAGCATCAGTTCCGCAAGAATGTCTGGCGCTTCTGGCGGCGCATGCGTAAACAAAAACCGTGGCTATTGGCTCAAGTTTTCTATGCTGTGCTGCGCAGCCATCTTGTAACGCCCTCCGCGGAGGATTACCGGCGTTTTTCCACACTCCTGAACTCGGCCGCGGAATAGCCTTTTAAGCTTCGCTTTCAGTTAGCGTACGCAATAACGCAAGTAATTTGTTGCCCACTGGCCCGCTGGCATAGTGTGAATGAACCAGAGAACGTCCTGCTGCTCCCAATCGTGCACGAAGTTCATCTTGACCGGCTAGCAAGACAATACGATTAACCCATGAGTCGTCCTCAGACACGAGGTAGCCGTTTTCTCCGTCAATGACAATTTCCGCGTTGGCGCCGCAATTCGATGAGACTACGGGCAATCCGGCCGCCATGTATTGCAGGACTTTCAGTGCACATTTCCCGCGTGTCCAGGAGTCATCACGCATCGGCGCGATACCTATATGAGCGGAACTCAAGGCTTGCGCCTCTGTATTGCTGCTCCACGGTATCGCCAAGACGGGCAGGCCGGCGTCAGAAAGGTCGAAATCCGCGACGATTTTTAGCCGCAAGTTTGGTACCCGTGCATAGGCCTCACGTAGAACCGGAAGTGCATCTAGTAGATATTTACGTGTGGAGCGACTGCCGATCCAGACTACATCGAACTGATCAGCCGGTTTGGCGCAGATGTCAGGAAAGGGAGAGATACTTACACAAGTAGGCAGAGTGGCAACACGACGGCTATGGCTTAGTGCTTGCCCGGCAAGGTAACTGTTGCCGGCGATGACCAAATCGGAGACCTCGGTCATTGCAAGGAAGCGGCTCATTCGGGTTTTGGAGGGTGTTCCGTCGGTATTACAGAAAATAGCGTCGTCGAAATCAAACACCAAACGGCGAGAGAGTTTTCTCAGCAGCCATAGATAAGGTAAAGGAAACGTCTTGCGCAACACGATAACGACATCGGCGGTTGCGGCTTTGCGTAATGTTTCGAGATAGGACAAAGGGCTTTTGCTTGTTGTGACATGGCATGCCCTGACACCCGCTTCGATAAACATGGGGAAGAACTGCGTTGCCCGATAACGGGTGGAAGCCGAATCCTCGCCCTTAGAAATAAACAGAAATAGGGGTGCAGACCGATCCTTCATAGCGACAGTCGGCGTTTGAGCCACTTTAGTACTGCGCTGCGCTTGAGCGCAGCTTTAAGGTCGTACAGTACAAAAGGAAGGCGCTGGCGCCATCCGAAACGCCTGCCCAGCCTGCCAAGATATAGGCCCATGAAGACAACCCGCCCCGCCCAGTCGAGCTTGTGGCAGATACGCACCATATCGGCCAGACGCTTACTCAGTGACAAGGGACGAAGGAACACATGAATTCGCCCGGTATCGATGAGCGTGAAACCAAGGCGGCCATCCGCGCACTTCCTGACCAGGATATTGCCGCCGGAGAGGTCGCGGAAAAAGATGCCGCGCCCATGCATGAGGAGCAAATACTCGACAAGCTGGCGGTAGGCGTCTTCCGCTGGCACTCCCGAATGATGGGTTGCACCGCCCGCATAGGCCGACATCAATTCGCGCACTGTACAGTCCGCGGCAACATATTCACAGATGTAATAGTTTTGCAGCAGCGTTTTGTCGCCGCTGCGCTCGAAGTAAGCAATCGGCGTAGCTGCGGCGATGCCGCGCCGCAGCAACTCGTGGGTGCCGTTCCAGCTACGCAAGGCTTTGGAGGGCTTGAAACGATCCAGCCAGCGTTTGTGAAAGTGCATCTTGACGGGTTGCTTGACGACCAGGCGCGCTCCTGGCGTACGTGGATCGTCAAGGGTCCAGATGGCGTTGCGCGCATGGCGCAATAGGGTGTCTTTGGGGGGCGCGCCGATACGCTCGGGATGGATTGCTTCGAGAAGCAGGGTGGATTCCTTGTCGTTTGCCGCACGGATGATGCCTTGCCAGTCCTTATCGCGAAACAGAACATGGGTTTTCCCGCCGGCATGCCAATCGATGGCAAGATCGGCAAGGCGAACGGCACGGGCATTGACCGTAACAGAACGCTCTACGGGCCAGCAGATGTAAATGAGTGACTCACCCACCAGCGTGGGTATCGAGTCAATCGCGATTCCGTCGCGCGATAGAAAATGTGCTGTCTGCAGATCGGCGGCCGGGTATATATCCGCGAGTGCCGCCGCTTTCCCGTTGATTGTCCAGACCACATGGATGCGTTGCAGCAAGGTGCTGAAACCATGTACTTCCAGATCCTGGGCCTCAATCAATCGGCCATCGTACGTAGCGCCGGCAAGCACGGCTTGGAATGTCCGCAAGGCGTGGAAAGCCGGACGAATGCGAAAGTTGTCGAGGCAGCCTTCGACACTGGCGTAGTGGGTAATGCGTTCGAGGGCTGGATAGCCCGCTTCGCCGTTGTCGATCAAACCTTCGCGCTGGCAGATAAGGGGGCCCCACCAGGCCCGTTCCAGCGCGCCGGACGCCGCACACAAGACCAGATAGCGCGCCAGATAATCGGCTTGCTTCTCTTCGCTTGGCGGGAGCATGCGTTCGATGCGCGGCAGGGTCCAGAAGGCGGCTGGAGACCATAGTCGTGGCACGCCGTAATCGGCGCCGATGCGCTGCAACAGGCGGGCTTTCTTGATCAGGTTGTATTTGCCCCAGGACACCATGGAGCGGCCGAAAACCTTGTTGTCGAAACGCTCGGGCTCGGTACAGCGCTCGGAAAACAGATTGTCGGTGTGGATGTCGGGCAAGAGTTTTCGATTGGCGAGCACGGCCAGCAAGCCGATGTTCCATATCGGTTCGAAATCCGTGACGTTGGGGCCGGCCAGTACGATGCCGCGGGAGCGGGTTTCGGCATGGATGATTTCCCAATAGGCAAGAAAACCTTCGACGGTATGGCCTGCCCAACGTTGGCGATTCACGGTTGTGCCGCCCTCGATGGCCTCAATGCGCTTACCGTAGCGGTCGAGTGTTGCAACCACGAAGGCGCGCCAGAGACGACTTGCCTCCGGATTCGGCATGAGGTGTGCCGCGGCGGCGGTTTGCACCAGATGCAGCACCACGGAAAATCCGCTCCCCAGCAGGGCATCGAGTAATCGCGCCGGCGGGCCGGAATGATCGTTCTCGCAAAAATCCAGGCGGACGTGGCGGATATCCAACTCGCGTAGACGTTCGATCAGGTAGTCATCCACTGCAGGATCGTCGGATGCGGCTACTCCGACGCCGGCAAATCCAGCTGGAATCGTGTGGCCTGCCGGAGGGAAATGACCACGGGGGAAGCTCAGTCTGCCACGCAGCGCATCGACGGCAATCGCGGTGGCCATTCGCCAGGAGGGTGCGTTCATAGCATTTCCATGAACCGTCAGCGGACTGCCGTCACGCCAGCGCCGAGTATCGCGGCTGCGTCGAGCCAATCGACCTCGCTGGCTATACCTTGCATTCGGCGCAAGTTGCGGGCACGCAGGTAACGTATCAAGGGGCGACGTAAAACACGCATGTCCGAGAAATCGATCAAACCCAAGGTTTCCTGGGGGGTGACGACCACATTGCCGATATGCAGCGAACGGAAATAGATTCCCTTGTCGTGCAGATTGATCACGAAATCGGTAAACAAGGCTTTCAATCGCTGCTCAAGCTGGTTGTCCATTCCGCGTCTAACCATTTCGCGCAACGTGGCGCCGGCGAGGGGCGCGTAATGTACGGCATCGCGAGCGATGTGCGGAATGCGGTATACGTCCATCACTGTCGGTATGGGAATACCGAGCTTGTCCAGGGCGGCGGCATTGTCGGCGAATCGTTGCGCATAGGGATACCAGGCGGCAGAGGAAATCAGTCGTTTGCGGCGAAAAAGTTTGAAAATGGTGCCATCCGCCAGACGTAGAACCTTCTCGCCGTAAGGATCGGATTCGAGCACCTGCGCCCCGTCGCGCAAAGACATGTAATCTTGCTGCTCCAGTATTTTCAATTTCTGCCACCCTGCCTGAAGAGGGTGCAGTTTACCCGTATCGACGGCTGCGCATCGAAGTCGGATACCAGCGGGGAGCGTAGGGCGTGATAAGCTGGCGACCTGTTTTTCGAAGGCTGGCATTTCATGTCAAAGGATTCCTCGCTGAAGATTTACCTTCGGCTCGTGCAATACCTCAAGCCCTTCATTGGCTTGTTCGCTATCAGCATTGTTGGCTTTGCGATTTTTGCCTCGTCGAAGCCCATGATGGCGGCGGTATTCAAGTACTTCATCGACGGTCTGACCGCGCCGCCGGAGGTCACCCATTTCGATATCCCCCTGCTTGGCAGCGTCCAGCTGATTTACGGCGCCCCGCTCTTGCTGGTGATTGTGATCGCCTGGCAAGGCCTGGGCTCTTTCTTCGGCAATTATTACCTTGCACGGGTTTCCCTTGGCTTGATTCACGATTTGCGGCGCGCGCTGTTTGCCAGTTTGCTGCATCTTCCCAACGAATATTTCGACCGGAACAATTCCGGACATCTGGTGTCCAGAATCACTTACAACGTGACGATGGTGACCTCGGCCGCCACTGACGCCATCAAGGTGGTGATCCGCGAAGGACTGACTGTCGTCATGTTGTTCGGCTACCTGCTCTGGATGAACTGGAAATTGACGCTGATCATGGTAGGGATTCTGCCCATCATTGGTGTCATGGTTGGTAGTGCCAGCCGCAAGTTTCGCAAGCAAAGCAAGAAGATCCAGGTGGCAATGGGCGATCTGACGCATGTCGCAGCGGAAACCATTCATGGCTACCGAGTCGTACGCAGTTTCGGTGGTGAAGACTACGAAACCGAACGTTTCAACACTTCCAGCGCGAGCAACACCGCCAAACAACTACGCATGACCAAGACGGCTGCCACCTTTACGCCGGCCTTGCAGTTCGTCACCTTCACGACCATGGCGGTCGTTCTCTATCTGGTACTGCTGCTGCGCGGCGATGCTACGGCAGGGGATTTGATGGCCTACATCACCGCGGCGAGTCTTCTCCCCAAGCCCATCCGGCAACTCTCCGAGGTCAGCGCCACGATTCAGAAGGGTCTGGCGGGAGCCGAAAGCATCTTCGAGCAACTCGACGAAGCGCCTGAGATGGATACCGGCACTATGGAGTGCGAGCGCATCGAAGGGAAAATACAGGTGCGCAATTTGGGTTTTGCCTATCCGGGCAGCGAACGTCGCGTGCTTGACGGTATCGATTTCGAGATCGAACCGGGAAAAATGGTCGCGCTGGTCGGTCGTTCGGGCAGCGGCAAGACAACCCTCGCCAGCCTGATTCCGCGCTTTTATGACCACAGCGAAGGGCAAATTCTGCTCGACGGCATCGATGTCGAACAGTACAGCCTGCGCAACCTGCGCCGCCATATTTCCCTCGTTACCCAGCAGGTGACCTTGTTCAACGACACGGTTGCCAACAATATCGCCTATGGAGATCTGGCCGGCGCACCGCGCGAAGATATCGTCAAGGCGGCCGAAGCCGCGTATGCCCGCGAATTCATTGATGCCCTGCCGCAGGGCTTCGACACACTGGTCGGGGAAAATGGCGTACTGCTCTCCGGGGGGCAGCGCCAGCGGCTCGCTATCGCCCGCGCCATCCTGAAAAATGCCCCGATCCTGATTCTCGACGAAGCCACCTCGGCGCTCGACACCGAGTCGGAACGCCACATTCAGGCAGCGCTGGAAAGCGTGATGCAGGGGCGGACCACGATCGTCATCGCCCACCGCCTGTCCACCGTCGAACGCGCCGACCAGATCTTCGTCATGGATCAGGGCCGGATCGTCGAGCAGGGAACGCACGCCGAGTTGCTGGCCCAAGGCGGCGTCTACGCGCAGCTTCATGCGCTGCAGTTTCGCGAACCTGAGGAAGATGTCGAAAGGGCAGGCTGACAGGCGGGTGTTGACTCGATTTCAGGTAATCGCTGGCGGGCTCAAGCCGATGGCGGTAGGCTGCTTTCCAGCACGGCCCGCAGTGCCGATCCGGCCGGCCAGTTCGCCAGGAAACGTTCGCGGTCTTTTCGCCAGGCGCGCGCGAAGGTTCTGTCGCTGCCATGTTGGCGCATGGCATCGAGATCGATCAGGCTGATCCCTTCGCCATCCCAGAGCAAATTGGTGGCCTTGAGGTCGCCGTGCGTAATGCGGGCAGCGGTGAGTTGGTGGAACAACGTACCCAGGGCAGCCAGCTCAGCCGCGGGCGGCGGAATCTCCGGTGCCAGGTGTTCGAGCAGGTTTCCCCCAGAGCAATGTTCGGTAACCAGCCAGGCCTTGCCGCGGAGGGGGCCAAGTCGCCTCTCGATCAATGCGAGCGGCCGCGGCGTGGCTAGGCCGAGAAAACCGAGTCGATGCGCCTCGACCCACGAGTGCCAGGCCCGGCTTGGGCGCCAACTGCGCGACAGCGCATGGCCGACGCTTTTGATGTTGTAGCGTTTGATCACCAATGGCCGACCCTCATGTTCAACCAGAGCCAGCGTGGCGGTGCGGCCCTGCTTGAGCGGCCGGCCCGCTTCCATCCAGGCGTCCGGTGCGGCGATGATCGGCGCCAGGAAATCCGCTTCGGCGCGCGGCATGGAGACAAAGCGATCCCAACGCTTCTCGACACGGAACAGGGTGCAATCGCGTAGGCACTTGCTCAAGTAATCGGCCATGCGATGCGCGCGTGCTCGCCCTATGGCCGACTCTAGCCGGGCCAAGTTAGCCACGGCGCCAGGATTGCCTTCGCCATAGGCA
>CAZAWN010000047.1:0-7548 GCA_964488825.1 uncultured Methyloversatilis sp. | reverse complement strand
GCGCAGTATTCGGTAAGCAGGTAATAGCCGCCCTCAGCCAGCCGGCCGCGCCCCAGTACGCGTGGCGTTGGCAGCTTGCTTTCATGTAAGGCATCAAGCCCGCGGCATTCGCGTTCCCAGCGACGCCGGGCACCCATCCTGACGATGAATAGTTTCACCAGCACCGTGGTGTCGTCAAGCAAACCGACCCCGGTCAGGCGCTTGCCCGGCAAGATGCGCAACAGGCTTCGCAATTCAAGCGTACGACCGTCTTCCAGCATTAGCCTGAGCGGCAGTTCCGGCGCTCTGCCGGAAACGGGCGTCGTGACGGCAACGGTCATAGGCGCGCCGGAATGACCGCCTATTTCAGCAGACCTTCGGATTGCAGCAGGTCGTGAATTGCCGAAGCTGCAACACGATTGCCGTCGGCGTTCATATGCCCGCCGATATCCTCGGGTCGCCACAGAGTCTTGATCTCGGGGTGCTTGGCCAGATAGTCACGGAAGACCGGTTCGAGGTTGAGCACCGGCATGCCTAACCGCTTCGCCTCGGCGTCAGCAAAATCGGAGATGGCACGGTATTTGGACTCTTCCTCGTCGAGAATGTCGCGGATCGGGAAATTGATCCAAACTGGCGTGGCCCCGTTGGCGCGCACGCTGGCAACGAACAACTCCATGATGCCCGTGAGCGTACGCCGCCCCAGTGCGCCTTCGTCGCGATCACGCTTGATCCTGTCGCTGACCGCCTGCTTGAGCGCCGCCCATGCATAGGAATAATGCCAGCCGCCGATCTGCTTTTTCCCGCTGCGGTATTGCTCGATCAACGCTTCGGGCGCCGTGACTGGCACATTAGTCAGCTGGAGCTTGCCATCCGCCTGCGGGAGGAACATCGGTTTCGCATAGTCGCGGAAACTGTAGGTATTGCGGTTGTAGTCGAGGACGTAGAAACCGAGCAGAACAACCTCCGGCTTGAAGGGCTTGCCGTGGTGTTCGTACATCAGGTAGTTCTGGTCGGTACCCGTTGCCGACACGGCAAAATTCATTACTTCCCAGTCGGGCAGCATCCCGGCAAGACGGTAGGCAAAGGTTTCCTCGTTGCTCACGCCATAGCCGAAGGAGTAGCTGTCCCCGACAATGACCATACGTTGCTTGCCGGGGTTGCGCTGAAGCGGGAATTCCTGATGATTGCGCATGCCGAAACGGTTGGTCACCACGCGCCCCTGATTTTTGGGCGTGGTATCGATATTTGGCGCATTCGCCCAGCCGGCATGTCGATCATAGACAAAACGGGGGTCGAAGCTCACCTTGCCGTCAGCCAGACGGGCTTTCACCCAGCGCCACTCGCGTTGCACCGACAAGTCGCCCGCCGCGGGTATCTTGTCTGTCACAGCGTAGTACAAGCGAAAGCTGCCTTCGATCAGGATGACTGTGGCGAGCAGATTGAACAGAACTATTTTCAGAATTTTCATGGTGTTGGATTATACGGGGGCAGATCGTTCGTGATTCTTGGCAGAGTCGGCCTGTATACTTGGCAATTCTCTTCGGCCGCCTGTGCCCATTACCCCAAGCAAGCCAAATGATTTTTCTCGGCATTTCCGCCCACTACCACGATAGCGCCGCGGCACTGATTCGCGATGGCGAAATCGTTGCAGCCGCCCAGGAAGAGCGCTTCACGCGCAAGAAACACGATCCGGGGTTTCCTGCCCATGCGGTGCGCTATTGCCTGGAAGCAGGTGGCATTGCTCTGGAGAACCTCGATGGCGTGGTGTATTACGACAAGCCGCTGATCAAGTTCGAACGCTTGCTGGAAACCTATCTCAGCTATGCCCCGCGCGGCTTCCAGTCCTTCGTGATGGCGATGCCGGTCTGGTTGAAAGACAAGCTCTATCTCAAACAGACCCTGAAGAAGGAGCTTGCGGCAATCGGCAAGATCAAGCAAGGCGCACTACCGCCCCTGCTGTTCACCGAACATCACCAGTCGCATGCCGCCTCGGCTTTTTTCCCCAGTCCCTTCGAAAAAGCTGCCGTGTTGTGCATGGACGGCGTCGGCGAATGGGCAACGACTTCGGTCTGGCTGGGCGAGGGCAACCGGCTGACGCCGCAGTGGGAGATCAACTTTCCCCACTCGCTGGGCATGCTCTATTCTGCCTTTACCTACTACACCGGTTTTCGCGTCAACTCTGGCGAATACAAGCTGATGGGTCTGGCGCCCTATGGCGAACCGAAATATGTGGATCTGATCCTGAATGAGCTGATCGACCTCAAGGAGGACGGCAGCTTCCGGCTGGACATGCGCTATTTCAATTACGCTACCGGCCTGACCATGACCAACGACCGCTTTGCGGCCTTGTTTGGCGGCCCGGCACGTACCGCCGAGACCGAGATTACGCAGCGGGAAATGGACATTGCCCGTTCGATTCAAGTCGTCACCGAGGAAATTGTCCTGCGCATGGCGCGCAGCATCCATCAGGAACTCGGCGTCGATAAGCTCTGCCTGGCCGGCGGCGTGGCGCTCAACTGTGTCGCCAACGGCCGGCTGCTGCGCGAAGGACCGTTCAAGGATATCTGGATACAACCCGCCGCCGGCGATGCCGGCGGCGCAATTGGCTGCGCCCTCGCCGCCTATTACGAGAAGTCGGGCGCACCGCGCCATGTCAACCCTGCCGATAGCATGCAAGGCGCCTATCTTGGCCCACGCTTCGAACCTGCTGAAATCGAGCGCCAGTTGGCCGAATTCGGCGCTGTCTACGAAAAGCTGGAGGACACTGCCTTTTCCGGTCGGGTCGCTGAAATCCTCGCCTCGGAAAATGTCGTCGGCTGGTTCCAGGGCCGCATGGAGTTCGGTCCGCGCGCGCTCGGTGGCCGCTCGATCATCGGTGACCCGCGCAGTCGCAGCATGCAATCAACAATGAACCTGAAGATCAAGTACCGCGAATCCTTCCGGCCATTTGCACCCTCCGTGCGTGCCGAGTGCGTTGCGGACTGGTTCGAACATGAGCGACCCAGTCCCTACATGTTGATCGTCGCTCCGGTCCGCGACGACAAGCGAATCGCCATGACGGCGGAACAGGATCAACTGTTCGGCATCGAGAAACTGAATGTCCCGCGCTCGCAGTTGCCGGCGATCACCCACGTCGATTATTCGGCCCGCATCCAGACCATCCACCGCGAAACCAATCCGCGTTACTACCAGCTGATCGAGGCTTTCGAGCATAAAACCGGTTGCCCCGTGCTCATCAATACCTCGTTCAACGTACGCGGCGAACCGATCGTTGGCTCCCCGCGCGACGCTTACCGCTGCTTCATGCGCACCGAGATGGACTACCTCGTGATTGAGAATTACCTGCTCGCCAAGGGTGCGCAGCCGCGCTGGCACGAAACCGATGACTGGAAGAACGAGTTTCAACTGGACTGAACGCGACACCGGATAAGGAAACCCAAGGATGTTCGACGCCATACCGACACTGGATCGCAAGGGACTGCGCGATTTCGGCTTGCTCACCGGCGGCTTGTTTGCCGCCATCTTCGGCCTGTTGCTGCCCTGGCAGTTCGGCTGGGCCTGGCCGATCTGGCCCTGGGTAGTTTTCGGCACACTGGGCGGTCTGGCGCTGCTCGCGCCGTTGTGGCTGGAACCCTTCTACCGTGTCTGGATGAAGTTCGGCATGGTGATCGGCGCCATCATGTCACGCATCATCCTGGGTATCGTGTTCTTCTGCGTCGTTACCCCCACCGGACTACTGATGCGCGCGACCGGCAAGGACCCGATGCGGCGGCAGTTCGACCGCTCGGCTGCCAGCTATCGCGAGCCGGTCAGCGCCGACAAGTCCCATTCGCTCGACAAACCCTTCTAGGCAAGCTGCCATGTTCGAACTATTGAAAGATCTCTGGGCCTTCATGAAGGTCCGCAAAAAATATTGGCTGGCGCCGGTGATCCTGGTGCTGGTACTGCTTGGCGCGCTGCTCGTGCTGACGCAGGGCTCCGCCGTGGCGCCTTTTATCTACACCCTGTTCTAGCCGCTTACTCCCGCCCCTCGAAGAATCGTAATACCTTGCGGATGCGCCGCTTGTCGGCGTCATCCAGCCGCTTCTTCTGCGCGTAATCGAGATAGAAGCGCAGCCGCTGGGTGCGCGAGAGATGGTATTTCGCCAGTTTGTCGAGGCAGGCGAGGTCCTTGACGATGCGGTAGCGCAAGAAGGGCCCGCGCCAGAACTGCCCCGCCGGGCAGTCGATGAAGAACAGCCGCCCCTGATCATCGACCAGCAGGTTGCGCCACTTGAGATCGTTGTGGCAGAAATTATGCGCGTGCATGGCGCGCGTGGCTTGTGCCAACTGATGCGAGATGCCGTCCCACCAGCGCCGACTTTTCAAGCGCGGATCGTCGGAGACAGCCAATTGCTTGAGATCGATGGCATTGGGAATGGCGGCCGTGACGAAAGCGCCGCGCACGAAACGCCCCAGCCGGGTTTCCAGCCCATATGCCACGAGCGGCGCCGTGGCGATACCCCAGGCGGAGAATCGCTGCAGGTTCTCCCATTCGACTTGCACGCGCGGCGTCTCGAACATGCGGCGCAAGGGGCGCTCGCCCAAGCCGATATAGCGCTTCAGATAGTAGTCGCCGCCATTGACGCGCACCCTCAGCACCTGGCTCATCGCGTTGCGTGCGACCACCTCGCCCGCCGCGGCCAGGGTGGTATCGAGATCGGCGAAGCGGCGCGCTGCTTCGCCGCCGGCATAGACCGGATCGATTCGCCAGCGCTTCACTGCTTGGCTCCCGGCGCGTATTTGCGTCGATAGCGTTCCTGTAGGCGGACCGATTCTGCTGCAAGCCAATCGAACAAGGGCTTTTCTCGGAGGAGAATTTCGCGCAGGGAATACGGGGCAAAATAGGTCTTGAGAAAACGCAGTCGGTCATGCTGCGTCAAACCGATCTCCAGGGAAGAAAAATGCAGCGCGGCCAGATCCTTGTTCCGCCAGCGGCGCGGCGTCTGCTTGCGCACCTGGGCACGGTGCAGGTCGATCAGCGACAGGCGCGGCATGGCGTTATTCACCGGCAGATGCAGCAGGAAATGGCAAAGGTAGCAGTCGCGATGATTGACGCCACCTTGGTGCATGCGCTTCATCATTTCCGCCACGCGGCGGATCAGCGTCCGCTTGAAAGTCGGCGCTGGCGGGACGGCACGCCAAGTGCGGCAATGGTCTTCCAGGCTGACGGTGGGCGCCAGTTCCTCGGTGATCAGGAAGGAATGCCGGCGTGCCGGGTTGACACCGCGCTCGCCAAACGCCACAGGATGCATGCTGTCCACGCCGAGCGCCGCAAGTTGTTGGCAGGCGCGCCATTCGTTGCCTGCGCCAAGCACCGGCAAGCGCCCCGACAGCAGGTTCTTGACAATCTCTCCCCAGCCGACGCCATGGTGGATCTTGACGAAAAAGGAACGTCCGGCCAGCTCCGTACGGAACGTGCGGCGCCCTTCCAGTGCGCGAAACACTTCGCCCTGCAGGGCGTCCACGATGCGGAACGGGTCCTTTCCCGCCCACAACGAGCGCAGAGGCTCTTCGAGATGGACAATACTGCTCATGACGTGCGCAGAATGATGTCGGCCGCGCGCTCCGGCATGCTGAAAATGTCCGCATGGTCGGCAAAGGCGAGTCCGTTGGCCTGCCAGCGTACCCGCGCACCGGCATCGGCCAGCATGTCGGCCAGCGCTCGATCAAGCGCGGCCTGTTCGAACGGCAGGCCGATCACGCGGCCGGCATCGGCTTTTTCGATGTGATGAGCGTAGCCGCAGGCTGCCGTGGTCAATACCGGCAGGCCGGCGACCACCGCTTCGAGCAGCACGGTTCCGGTGTTCTCGTTGTAGGCCGGGTGGATCAGCAGGTCGGCGCCGAGCAGGAAACGCGGAATGTCGTCGCGGCCTTTGAGGATGCTGACGCGCGCCTCCAGGCCAAGCGTGCGCACTTGGCGCAGGAAGGGACGCGGCTCGTCTTGGCCGATGGCGATCAGGCGTGTCCGTGCCTGCATTTCCGGGGGCAGGGCGGCGAGCGCTTTTAGGCTGCGATCCAGCCCCTTGGTCTTGAAGCCGGAGCCGATCTGCACTACCAGCAAGTCATCGTCGGCAAGCGCGAACTCATTGCGGAAGCTTGCCCGAATCTCCGCCGCATTCGGCGGAGCGCGCCGGTCCGGCGCGATGCCGGGTGGCAGCAGATGAAATCGGCTGGGCGGCGTACCGTAGTGCTTTTCGAACAGCGCCTGCTGCTGGGCGGAAATCATCAGGATTTCCGTCGGGCTGCCGATGCCGAAGACGGCGCGTTCGAAGGCAGCGAAATGGCGGTAGCGTCCGGACAGGCGATAGAGTGGCGTGCGCAGCGTGCGTGCCTTGTCCTCGAAGCAGGGGTCGGCCGAATAATAGACATCGAGCCCCGGCAGCTTGTTGAAGCCGATGACACGATCGACGGGGTGTTCGCGCAGATGTTCGGCGACGCGCGCAGCGAACTTCTCGTAGCGACGCGGGTTGGTCAGAGCTTTCACGTCCGGCTGGATAATCTCGAAGCCCTCGGGAATGACGCCCTGCCAGGACAGCGTGTAAACACGGATGGCGTGACCGCGACTCTGGCAAGCCTGTGCAATGCGCATGAAATCGCGCTGCAGGCCGCCAAAGGGGAAGTATTTGAACAGGATCAATGCGAGTCGCATTGCCGTCATCCCTGCCCGAGCTTTTTCGCCCGACGCACAGTCAAGCGGCCCCAGAGCCAGCGGGCATAGGGCGTCACATGCGACACGCCGAGGTAGCGCAACAGAAAGCGCAGGCGATCCGTCCGGCTCCAACCAGAGGCATGCCGATTCAAGCTGTCGAGGTCGCGCAGGGTGCATCCAACCCGCAAGGGGATGCGACGGGACTTTTCCAGATCGATGATGCGCAGCTCGATCCCGCCAGTCCTATTGAGACGGACGAAAATGTGCTTGGGGAAAAAACAGCCATGCCGGATGCGCTGCCGGTGCATTGCGCGCAAGGTCGCGGCTACCGCATCCAGGCAGGCGAGGCGCTGCGCGTACGGACGCGGCTCCTCGGCCAGCCAGACATCCAGCGCAACAAAACCGCTCAACTCGACCGTAGCGAGAATGGCCCTGGCTTTTCCGGCAATGGTTCTCACGCCAAAAAAAACCGGATCAAGGGTCGGGATGCCGAATGCCCGATATCGCTGGATGTGGTGAAACTCCCGGGCGAATGTGGGGATTCCGGCGATTGGATGACGCCAGGAAAGGGTGTTGTAGTCTTCCTGACGTTTGAGATAAATCCAGGCAAGCGTGCCGTCAGGAAGGGCCAACTGGACTTTCGAGACCCCGCTCCAGCCTTTGCGGTGACGGTTCAGATCTTCCAGCCAATCGGCTTCCAGGCGCCATAGCGCATCGAAATCGCCCAACTCGTTCCGTTCGAGTATCGGCCGCCATGTCGGGTCGATATAGTCCTGCATCGTCATTGGGAGGGAATGGGAAAGTCGGCGCTGGCGGGATGGCACTTTCGCACATGATACAAGCAGCCTGAACCTTATACTCCCGGAGCTTTGTTGGGG
>CAZAWN010000046.1:0-16725 GCA_964488825.1 uncultured Methyloversatilis sp. | reverse complement strand
GCTGCGATGATCGCGACTGGGGATCGGCAAGCTTGGGTTCGACTTTGCTCAGCGTCGCCAGCATGTCAGGAGAGCGCCTGACGATCCAAACCGGATTGCCGCCCCATTCGATAGTTTTCAATTCGCCTTGCAGCAGTTTTGAAATATCGACCTCTACCGGCGTACCAGAGGCGCGGGTGCGTTTGAGTGGTGCGAAGGTGGCGACAAAAGGCACGGCGACAACCACGCCGGCCGCCACGGCCGCGGCACTGGCGGCGTACAACATGCGGCGACGCTTGGGGTTTGGCGTATTGCTACAAGGGCGCAGTGGGTAATTGGGCATGAAGGTTTCTTGTCGTGCTGGGTGTTACGGGTATGAGCACACAAGGATCATGCCAGCAATAAGTCCTCACTTGGGTAATGTAGCTCTTTGATTATCTTTATATTATCATTTGCTACTACATTGGCTGTCATTTATGGCGGTTATGTTGACTGTCACGTGGCAGATTGCTGGCGGCCATTCCAGTGCTGGGTCGCCTGAAAATACTTGCCAGCCGGCGACTGCATCCACTGCATAGTGATGCCAGCCAAATTTACTGTTAATAAAGGGGTAATGCGATGAGATTCGTTCAAAATCAACTGGTTGTTCTTCTGTCCGCCACCTTCATGGCTTTCCCGGTGTTGGCCGAAGGGCCGATGGCCACTGACGATGCTGGGACGCTTGATG
Source organism: uncultured Methyloversatilis sp. (assembly GCA_964488825.1). Lineage (GTDB taxonomy): Bacteria > Pseudomonadota > Gammaproteobacteria > Burkholderiales > Rhodocyclaceae > Sulfuricystis. The sequence continues at coordinate 16,019 of CAZAWN010000046.1, read as the reverse complement.
TGGGGGGGGTGAAGATCGAGGCTGTCCTGGGACGTGATCACGAAACGCGCAGCACCGAATTGGGGTTCGGCTATGGTCCGATCGAGAACGTCGAGTTGGGGCTGGCCTTTGCACGCGAATCCGACCGCGACCCCAGTCCATCCACCCAGGTGAGCGGTATCGGTATCGGCGTTAAATGGATACCCATCCAGAACGACACCGGCTGGTCGCTCGGTATGAGTTTCGGGTATGGCAAGGCGCGCGTGAATGAACGTTCCACGCCGGATAAATTCACCGAGAAAGAATATTCCATTGCCGCATTGGCGACTTATCGGTTCGAGAACGGACAGGTCCTGCACATGAACCTCGGCTCGACGCGAGGCAAAGTGCAGGCCGATAGCAATACCCTAGGGGCGAGTGAAACGCTCGGCAATTGGGGAATTGGGTATGAGTTCCCGCTGATGGAAAAGCTCCAGCTGACGGTCGAAGGCTACGGAGAAGAGCATTCAGGTCCGGATAAAGCGATCGGATTACGTTACGAGATTGCCGATGGTCTGAAAATCTACGGATCGGTGGGCCGTGGCAACGACCGGAGTTTCGGCCAGGTCGGTTTCGCCTGGGAGTTCTGATCATGACGACGTCGGGCGATCCGATGGTAATCCGCGCGAAGTACGGATCATGCATCGGAGCGAGATCTACCACCTGTAATGCACGCCCGGCGGCAAGCTGATCCTCGTCAAGTAACATGGCCGCGATGAGCACGCACGATCTGAAACTCTGGCAACACAGTCACGATTTCGGCACCGCGCAGGCGCGCCAGGCCGAGCGCCGCACTCTCTGGGTAGTCGGGCTGACCTTCGCCGCGATGGCGGTCGAACTGATGGCCGGCTGGTTGACCGGTTCGATGGCCCTGCTGGCCGACGGCTGGCACATGGCCAGCCACGTTGGCGCTTTAGGCATTGCCGCCTATGCCTACCGCTTCGCCCGTCGGCATGCCGACAATGCGCGCTACACCTTTGGCACCGGCAAGGTCACCACGCTGGCGGGCTATTCGAGCGCGTTGTTCCTCGGCGCCGTGGCGGTCTGGATGGCTTGGGAATCGGTCGTGCGCCTCAATGCGCCGGTGCAGATTCACTACAGCGAGGCGATGATCGTCGCCGTCTTCGGTCTGGCTGTGAATCTCGCCTCTGCCTGGTTGCTCGGGCACGACCACCCTCGTGATCATGTGCACCACCCCCATGATCACGAACCTGATCGCCACCACCACGACCATGAGCATGAACGCGGGCACGTCGACCACAACTTGCGCGCCGCTTACCTGCACGTGCTGGCCGATGCGCTCACCTCGGTGCTCGCCATCGTCGCACTCGCCGGCGGCATGTGGCTCGGCTGGGCTTTTCTCGATCCACTGATGGGCATCGTCGGCGCCCTGGTAATCGGCCGCTGGGCCTGGGGCCTGGCACGCGATTCCGCCAGCGTGCTGCTCGACGCCGAAGATCACGGCCACATCGCCCACGAAATCAAGGAAGTCATCGCCGCGCTGCCCGATCACGAAATCGCCGACCTGCACCTGTGGCGCATCGGCCCGGCCAGCCGCGCCTGCATTGTCTCGCTGGTGACGCATACGCCGCTGGCGGTGGAACGCTACCGGCAGAACCTGGCGGCGATCCACGGCCTCGACCACGTCACCATCGAGATCAATCACTGCCGGGAGTGCAGGGCGGCGGCCTAGTGCCGTCGCGCCAGCGCCGAGTTTTCAGCCGGCTTGTGCAGCCATTGTTGCAAGCCGTTGTGACAGGCCGCGCAGGCGTCAGCGATATCGCGATAAGCGGCGTAGACATCCTGCGTAGCCCTTTGGCCGCTGCCGCGCGCCCAGTGCAACATGCGCGCGCCGAAACGATGGGGCTGCGCATCGAAAACCTTGCATGTTCGTGCAGTCCTCGGGGGCTGAGAAAATACTGATCGAGCGATAAAACATCAGGATATGTAAACTCAACACAAAGGTATCGAGAACCGTTATCATTATTGTGAAGCATCGCACTCCCTACCTTTCTGTTTCCCTATTTGTAATCGCTGTCCAAATCAAACTGCACCGGAGTTCTTAAATGAATAAAAACTGTCTTATCCCAATGCTGGGCGTGATTGCTTGCCTGTCCGGCATTTCCGTCGTCCATGCCCAGGAAAAGGTTCTGAATCTCTATTCGGCGCGTCATTACCAGACCGACGATGCGCTATATGCCAACTTCAGCAAGCAGACCGGCATCAAGATCAATCGCATCGAGGCGAAAGAGGATGAACTGCTGGAGCGCATCCGCAACGAAGGTTCCCAAAGCCCGGCGGACGTATTCATTACCGTGGATGCCACGCGGCTGGCCAAGGCCGACGATCTGGGCTTGTTCGCTCCGGTGAAGTCGAAGCTGCTGGAAGAGCGCATTCCGGCGCATCTCCGCTCGCCCGACTGGTTTGCCTTCTCGACCCGTGCGCGCGTGATCATCTACAACAAGACCGCCACCAAGCCCGAGGATGTCCGGTCTTACGAAGATCTGGCCGGGCCCAAGCTCAAGGGCCAGGTGTGCAGCCGTTCGGGTGCTCATCCCTACAATCTGTCATTGCTGGCTGCAATGGTTTCCCACCATGGCGAGCAGAAGGCCGAGGAATGGGCGAAAGGCGTGGTGGCGAATTTTGCACGCGCACCCAAGGGCGGCGATACTGACCAGATCAAGGCCGTGGCGGCCGGGGAGTGCGGGGTGGCGATCTCCAACACTTACTACTTTGCGCGTCTGATGCGCTCCAGCAAACCCGAGGACCGCAAGGTCGTCGAGTCCCTTGGCGTGATCTGGCCGAACCAGCAGACCCAGGGTACGCACGTCAATATCTCCGGCGGCGGCATGCTCAAGCACGCGCCGAACAAGGAGGCTGCAGTGAAGTTTCTGGAGTATCTGGTCTCCGACGAGGCGCAACGTTATTTTGCCGATGGCAACAACGAATGGCCCGTCGTGCCGAGCGTGAAAACGGAAAATCCGGCGCTCGCCGCACTGGGCAGTTTCAAGTCCGATAAGCTGTCGATTCCTGCCATGTCCAAGAATGTCGTGAATGCGCAGAAGATCGCCGACCGGGCCGGCTGGAAGTAAACCTGCGTCCCGCATGCCCTATCATGCCAGCATCGAGTCGGTAGAGGGCATGACATGAAGCAACGTTCAGGCTTTACCCTAGTGGAGATGATGGCGGTGATCGCCGTCATCACCATCCTGGCCTTGATGGCGATTCCCAGTTATCTGGATCGGATCGTCAAGGCGCAGATCGAAGCAGCCCTGCCGCTCGCCGAGATTGCCAAGGGGCCGATCTCCGCTTACTGGGCGGCGACGCAGACCATGCCGGCCGACAATGTCGCCGCCGCCTTGCCGGTACCCGACAAGATCGTCAATAACCACGTCAGTGCCGTGACGGTACGCGAGGGGTCCATCGACCTGACCTTCGGCAATCGCGCCAGCAGGTCGATTGCCGGCAAAACCCTGAGCCTGCGCCCCGCGATTGTTGAGGACGCGGCCATCGTGCCGATGGCTTGGGTGTGCGGCTTCGCCGAAGCGCCGACGCCGATGACCATCAAGGGCCAGAATCGCACCGATGTTGATCCGCTTTACCTGCCTATGGCGTGCCGGTCGCTTAACCTGAAACCATAGCGGTAATCATGCCTGCATCCCTTTTACCGGTGATATGTATCGACCTGTATTCTGTTAGAGTAATCCGCAATTGAACGAGTGCCGCTCTGCTCTGTCCGGAGATATGAAGATGCTAGGAATCGAAACCGATCTGCAAGGAAGCACCGCCGTCATGCGCGTTAGCGGCAACTTCGACGGCGAAACCAGGCAAATGTTTGCCCGTGCATCCAAGTCATTGATGGGGAATGAAAAGGTCTCGAAGATCGAGATTGATGTCAGCTCCGTCAGCTACATCGACAGCAGCGCTTGCGGCATGCTCCACGTCGTCAAGGACAAGGCGGTGCAGGCCGGGAAGACGATTGCCATCGTCAAGGCGAAAGGCTTGGTCAAGTCAGCGCTGGGCCTGTTCAAACTCTGAGCGCCCCCAGGTATTGCTTTCCTCTCCCTCAAGCCGTTAGCTTGCGATAGATGTCCGCCAGTTTGAGCGGCAGCCTTTTCACGTCGTCGAGTACTGTATAACTTGCTGGCCCCATCATGTGGCGGAGGTAGTCGGCGCCCTGGCGGTCGATGGTGATGCAATAGCTGCGGATGCCCTGCTCGCGCGCTTCCTGCAGTGCGCGGCGCGTGTCCTCGACGCCATACGTGCCCCGGTATTCGTCACCGAAGTCGTCGGGACGACCATCCGAGAGTGAGACGAGCAGCTTGTGGCGTGCCGGTTGCCGGCCGAGCAGGTAGGAAAGATGGCGGATCGCCACGCCCATGCGTGTGTAGTCCTTGGCTTCGATGCCATCGATGCGCGCCCGCACCGCCTCGTCATAGCTGTCGGCGAAATCCTTGATGCGATAGATATCGCAGCGAGTACGCGTCCAGCCGCTGAAGCCGTAGATGGCGTAGGCGTCGCCGAGTTTTTCGAGTGCTTCGCAGAGCATTACCAGCGCCTCGCGCTCGGCGTCGTTGACCCATCCCTTGGTCGAGCCGCTCATGTCAATAATGAACATCGCGGCGAGACTACGCTGATTGCGCACGCGCCGGCAGAAAAGTCGTGACGAGGGTTCCGCACCGCTCTTGCGGTCGTTCACCGCCTCGACCAGTGCGTCGAGGTCGATTTCTTCGCCTTCAGGCTGCCGGCCGAGGATGCGGTCCTCGCCGCGCAGCGCTTCGAAGCGGCGCTTGATCTGATGGATGAAGGGCGCGTATCGGACTTTCGTTTCGCTCACAAACGCGCCTTCGCCGGGTTTTACGTCCGAGACGAAGACGTGGCACCAGTCGCGTCGGTAGGCATTGCGGTGATAGTCCCATTCGTCGTAACGAAAATCGGGCTGGCGCGTGCTTGACAGCAGAGGGGCCTCCGGCTTGGGGCGGTCGTCGGGCGTCCAGGGCGCATCGCCGGCCGGCGAGAGCGCCTCAGGCGGCACCTGACCGAGGTCCTGCAACAAGGATTGAGCGGCGGCCTGGGCAGCGTCGGGCAGCTTGACCGCTTCCCCGTCGACGCGCACCTCGATCTCGCCGGTCGCCCTATTCAACTCGGCGGAGAACTCGTTGGGCGCCGCTTTGCGCGTCCCGCCCGCGCCCTTCAGCGCCCCGATGGCTTTTTTCAAGGTTTCGGTATCGCGCTCGATGCGCTCGGCCCGCACGCGCAGAGCGCGGCGCGGATCGAGCCGCCCGGCGAAAGTCGGCGCTGGCGGGACGGCACGGGCGGCCATGAAACGCACCAGGCAGTGCAGCGTGGCCTGGATGTCCGCCTCCGGCGCTTGCAGTTCGGCGAGCACATCGCCGAGCTCGGCCGGCCACGTGCCGCGCAGGCCAGCCAGCAGTGCGCCCAGGCCGGGCAGGTCGCGCGCCACGCAGGCTTCGAGCCGCACCGCTTCAAGATGCGCCAGCCAGATCAGTGCCTGTTCGCGTTCCGCGGCCTCCGGCCATTGCGCCAGCGCGGCTTCGAGGTCGACATTGAAGGTGCCGTAACGCGTCTGCGCCCAGAGTTGCACCGCGAGCCCCTGATAGAAACGGCGATTCTCCTCGGAGGTGGGGAAGTGGGCGAGTCGTTCGGGCAGGAAGAGGGTCTCGGTGTCGGTCCAGGCATCGGTCCCAGACTTGACCGCCAGCGGTCGCCCCGAGAGACCGAGCACGAAACGCGCAAGACGTTGCTCCACATCGCTGAAGCTCGCATGCAAGCGGCCGGCACGCGCGGCTAGGAAACCGTCGATATCGCGCAGGCTTTCCACCGCGGGACGCAAACCCTTCTTGTCGAAAATATTGAGACCGCCGATGACCCAGTCCTCGAAGGCCGCTTCGTCCAGGCGGGTGAGCGCATCGATGGACAGGGTGGCGATCAGATAGGCGATCTCGGTATTGGACTTCGCCGCCCCTTTGGAGATGCGCAAGACAAAATCCTGCTGCTTGCGCGGCAAGCCTTCGAGCATTTCGGCGAGCCGCTCGATCGAGCGATGCGAAGGCGACGCGAACAGAAAGGCGTCGAGTATCTCCGCCAGCTCGTGGGCGAACAGCTTGCGCAGCGGCTGTGGCGCTTCAGAAGACGGCACGAACCAGATCGTCCAGCGTCTGCGTCATGTCGGGATCGTCCGTTAACGCGCGCGCGACGGCCGCCAAGCTTGCCGTACCGGGCGCCATGCCGGCGCCGATGAGCTGGGCGGCATGCACCAGCAGGCGCGTGCTGGCGCCCTCGTCCAGCCCCGCGCCTTTCAAATTGCGCGTCAATTCGCCCAGCTTGACCAGTTTCTTTGCCGTATCGGCATCGATACCGCCCTCGGCGGCGACGATCTGCGCTTCGATCTCCGCGCTCGGATAGTCGAACTCCAGCGCGACAAAACGCTGCCGGGTGCTCGGCTTAATCTCCTTGAGCACACTCTGATAGCCGGGGTTGTAGGAGATCACCAGCATGAAGCCCGGCGGCGCGGGGATCAGCTCGCCACGTTTGTCCACCGCTAACGCACGTCGCGAATCGGCGAGCGGATGGATCACCACGGTCGTATCCTTGCGCGCCTCGACAATCTCGTCGAGATAGCAGATCGCCCCGGCGCGCACCGCCGCCGTCAGCGGGCCGTCGAGCCAGACGGTCTCGTCGCCGACAATCAGGTAGCGGCCGACCAGATCGGCGGTGGTCAGGTCATCGTGACAAGCGACGGTGACCAGGGGGCGCTTGAGCTTCCAGGCCATGTATTCGACGAAACGCGTTTTGCCGCAGCCCGTCGGGCCTTTCAGCAGCACCGGCAGACGCTTCTGGGCGGACGCTTCAAACAAGGCGACTTCTTCGGCAACCGGCTGGTAGTAGGGTTCGGCGCCGAGCGATTCGAGTTCGGGAGTAATGGTGCGCAATTTGGCAGAGTTCATGACGGGACGACGGGATTGATTGTGCTGCGCAGTCTCCAACAGGGGGCGCGCGCTGTCAAATGCCCGCAAGCACGGTAGGCGTTAGGCAAACTCGGCGCTGGCGGGACGGCAGTGCGCCGGCGCTTTGTGCTCAAATGCGGGCTTTCTGTTCGAGCCCGCCCATGCAGATCACCGTTGCCGCCCTTATCGTCCGCTTCATGGAGCGGCTCGGCATCCGCCACATCTACGGCATGCCCGGTTCGCACATCCTGCCGGTGTACGACAGCCTGCGCGACTCCGCGATCAAGACGGTGCTGGTCAAGCACGAGCAGGGCGCGGCCTTCATGGCCTGCGGCGCGGCGCGCGCGACACGCAGCGTGGCCGCCTGCATCACCACCGCCGGACCGGGTGCGACCAATCTGGTGACCGGCATTGCCAACGCCTACGCCGACAAGTTGCCGGTACTGATCGTCACCGGCGAAACCTCGACCTTCATCTTCGGCAAGGGCGGTTTGCAGGAAAGCTCGGGGGAGGGCGGCAGCATCGACCAGACCGATATTTTCCGCGGCATCACGCGCTATCACCGCATCGTCGAGCGCACCGACTACCTGCTGCAGGTGCTGCGCCAGGCGACGCGCATCCTGCTCTCGCGCAACGCCGGGCCGGTGCTGCTTTCGCTGCCCTACAACATCCAGAAGGAGCTGGTCGAGGAAAGCCTGCTTGACGACATCCGCTTCGTTACCGATGCGCCGCGCATTTGCAACAGCTTTGCGGCGACCGAGGAGATGGGCCGGATGATCCGCGCGGCGCGTCACCCGGTGATCGTCGCCGGCCATGGCTGTTTCATCGCCAGCGCCCAGACGATGCTGCAGAAGCTCGGCGAACGTCACGCCATCCGCGTCGCCACCACGCTCAAGGGCAAGGGGCTGATCGCCGAGAGCGATCCGCGCGCGCTCGGCTGCCTGGGCGTCACCTCGGACGGCAGCGCCTACCGCCATATTGTCGAGCATGCCGACCTGATCATCGTGCTTGGCGCCGGTTTCAACGAGCGCACCAGCTATCTGTGGGACCCGAAACTGATGGCCGGCAAGCGCGTGATCCAGGTCGATCACGATGCAGCGCAATTGGAGAAGGTGTTCCGCGCCGACCTGGCGATCCATGGCGACATCTGCGCCGTGCTGGAGGACCTGCTGATCTGCCTGAGCGATTTTCCCGCGCCGCCCCAACCGGCTTTCGAGCGCACGCCGGTGGCGCCGAACTTCACGGTGGTCGATCACCTGTTCGAACGACTGGTCGAGCGTCTGCCGCAAGCGATGGTGTTCGACGACAACGTGATCCTCGCCCAGACCTATCTGAAAGCCTCGCCGCAACATCGCTACTTCCCGAACTCAGGCGTCTCGTCGCTTGGCCATGCCATCCCGGCCGCCCTCGGCGCGCGCTGCGCGGTGGACACGCCAGCCTTTGCCATCCTCGGCGACGGTGGCTTCCAGATGTGCTGCATGGAACTGATGACGGCGGTGAATTACCGCATCCCGCTCAACGTCGTGATGATCAACAACGGCACGCTGGGCCTGATTCGCAAGAACCAGTTCCAGTTGTACCACGAGCGCTACATTGACTGCGATTTCGTCAATCCGGATTACGCGCTGCTGGCGCAGTCGTTCGGCATCGCCCACTGGCACGTCGAACAGACCGCCGACGTCGATGCGCTGTTCGAACAGGCCGATCTGGCCGGCGGCATCAACCTCATCGAGGTGATGTGGGACAAGCACGTCTTCCCGGCCTATCGCTCGGATCGCTGAATCCGCCATGAAGCCGCACGATTTCATCGTCGTCGTGCCGGTCGCCGACCGGCCGCGCCATATCCAGGCCTGCCTGGGCAGCCTGCACGAATGCTTGCGGCGCTTTCCTTACGCTGGCCGCATTCGTGTGCTGATCGCCGATGACAGCGCCGACGCTGCCAGCATTGCCGCCAATGGCCGCATTGCAAAGGAGTGCTCTACGGCCGGACTGGAGGTTGTCCACTTTCCACCGGCAGAGCAATACGCTCTGGTGCAGTCGCTCGGCCTGGCCCTACCGCGCATACTGGGTGACGCACCGCCAGAGCGCTATGGGCACAAAGGCCAGGGTGCGATGCGCAACATCGCCTACCTGAAAGCGCTGGAATGGTTGCGCGGCGAGTCGGATAACACGCTGGTCTGGTCAATCGACAGTGACCAGGAGTTTCGCGTGAACGCGCCCGAAACCGAGGGTTACGTCGTCGATTTCTTCAATGGCCTCGACTCGATATTTTCGCAAACCGACGCGCAGGTGCTGACCGGCAAGGTGGTCGGCGATCCGCCCGTCTCGCCTGCCGTCATGACGCAGAACTTCCTCGACGACGTGCTCGCCTTCTTTGACCAGATGGCAGCCTGCGACCCGGCTGCGCCGTGCAGTCATCACGACGCTCCTGCCGCCGCCGATGCGGCGTATCACGACATGGCCGACCTGTTCGGCATCCGCCCCGCCGCCAGCTACGCCTACCCCTGCCCGCTGAACGGTGTGCACAGCGAAGCGGATTGTTTCACCCATTTCTCTGCGCGGGCCAACAGCTTTTTCTACGGCGAGCATCCGACGCGCGTGTCGACCTATCAGCCGGGCGACCTGTTCGCCAGCGTGCAGCCGGCGCGCACCGTGTATGCCGGTAATTATGTCTTCCGCCCGGCGGCGCTGCGCTACTTCATTCCCTTCGCCCCGCTGCGCCTGCGCATGTCCGGCCCGACACTGGGGCGCATCCTGAAAGCCGAACTCGGCGGCCGTTTCGTTTCCGCCAATCTGCCGATGCTGCACAAGCGCACGGTCGAGAGCGGCGGGCAGGCGGAGTTTCGTCCCGGCATCGAGACCAGTGCGTCGACCATAGACATGAGCGGCGAGTTCGAGCGCCAGTTCTATGGCGACGTGATGCTGTTTTCGGTGGAAAAACTCACGGCGGAGGGCGCTTTGTGCCGTCGCGCCAGCGCCGAGTTTTACACCGTGCTGGAGAATACGCGCGCCTCTCTACTGGAGCGCTACAACGCCCGCCAGCGGGCGATCCTCGCACGCCTCGAACCACTCGATGCGCTGCTGGCAGACCCTGCCCGCTGGTGGCATGACGGCGCTGCCGGTTTTCGCCAGTTCGCCGCCAACGTGCGGCGCAATTTCGACTCGGCGTCCTCGGGCCATGCCTGCATCAACGATGAACACAACTGGGCGCAGTGGCGCGGCAGGCTGGGGGAGGCGCTGACTCATTACGCCGAGGATCGTGCGGCATGGTTGCGGCTGATCTGAATCCCCCTGTTAGTCCGAGGCAGTGTCGATTGGCATGGCCTCACTTGCCGGGGCTGGCGCTCCTCTTCTTGCTCACTACTCCACCCGGCTACGCGCTGGATGCAACAGATGCGCTTCAAACGGCCGGTCGCAGCGCTTTGATCGATGCTGCCTCGCCATGCAGCACAGACAGGAAGGGCTGGTATTCCCTCCATTGCACCTTGATGGAAACCCCGCTTCAAATCCTGCCAAGCGTCGAAGTCCTGGAAAGCGAGCTACTCCTCCGCATACAAGCGCCCTCGGAGTTGTCGGCGTTCGCTACCCGACTGCGTCTGGGCAAAGCGTCACTGGAGGACTCAAGCCCGCGACAGAGCTTGCCGGATCATCCTCCTGAGCCCTCCGCTGATCTGTTGGAACGGGGCTTGCGCTTGCTCCTGGCTGATTCCGTTGCGGATACCGCCGATCTAATGGACCGGCATCTGCCCAAGCACTTGCTCCTAAAAGAGAATGCGCAAGCTGAATTGGGCCGCTTGCTCCTGACGCTGGCTCAAGCGGAAGCGTTTCGCCAGCAGGCTTTTGCGAAACTTCCGCCTTCCATTCATGCCCAACGCTGGATCGAGGGGCTCGGCTCCAGGGATTCCAGCGTGTTCGAAAGCCTCGATCTAGTGGCCTTTCTTCCGGAGACCGACGCTGGCGCACTGGCGGCTGGCATGCAGGCGCTCGTGGCTGCCGTCGAACGCTTCCGGGCGTTTGCGCTGACCCATCGCGAATGGCCGGCTTTGTCGTGGGAGATCGAGACAAAGCAGGGCTCCATCATCATCGATCTGTCCGATACCGACACTGATCGGACGATCTCGCGCCCCCTGCTCCTCATCGATAGAGCCGGCAACGACCGCTATCGTTTCGTCGAGAGCGCCATCTACCCGCCGATCTCGGTCTTGATCGACATGGCAGGCGACGACGAATACCACGCCAGCGCGCCCGCCACATGCCCCTCGTCGGCGATTATGGGGTATGGCATTCTCTGGGACGAAAGCGGGAATGACCGTTATGAAGGCGCCCGTTTGTCACAGTCTGCCGCCGTCATGGGCAGTTCACTGCTTTTTGATGGCAGCGGAGAAGACTCGTTCTTGGCCGATCTGCAGTCCCAGGCGTTTGCCATTTTCGGTGCCGCGCTCCTGATCAATGGCGGCCAGGACACGGATCGTTATCATGCACTGTCGCAAGCCCAAGGGGCTGCCGGTCCTGCAGGGATGGCCCTCCTCATCGATGGCGGCGGGAATGATCACTATATCCTGGCTAATGACAGGGTCGTGGTCCCCTCGGCCCAACTACCCGACCGCAATGCATCGCTCGGTCAAGGGTCTGCCTTCGGCATCCGAAGCAATTCAGCCAACTCCGGACTCCTCGGCGGCGGAGTCGGTATTCTGTTCGACCTCTCAGGTGATGATATCTATCGCGCCCAAGTGTTCGCCCAAGGCAGTGGTTATTTTCACGGCACAGGCATCTTGCTGGATGGGGCAGGGCAGGATGACTATGAGACGGCCTGGTACGGAATGGGCGCGGCGGCACATGGGGCCATCGGCGTATTGATTGATCGCGGCAACGCTGACGACCGCTATGCCGCTTCGCATTCGACCAGCCTCAGCGCCGCACATGATCGCTCCCTCACGCTCTTTCTCGACGCTGCGGGAAACGACAGTTACGAACTTGGCGGCCTGGGTTTGGGCGCGGCACATGAGGAAAGCGTCGCCCTGTTCTTCGAACTTGCCGGTACGGACCGCTACCGCGTGCAGGAATCATCCTGCCGTGCCTTCGGGGTCAGCCTGCCCCTTCCTGTGGGCGCCACTCAGGCAAACAGCGTATTCCAGGGCATTTTTATCGATGCCGACGGCGACGATCAGTTCCCCATGCACTGCGTGGTGACGACGCGCGACCGTCCCCGATTCGATTAATCGGTCAGCCTGACTAAATGAGACTCCGTTCTCCCACGCCTGCTTTCTGGATTGTCCTGGCCTGCCTTTGGTTCCTCGTCACCACGCTTGCTCACCTGGAGTTTTCCTTGTGGCTGGTTCGCGAAAGGACATCGCTCGGCGGCAGCTTCAGCTACAAGGATTACGTACCGGTAGTCGCTACGATCTCGGGAGCAACGCTATTGGCCTGGCTTGCCTATGATCTCCACAAAGCCCGCTGGCGGAGTCCTGTGATTTTGTACTGGCTGATATGGGGCGTTTGCGTGTTGCTGGTGGATGTGTATCTTACTTACACTCCCAACGAGTACGCGCATTATCCCCAGTACGCCCTGTTGGCCTGGCTGATTGCCAAGGGCATCGACCCGGATCGCACGCGTCTGGCAATCTTCAAGCTGATGTTCTGGACGACGCTGGCGGGCATGGTCGACGAACTGGCGCAGTATCTCTGGATAACCGTGAGTTACAGCGACTATCTGGATTTCAACGATTTCCTCGTCAATCAGCTGGCCAGCATCGCCGGTGCACTCCTCTATTACGGATTCAGCCCGCAGCAGGTGCGGCTTAGCCCTGTGCGAACCGAGCTTCGCGTAATGCTCGCGCTTGCGCTCGTCATCGCACTCGGGTTCGGCAGCGGGCGTATCGCCATAACTGCCGACACCCCCGTTCCTCCCGGTGGAGTTGCACTGACACCCTCAGGCGAATCCCGCCTTTATCTGCAACGTCGTCCCGACGCCTACGGTTTTTCTGCACCGGCTCCCCATCGTGGCCGTTACTGGGTGCTCGATCCGGCCACCGGAATGCTATTGATCGTCCTGGTTGGCGGTTTATTCTCTTCGTTGCCTTCTGCGCTCAGGAAGCTTCCTTCATGTTGCTCGAACTCGCGCGAAGGCTGATCAACCCGGTCTTCCTCCACCGCCGCCAGCGGCCGCAGCGTTACGCTTTTCTCGCGCAATTGCTGGAGACCCAGGCGCTGGGTAAAGCCGAAGTGCGGCGCAATCAGCGTACCGATCTCGCCGCCATGCTGCGCCATGCGCGCACCGCGACGCGCTATTACGCAGATGCGCTTCGCGATTTACCGGACACCGCCGAGATCTGCGCCCTACCGATCCTGACCAAGGACGCCGTGCGCAGCCATCTGCCCGATCTGCTGGCGCGCGGCCACGATCCGTCCGCCACGCCGCTCGGGCATACCGGCGGATCGACCGGCCAACCGCTCGCCTTCTATTACAACGAGGAAAAGCACGAACTAATGCGCGCCGGGATGATGCGCAGTTACATGTTGTCGGGCTGGCAACCGGGGCAGCGCATCCTGAACTTCTGGGGTGCGCGCCAGGATACAGTCAGGGGCGGCGTATTCGGCAGCGCCGCGTGGGATGATTTTGTCGCTGCGGAAAAGACCCTGCCCGCTGACAAGATCGATCCGGTGCGACTGCGCGCTTGGGCAGACTATATTCGGCGCTACCGGCCGACGCTGCTGCAAGGCTATGCCTCCATCCTTGCCTTGCTCGCCCATTTCATCCTCGACGAAAAATACCCCATGCCAGCCGGTTTGATCGGCGTGTATTCGACCGCGGAGACACTCACCGATGCCATGCGCGAGACAATACAACGCGCTTTTGGCTGCAAGGTGTTCAATCAGTACGGTAGCCGTGAAATCCCCAACATCGCTTGCGAGTGCCGCCGCGGCAATATGCACATCTGGAGTGATATGGTCTGGCTGGAGTCGTTGGAAGGCCGGCTGCTGGTCACTTCACTGACCAATCGACTGATGCCGATGATTCGTTACGAGAATGGTGACTGCGGGGAATTGCGTTCGGATGAATGCGACTGCGGCCTGCCCTTCCCGCTGATGAAGATGGGCGTGTGCCGGCAGAACGATCTGATCCTCGCGCCGGACGGACGCCGCCTGCACCCGTCGTTCTTCAATCGCCTGCTTTACGGCCAGACGCAGGTGCAGGAATACCAGTTCGTGCAAGAAGCGCCTGGCAAGGTAATGTTGCGGCTAACGGGGTGCGCGCTCTCCGCAGAAGCGACCGCACGCATGATGTCGGCTGTCGCGGCAGAAGGCTTGTTGCTGGAGATCGAGGCGGTAGCGGAAATCGAACGAACGATTTCCGGCAAGCACCGCTTCGTCGTTAGCCGCCTGTAATCAGGGCTTTTTGTCGCCGCAACTTTCGTCTTCGCAAAAGCCGAGACCGGAGTCTTCCTCGTTGATGCCTTCTTCCATCATCTGCCGCTCGTACTCGGCGCGCTTGGCGGCGCCTTCCTTTTCGAGCTCTTCCTGACGCTTGGCCCACTTTTCGCGGCGCTCTTTGGCGATCTCGTCATTCAGGGGAATCGTGTTTTCGCCGAACAGGACTTGCTTGAGATAGCGGAAGGAAAATTGCAGCAAATTGAAGTCGTCGCTGAGGATCTGCGCCCATTCTTCTTCGGACAGAACGAACAACTCCTTGAACACCGAGCTATCGGCAAAAGCGCGGAAGGTGTCGATGTCGTAACAGGCCATGAAGAACAACTGGCGGCTCTTTAGCGACGGTGCGCCAACGGCCGGGCCGGAGGATTTCTTCTTGAGGATCAATTGGCGCCAGCCGCGCGCCATTTCGTCGTACAGGTCGACGCCCTGTTCCTTGCGGTAGTCGGCAACTGTCAGCTTGCGCTCGACCTCATGGCCCTTGCAGTGGTCTTCCTTGACCAGTGCGTAGGACTGGGTATCGGTGTATTCATCCTGCCGGCGCATCGACAACAGGGCGACCGGATAGTAACGGCAGGCGGTGGGGCGGTCCTCATAGACGCCGCAGCCTTCCGGCTGCATGAAACGGCAGGCGGTACCATTCTCCACGGGGCGGAATTTGACGCCGACAATGCTGTCCTTCTCGATTTCGTAAGGCACCGTGTAATCGCGCAGGAACACCGTGGAGCTGATGCCCAGGCGCGTTTTCAAACGTACGATGTCGTAGGGCGTCAGGGAGATGTCGATGTTGGCGCAACAGGCGTTCCAGCAGCCGATGCCCTTGTGACAGGAAAACTGGATGACATGATCCTCGCCGATCTGTTGCGGCATGACGGGGCTATTTGGAAAGGGGACATTGGGCGGCATCGTGGTGGACATCGTAAAAACCTCGTAACGACAGGGGTTGCGAATCATTCAAACGAAACAGGCCGGCAGCCTGTCGGCTGCCGGCCTGCATGTTACTACTGCAACAGACCGTGCTTAGTGCGGTGCAGCGGCCTTGAACAGCTTGGACTTGTCGATCAGATCGACGTGCTTGCGCTTGAAGCAGGTCCACTTCTTGGACTTCTTGTCGTAGATCGAGTTCACGAAGCAATGCCAGTTCTCCTCATCGACGAAATTCTTGTCGGTGCGGTAGTAGAAGCCGGGGTAACGGCTCTCTTCACGGAACTGGATGTGCTTCATGTGGGCTTCTGCCGTCATGATGCGATGGTAGTTTTCCCAAGCGCGCAGCAGTTCGTGCAGATCCTTCGCACGCATCTTCTGCGAGTCTTCCTTCAGCATCTCGAGCTTCATTTCGGCCTGTTCGAGCAGCTTGTCGTTGGTGTTGTAGTAAGTCGCAACACCCGCAACGTACTCGTCCATGATCTTCTGCAGACGGAACTGCAGCATGCGCGGCGTGATGTAGTTCGGGTTGATGTCGATCGCGGTCGTGTAGTTCTTGTGCTCGAGGAAGTTACGTACCGGCTTCCAGATGGCTTCGGCGATCTGCTCGGTGGTCTCGTCCAGTTCGACAGCGAGGCTGGGATTGTCGAGGCAGTACTTGACCATTGCCTTGGCGGCCAT
>CAZAWN010000045.1:6686-16983 GCA_964488825.1 uncultured Methyloversatilis sp. | reverse complement strand
ATCAGCCCCGCAACAACCTCTCCTCGCCCGCTGCCACAGCAGCCGCCCCACCCCGAATCACCACTACATCGCCGCTTTGCAGAGTGGTATCCGCTGCAATCGCTACCAGCGGTTGCGCCCTGCGGCGGATTGCCGTCACGCCAGCGCCGAGTTTCTCCAACCCCAGACTGCCGATGCTGTGCCCGACCGCCCAGGCGCCTTGGTCGAGGGTGACCGCGTGCAGGCGCGGCTGATCGGCGTCGGCAAGCCCGGAGGCGACATCGGTGGCGCCGTGGAAGAAGCCGCGCAACAACGCATAATGTTGTTCGCGCAGTTCGCGCAAACGCCGGATGACGCGATGCATCGGCACGCCGGTCAGCGCCAGGGCATGGGTGGCGAGCATGACCGAGGATTCGAGCGCCTCGGGCACCACTTCGGCGACGCCGGCCTCGAATAGCCTTTCGGCATCTTCTTCCTCGCGCGAGCGCGCGACGACCGGCAAGTCGGGCCGCAGTTCGCGCACGCGCTGGATCAGCTTGAGCGTGACTTCGATATCGGCGAACGTGACAACCAACACGCTGGCACGTGCAATGCCGGCCGCCAGCAGGTTTTCGCGCCGCGTGCAATCTCCCCAGGCAACGGGTTCGCCGGCGGCGGCGGCTTCGCGCACGCGTTCCAGGTCGAGGTCGAGCGCCATGAAGCCGATCCGCTCGGTTTCGAGAAAACGGGCCAGGTGCTGGCCGGTTTTACCGTAGCCGCACAGAATCGCGTGTTTCTCGGTAGCCACGGTACGTGCCGCGATTTGCGTCAGTTGCATCGAGCGCATCAGCCATTCCGACGCGACCAGGCGCAACACGATGCGATCGGCAAACTGCACGATCAGGGGGGCGATCATCATCGACAGCACCATCGCAGCGAAGACCGGCTGCACCAGTACCGGATCGACCAGGCCGGTATCGGTGGCGCTCGCCACCAGCACGAAACCAAATTCGCCTGCGGTGCACAACCACAAGCCGGTGCGCAAGGCACCGCCGGGGCTACCGCCGAGCAGGCGCGAGAGAATGCCGGCGACGGCCAGTTTCGCGCCGAGTATCAGCACCAGCAAGATCAGCAGGCGCACACTGTCGTTCCAGATCGCGACCGGATCGAGCATCATGCCGGTCGAGACGAAGAACAAGCCGAGCAGTACGTCGCGGAAAGGTTTGATGTCTTCCTCGACCTGATAGCGGTATTCGGTTTCGGAGATCAGCATGCCGGCGACAAAAGCGCCGAGAGCGGGCGAGAGTCCGGCGACTTCGGTCAGCGTCGCAAAGCCGAGCGTGACCAACAGTACATTGAGCATGAACAACTCGCTGGACTTGCGCCGCGCCACCAGACCGAACCAGGCATGCATCAGGCGCTGACCAACAAACAGCACGAGAGTAAGCAGCACTGCCGCTTTCAGCAAGGCCCAGCCGACCTCGCTGGCGAGCGTCTCGACCGGCTGGGATAGTGCGGGAATCAACACCAGCAACGGCACGACCGCAAGATCCTGGAACAGCAGCACGCCCATCACTTCGCGACCATGGGAAGCGTCGAGTTCGCGCCGGTCGGCGAGCAATTTCGAAAGAATCGCCGTAGACGACATGGCCAGCGCCCCGCCCAGCGCCAGGCTCGCCTGCCAGGAGACCCCCCAAAGCATCGCTCCCGCCCCAACCGCCAACATGGTCAGGAGCACCTGCAAGAGCCCCAGCCCAAAGACGATACGACGCATGGCAAACAGGCGCGGCAAGGAGAATTCGAGGCCAATGGTGAACATCAGGAATACCACGCCGAATTCCGCCAGACGATGCGCGCTGTCGGTGTCGGGCAGCACGCCCAATGCGTGAGGGCCGGCCAGCGCCCCGACCAGAAGATAGCCAAGGATCGGCGGCAGGCCGAGACTGCGACAGACCACCACTGCGAGCACGGCGGCGGCAAGCAGCAGCAGTATCAGGTGCAGTGTCACGGCAGGTTTCCTTGGTCGCGTCGGACGGGGTCGCTATAATTTGCCGCAATCATAACCGCCTTCGCGGACCCGCACCCACCCACCTCAATGCCACCCTTTCCCGCCACGGAACAACTACTCGCACTGGCTCGCCGTGTTCTCGCCATCGAAGCGGATGCCGTCCTCAAGGTAGCGACGCGGCTCGATGAGGCGTTTGCCCGCGCCGTCGAACTGATTCTCGCCTGTCGTGGCCGTGTAATCGTCAGCGGTATCGGCAAATCGGGCCATATCGGCCGCAAGATCGCCGCCACCATGGCCAGTACCGGTACGCCCGCCTATTTCGTCCATGCCGCCGAGGCAGTACATGGCGATCTGGGCATGATTGCGCGTGACGATGTACTCATCGCTTTATCCAATTCAGGCCAGAACGACGAACTGCTGACCATCGTCCCGCTGGTGAAGCGCCAGGGCGGCAGGCTGATTGCCATTACGGGCAATCCAGAATCCGATCTTGCCCGCGAAGCCGACGTGCATCTGGATGCGCGCGTCGACGAAGAGGCTTGTCCTCTTAACCTTGCCCCCACTGCCAGTACCACGGCTGCGTTGGCGCTCGGCGACGCACTGGCCGTGGCCTTGCTCGACGCGCGCGGTTTTGGCGCGGAGGATTTTGCCCGCTCGCATCCCGGCGGCGCGCTGGGTCGCAAGCTGCTTACGCATGTGCGCGATGTCATGCAACCCGCCGCACGGGTTGCGTCGGTGACGCTTGCGGCCAGCATCTCGGAGGTGTTGTCGGCCATCTCGCAGGGCGGCATGGGTATGGCGGCCGTGCTCGATGACACCGGAACGCTGGTCGGCATCTTCACCGACGGCGACTTGCGCCGTGCGCTGGAGAAGCACGGCGATCTGCGCCCGTTCGCGGTCGGCGCCATCATGACGCCGAACCCGCGTACCATCGGGCCCGACCGGCTCGCCGTCGAGGCGGTCGAACTGATGGAACGGCACAAGGTCAATCAATTGCTCGTCGTCGCTGCCGACGGGCAACTGGTCGGCGCCCTCAACATGCACGATCTTTTCCGCGCCAAGGTGGTCTGATGAACGTTCAAATGCGTGCCTCGCAGGTCCGTCTGATGGGTTTCGACGTCGATGGCGTGATGACCGATGGCCGTCTTTACTTCGGCCCCGAGGGCGATTACTGCAAAGCCTTTTTCAGCCGCGACGGCCTGGGTCTCAAACTGCTGGCCAAGTCCGGCGTCAAACTGGCCATCATCACCGGGCGCGATTCGAGCATCGTCACACGGCGCGCCGCCAATCTGGGCATCGAACTTGTCATGCAAGGCATCGAAGACAAGCGCGCCGCCATGGCAACGCTGCTGGCGCGCGAGAATCTGGGCTTCGACCAATGCGGCTACATGGGCGACGACATGATTGACCTGCCGCTGCTGAAAGCATGCGGTTTCTCTGCCACCGTGCCGGACGGGCACGAATGGGTGCGCCGCGAAGCCGGCTATGTCGCCCAGGCCAGTGCCGGCGCCGGCGCAGTACGCGAGGTTTGCGAACTGATCCTGCGCGCCCAGGGCAACTGGGAGCGCGTCATGGCCCCCTATCTCGCCTGATGCCATGTCGGTCCGGGCCAACCCTGTCGCCACCCTCTTCCCTCTGTTGTTGCTGGGTTTGCTGGCCGGCCTGAGCTATTGGCTGGAGTTGGCCAGCAGATCACCCGCCGGCGCGGACGACGGCAAATTGCGCCACGACCCCGACTACATTATCGGCCCCTTTGTGGCCAAGCGTTTCGATACCGATGGCATTCTCCAGCACTCGCTGTCCGCCCAAGAGTTGCGCCATTTCCCCGACGACGACAGCAGCCTGGTCACCGCACCGCGACTGATCTACCATCGCGATCCCACCACGACCGTCAGCGCGCGTACCGCGCATATCAGCAGCAAGGGCGAGCACGTGAAACTGATCGACGACGTCCGTGTCGTCCGCAGCGGAATCCAGGGAAAAGAGGACAACGTGCTGACTACGCAGCAACTCGATACCTGGCCCGATGCCGAAATCGCCAAATCCAGCCATCCCGTCACCCTGACCCAGGGCCGCTCGAGTATCCAGGGTTCCGGATTCAGCATCGACAGCACGCTCTCTTATTTCGTCCTTGAGGGACCAGTGCGCGGGGTTTTCTACCGCAAAGACAAGACCGTGACCGCTTCACCCCAAGCTCGCACTGCCCAGGCGCCCAGGAAAGGCGCAGAGCAGAACAAGCCCGCCAAGAAATTTCGCACCAAACCGCCCGCCGTTTAGAAACCCACCCCTGCCCGCTGAAATGAAATCAATCCACCTCCCCGTCTATGCCGCCTTGTTCATCGCTTCCATGCCGGCGCTGGCCGAGCGCGCCGATCGCGACAAGCCGACACACCTCGAAGCCGCCCGCGTGACCGTGGATGACATCAAGCGCGTCCAGGTTTTCGATGGAGAAGTTGTCCTGTCCCAGGGAACTATCTTGCTCCGCGCCGCCAAAATGGTCGTCACTCAGGATGCGGAGGGTTACCAGAAAGTACTCGCGACCAGCGGCGAAGGCGGCCTGGTACGCTTCCGCCAGAAGCGCGAGGGCAAGGATGAGTATGTCGAGGGCGAGGCCGAACGTCTCGAGTACGACTCGCGCAAAGAAAAGGTTGAGTTTTTCAACCGGGCGGTGATGAAAAGCGGCGCCGACGAGGTGCGCGGCCACTATGTTTCTTACGACGGCATCACCGAGCAATTCTTCGTGACCGCCACTCCGGGCGCCAAGCCGGGCAGTCCGGAAAGCCGGGTCAAGGCGATCATTCAGCCCAAGATCGACAAAACCGCCGCTCCCGCCCAACCACGCTAAGCCCCCGCCCTTGCGGCGAAGCAGCATAAGCTTCTGAGCATTGCACCGAGCCGGCAACGGGCACTTTTCCCGCGCGTTATTCATGCGCAAGCACATGAATAACTTCGATTACGTCAGCCATACAAAACTTTTTTGTGCACTGCACAAAAAAGTTGTTGACTTGGGAAAACTCATCCCTATAATTCACTCCATGCTGCACTGCAACAAAACACATCGCAAGACGTATCGATTTGTTTCAGCCTGACCGCACCAAGATTTTCATTTCATCCAATTTCGCACTTCCACCTTTAGGAGATCACCATGTACAACACCACCGAACAACTCGCCGGCGCCAACAAAGCCAACGTCGAAACCCTGCTGACTGTCGCTAACACCGCTTTTGCCAGCGCTGAGCGCCTCGCCGCCCTGAACCTGAACACCGCCCGCACCCTGCTGGAAGACAGCGTGAATGCTGCCAAGACCCTGCTCTCCGCCAAGGACATGCAGGAACTGGTCAGCATGCAAACCGCCCTGGCCCAGCCCGCTTTCGAGAAGGCCATCGCCTACTCCCGCAGCGTCTATGAAATCTCCAGCCAGACCCAGGAAGAGTTCTCCAAGATTTTCGACAGCCAGTACGTCGAAATCAACAAGAACGTTAGTTCCGCTCTGGACAAGGCTGTCAAGAACGCCCCGGCCGGTTCCGACGTCGCTGTCGCCGCCGTGAAGTCTGCGCTGGCCGCCGCCAACTCCGCTTACGAAACCATGAACAAGGCCGCCAAGCAGGTTGCCGAGATGGCCGAAGCGAACGTTGCCGCCGCGACCACCGCAACCGTCAAGGCTGTTGGCGCCGCTGCCGCCGCGCCGAAGGCAGCCAAGAAGGCCGCTTAATTCGTCAGTATTTCCGTAGTAGGTAGTAGTTTCATCGTCTCCTCCTCCGGTTCCGCAATGGAACCGTTTCAGCCCAAGCCCACAAGGCTTGGGCTTTTTTTATTCTGGAGCCGTCACGCCAGAGCCGAGTTTCAAGTCTTGATGTCGTAGCCGTAGCCAAGCGCTGCGACGCCGGCTTTCAAGGCGTCGAATGCGCGCATCACCGCCTCCGCTTCGCCTCGCACGCCCAGTTCAACATGTCGCCGCACGGTCTCGCTACCGAACGTTGGCAAGCTGAAAACGACGATACCGGGAAAATCCGCTTCGGTCTGGCGCATCAGGTCGAGCATGTTGCCTTCGAGACCGTCCCACACCAGCATGGCTGCCTCGGCTTCGGCAGCGCGGTGGAAATCGTCCGCGTAGTACGTATCCAGCACCCATTCAGCCATCGGCCAGGCCATCTGCGGAAAACCGGGCAGAAAGTGGTGGTCGCTGTAGCTAAAGCCGGGAATGCGGTTGAACGGGTTGGGGATGATGCGGCTGCCCTGCGGCACCGTGCCGAGTTCCAGCCGCGCCGGCGTCACCGGCTGGCCCATCTCGGCCATGCGTGCACGAATTTCACGCTCGGCATCCGGATTCAATGCCAGCGGAACACCGGCAGCAGCAGCAGCAGCCTGACGCGTGTGATCGTCAGGCGTCACGCCAATGCCACCGCAACTGAACACTACGTCGCCGCTCGCCAAGGTGCGTTGCAGCGTGGCGACCAGGCGCGGCCGTTCGTCGCCGAGGTATTCAACCCACGACAGATGCAATCCACGCGCGGCAAAGATTTCGACAAACTTGGCCATATGCTTGTCGGCGCGCTTGCCGCGCATGATTTCGTCGCCGATGACGATCAAACCGTATTTCCTCATAACGTAATTCCTTCTTCGCGGCGCAAATCGCGCAATGCGCCCAGACACAGATGGACAAACAGCAGCGCCGCAAATCCCGGCGCGGCCAGATGCAAGACCGGCACATAGGTCGCCAGTGCGCTGATCAGCCCGGCGCCGAACAGATTACCGCGCGCGCGCCGGAACAACTGTTCCCGTTCGGCCGGCAGGGCGTGCTCGGCCAACGCGTCGAAGCGGAAAGCACGCTGGTTGAGCCAGGCCGACCACAACAGCGGCAAGACCAGCAAGGCGCCAGGGATCAGCAGCAAAGGCAGGCAGATCAACCAGCCAACAATGAACACCGATCCCGCCGCCAGCGTATTCCACACGCTGCCCCACAACGCCGCCTGTGCGGAACCCTGGCGCGACAGATCGGGGTAATCGCGCGACGCGACGATGGCCATCATGCGCGGCAGGGCGAAGGCGGCGAGCAGCAGCAGTGCGGTGACGTAGATCAAGGGGGCGAATACCAGAAACACCGCCAGATGGGCGAGCCACGGCCCGAACCAGTTCAGCCACGACCAGTCGGGCAACTGCGCTTCGATCCACGCTGCCGCCGGCAGCCAGGCAAACCAGGCAACCACCGACCAGATCAGAAAGGCCGCGATGGGCGGCCAGAGCACCTGGAACAGCAGCGCCGGACGCAGCAGATCGCGTGCGGCACGCGACAAGGCGCGCAGCAGCGACTCAGGTTGCAAACTCATCTTGGCCTTCCCTCCCACATTTTCTGCAAGCGCTTGACCGAGACCGGGCTCGGCGTCTTCAGTTCCTGCGCGAACAGCGCGACGCGCAACTCTTCCATCAGCCAGCGGAATTCTTCCAGAAAGTCGTCCTGCACGCCGGCTTTCTGGCGCGCGTTGCGTTCGCGTTCCCAGGGCCGGGCAAGGCTTTGCCAGTCGGCCAGCAGACGCGCATCGCGCGTGGCATCGTTGCGCGCCTTGTCGAGACGCAGCCCGGCGGCCTTGAAATAACGCGGATAGTGTTGCAGGCGTTCGTAGGGCGTGAGCGCAATGAAGCGTTTGGGCAGCAGACCGGCCAGTTGGGCGGCGATGTCGGCACAGGTTTGGGGGAAGGCTTTTTGCGCGGCGGCGAGTTTTTTCTGGATCGTCCCGTAGTCGCTCAGCACGGTCGCGACGAGACGCAGGATTTCCTGCGCGACGAGCAAGACGCGACCCTTGGCTGCGGCGTGCCGTAAGGCGAACGCCGAGTCTCCGTCGGGCAGCGGGTCCATCAGGCAGGTGCGTTCGATGGCAATGGCCACGATCTGCTCGCGCAGTTCCTTTTCGGTCCCCAGTGCCAGATGCTGCAGGGCGAGCTGGCGCAATTCAGGAAGCTTTTCGATGGCCTGCAACTGCGCCTTCAGGGCCAGCGCAAAGCGCTCGCGCCAGATGTCGCGCTCCTGAGCAGCGGCAAGCTCCTCGGACGGTGCGGCGAACTCGCCATAATCGGCACGCAGTTCAGCAAGATTGCGCGACATCGCCAGCGTGGCGCCATGCTCGTCCAGCAGGCGCAGATTCATCGCCAGATGCGGGCGCAACTCGCCGGGGCGCAGGGCATCGAGCGGCAATTTCAGCGCGATTTTCTCCTCGATGGCGCGCGTCAGGGCCTTGGACAAGGTTTCACCAGTATCGTGCTCCATGTCGCAAAACGCCTCGGCAAAGGCGTCGAGCGGCTGGCAGCGATGGCGATACTTCTGCGGCAGGGTCTTCAGCAACGCGACGATTTTCTCCTTGAGCAGACCCGGGACCAGCCAGTCGAGTTGGGTCGCCGGAATGCGATTCAGGTCAACCAGCGGCAAGGAAAGCGTCACGCCATCGTCGTGGGCGCCGGGGTCGTGCTTGTAACCCAGTTTGTAGCGCTGCGCGCCGCATTCAAGTTGGGGCGGATAGGCATCGGTGGTGATGCCCTCCGCCTCGTGACGCATGAGCTGGTCCTTGTCGAGAAACAACAGTTTCGGGTTGTCCTGCTCGGCGTCGCGACGCCATTTATCGAAAGCGGCCAGGGTGACGATGCCGTCCGGAATCAGGGCGTCGAAAAACGCGAAGACCAGTTCGTCGTCGACCAGTACATCGGGGCGACGCGCCTTGTGTTCGAGGCGTTCGATCTCGAGCTTGAGCTTTTGGAAGTGCTGCAGGAAGCGCCATTTCTTCAGCCACTCGTCGCCCACCTGTCCTTCCACCAGCGCACCACGGATCAGCAGTTCGCGCGCCAGCTTCGTGTCTTTCGGCCCATAGTGCAGGCGTCGTTTCGCATGCAGGGTGAGCCCGTGCAGGGTAACGCGCTCGTAGGCGACGACCTGGCCGGCATTCTTCTCCCAATGCGGCTCGTAGACATGGCGGCGTACCAGATGGGCGCCGACCTGCTCCAGCCACTCCGGTTCGATCTTGGCGATGCAGCGGGCGAAGAGGCGCGATGTTTCGACCAGTTCGGCGGCAACGATCCAGCGTCCGGCTTTCTTCACCAGCGCCGAGCCGGGATGAATGAAGAACTTGATGCCGCGCGCGCCGAAGTAGTTTTTATCTTCTTCGTTGATCAGGCCGATGTGGCCGAGCAGCCCGGTCAGCAGGGCCTTGTGGATCGCATCGTAGTTTGCCGGAAGCTGATTTTCCTTCCAGCCGTGTTCGTGGCAGAGCGTCATCAACTGGCCATGCACGTCGCGCCATTCGCGCAGTCGCAGCCAATTGACAAAGTTGCTGCGGCACCATTGCTTCTGTTTGCTCGACGTTTCGTGCTTCCAGACTTCGTCGGCGGCATTCCACAGCTTGAGGTAGGCAAGGAATTCGGATTTCTCGTCTTTCCATTTCGCGTGCGCCTGATCGGCCGCGCCGGTCTGCTCTTGAGGACGCTCGCGCGGGTCTTGCGTCGATAAGGCAGCTGCGATGATCAGCATTTCCTTGAGGCATCCCGCTTCACGCGCGGCGAGGATCATGCGGCCGATCTTCGGATCGAGCGGCAGTTTGGCCAGTTCTCGCCCGACCGGCGTGAGCTCCTTCGAGGTTTCGTCGATGGCGCCCAATTCGGCGAGCAGGGTGTAGCCGTCGGCGATCATGCGCGGCAGCGGGCGTTCGAGGAAAGGGAAATCCTCGACATCCCCGAGCTTGAGCGACTTCATGCGCAGGATCACGCCGGCGAGCGAGGAACGCAGAATCTCCGGATCGGTGTAGGGGGCGCGTTTCTGGAAATCCTCTTCGGAATACAACCGGAAGCAGACGCCGGAGGACACACGCCCACAGCGTCCGGCACGCTGGTTGGCCGCCGCGCGGGCAATGCTTTCGACCTGGAGTTGCTCGACCTTGTTGCGGTGACTGTAGCGCTTGACACGCGCCAGCCCGGTGTCGACAACGTAACGGATGCCCGGAACGGTGAGCGAAGTCTCGGCAACGTTGGTTGCCAGCACGACGCGCCGCGCTTGATGAGGCGCGAATACGCGTGACTGCTCCTGGGCGGTCTGGCGCGCGAATAGGGGCAGCACTTCCAACCCCGGCGGGTGGCGCTTGCGCAAGGCCTCGGCCGCCTCACGAATCTCGCGCTCGCCGGGGAGGAAGACCAGCACGTCGCCAGGACCGGTGCGATGCGCCTCGTCGACCGCATCGACGATGGCATCGTTGACATCGACATCCTTACGCTCGTCGAAGGGGCGCCAGCGCATTTCGATGGGGTACAGCCGCCCCGAAACCTCGATCACCGGCGCATTATCGAAGTGCTTCG
>CAZAWN010000045.1:0-6676 GCA_964488825.1 uncultured Methyloversatilis sp. | reverse complement strand
GCTGCGTCGCGTATCTCGCGCTCGCCGGGCAGAAAGACCAAAGTGTCGCCCGGACCCTGGCGATACAGTTCGTCGCAGGCGTCGACGATGGCGTCGTAGAGATCGCGCTCGTCGTCTGTCTCGGCCTCTTCAGTCTGCACCGGGCGATAGCGCACCTCGACCGGATAGAGACGACCGGACACCTCGATCACCGGCGCCGCTTTTCCCTCCACTCTGAAATGCTGGGAAAAGCGCTCTGCGTCTATCGTTGCCGAGGTGACGATCAACTTCAGATCGTGCCGTCGCGCCAACACCGACTTTAGATAGCCGAGCAGGAAATCGATGTTGAGCGAACGCTCGTGCGCCTCATCGATCAGGAGCGTGTCGTACTGCCGCAGCAGCGGGTCGGTCTGCGTTTCCGCCAGCAGGATGCCATCGGTCATCAGCTTGATGTAGCTCTCCGGCGAGGTGCGGTCGGTAAAGCGGATCTTGTAGCCGACGTATTTCCCCAACTCGGACTTGAGTTCCTGCGCGATGCGGCTGGCGGTGGCGCGCGCGGCGATGCGGCGCGGCTGGGTGTGGCCGATCAGACCCTTGAGGCCGCGCCCGAGTTAAAGGCAGATCTTCGGCAACTGCGTCGTCTTGCCCGAACCGGTTTCGCCGCAGATCACGACCACCTGGTGCTTGCTGATCGCCGCGGCAATCTCTTCCCGGCGCGCATTGACGGGCAGAGCTTCGTCGTAACTGATCGCCGGACGCGCCGCCCGGCGGGCTTCGGGGTCGAACTTCAAGGCAAAGTATCGGCGCCCTGGCTCGCATGCGCCAAGGTCGCCAAAGGCAGGATCATGTGCAGCGGGTTGTCGCGCCCGGCAAGGAAACCCAGTCGAAGATAGAACTCCCGGGCAGACTCATGCTTGGCCTCAACCGCAACACCGTAGATGCCGACGTGAGCCGACCACTCGCGAGCCAAACCCAATGCGAACCTGAGCAGTCCTTTTCCGATGCCACGGCCACGATACTGACTATCCACTGCCAGCCGTCCCACACGCATGATTGGCACCGGATAGCGCGGCAATTTCAGGCCTGCTGGCATCGCGGTAGTCGCCACCTGACCCGCGCTGACGGTGACGAACCCCACAACGGTAAGACCATCTTCGGCCAGTGTCACATAGGTACGACCGAAGTTTCTGCGTTGCTGCTGACCCGCGAGGTTTGTCAGGAAAGTATCGAGCGCCGGCTCGCCACAACTAAAGCCAGCCCGGCGATGCTGGTCTCCCAGCAACTCAATGCTAAGAGGCATTCAGCGCTGCGCCAACAGGTCGCGCAAGGCTTGGGTGGGTTCTGCCGGGTTTTCGCAGGCCGCAATGAAAGCCTCGAAATCCCGTTGCGAGAGCATGATCGTATCGCTATCCATAACCACACGCCGCGCCGCCTCGTAGGCATTTTGCAGCATGAAGCCGGATACGGTGGTGCCCATCAACGCGGCCGCCCGTTCGATCAGCGCCTTGGCTTCGGGACTGGTACGCAGATTGATCCGGGCGCTATCGGTGGAACGTACAGGTCGATCTTCAAGGGTCGCAATTGTCATGACATGGCTCCGCTGCACTAACGAGTGCAGGGATTGTACGTCAATTTGCCACCGTCAAAGCCGGCGCTGGTCGGACGGCAAGCCACTCACCACCTCACCCGCACCGTATAGTCCAGCGTCGCCTTACCGTCTGCCGGCACCGGCACGTCCCAAACGGCGACGCGGGCCGATTCCTTGCTGTGCTTGTGCGTTTCGTTGAGCATTTCCCAATCGCCCACCAGGGGTTCCTGCACCCGCACTGTCACCGCTTCGTCCTTGGCGTTGCGCAACTCGATGCGCCAGGAGGTTTCGACCACGTTCTCGGCGATCTTGCGGTAGTTGGTCTGCTTGCGATCCGCCGTGATGTCGAAGGCTTCGCCCAGCTTGAGGCGCAGCTTCTCGTTCTTGGCGGTGTGCTCAATGCGGTCTTCGCCAACGAACTGCGCCGCGCCCTTGCTGTCCTTGGCATAGACGCGCACCACGCCTGCCGGCAGGGGCTTGCCGAGTTGCCCACCCTTGTTGTCGAACTCGACGAACACCGCGGGCTTGAGCTTCTGGCCGATCTGGCCGTAGCGGTCGCGGTAGTACCAATCGCTGCCGGCGAGCAGATATTCGCGGCGCACCGGCACGCCGGCGGCCGAGAGCAAGGCCAGTTGCTTGGTCTGGTTGTCGGCGATGCGGGTCGGTCGGTCGAAGCTGTACAGGTGGAAATCCATCAGGGCTTCCTGCGTCGCTTCCATCGCCTTCGCCCGCATGGGCGCCGCGGCCATTGCAAGTGCCCGCGGTGCGACATCCGGACGGACGCGGTTCAGCGTGCCGGCGACCAGTTGCAGCATGGCGTTGTCGAAAGCCGCGCCGCTCTTGTTGGTCAGCGTCACCCAGCCGCTCAGGTCGAGCGTTTTCGCCTCGACGCCCAGATTGGCGACATAGTCGGCTTTCCAGGAAAACCCGCCGGTCAGGTAGGAGAGTTCCACCGCCTGCTTTCCGCCTTGCGCTTCCAGCAACACCGACAGCGTCGGTCGGTCACGCAGGTTGTCTGGCACGCTGTCGAAGGTCAGGCGGCCCGGCACGCCAGTCTCGATGCGGTCGGCGAAACGCAGCACCGTCCCCTGCCCGGCGGCGAGCACCGTCGCCTTTTCGCGCTTCTCCTCGCCGGTGGTCGGGTGGGAGCGGATCACCGTCACCTCGCGACCCACATACTTGTCGAGCAGTTTTTGCGGCGTCAGCAAATCGAAATCGAAGTTCTGTTCGATCAAGCCCAGCGCCGGGCCGCTGGCGGCGCGCAGCAAGGCGGTCTCCGGGCGCATCTGGGCGGCTACTTCACGCAAGGCAAGTCGATTGGCGCCGGGCGCCAGATCAACGCGGCGACGCTCCTTGACCAGGGCCAAGTCGTCGTTATAGACCGTCACCGCGACAGCTTCGCGATCGGTAGCCAGTGAAGTCGATTCGCGCGGCACCGGCTGGGGCATCTGCGCCAGGGCGACAACGGAATGGGCGGCACAAATAGCCAGCAGGGGAAGCGCGGGGAAAGCTTTCTTCACGGGAAACCTCCAGAGGGAGAACGCCACAAGGGAGCGCGCCGGCTATCATGGCGCGCTTGTTCGATGTTCGACCGCCATTTTGACGTAAACAAACCTTGCTCCGCCGCCGCCCGCTCCGATGACCGTTTTCGCTCAGCGCCTGATCGCCTGGCAACGCACGCACGGTCGCAACGACCTGCCCTGGCAAAATACCCGCGATCCCTATCGCGTCTGGCTGGCTGAGATCATGTTGCAACAGACGCAGGTAGCGACGGTTATTCCCTACTACGGGCGATTTCTGGCGCGTTTCCCGACCCTCGAAACTCTCGCGGCGGCGCCAGTCGAGCAGGCAATGGCCCTGTGGAGCGGGCTCGGCTACTACGCGCGGGCGCGCAACCTGCACCGCTGTGCCGCGACCATCGTGGCGGAGCATGGGGGAAACTTTCCGTCGACGCCGGAAGCCCTCGCCGCATTGCCCGGCATTGGCCGCTCCACGGCGAATTCCATCGCTGCGGTGTGTTTCGGGGCGCGCGCGCCGATTCTCGACGGCAACGTCAAACGTCTGCTGTGCCGCTATCTCGGCATCGAGGGCTTTCCCGGCACAGCGGCGGTAGAGGATAGGCTGTGGCGCGCGGCCAGGGCGCTACTGCCGGACCAGGAAGTGCCGCGCTACTTGCAGGCGCAGATGGACATGGGCGCCAGCGTATGCACGCGCACACGCACGCGCTGCGGCGTGTGCCCCGTCGTCGCCGATTGCGTTGCTCACCGCGACGGGCGCATCGCCGAACTACCTGCGCCGCGCCCCAAACGCGATCTGCCGGAGCGCACGGCGACTTTGCTGGTGTTGCGCCAGGACGGGCCCGTGCTGCTCGAACAACGCCCGCCCGCCGGCATCTGGGGAGGGCTGTTGTCTTTGCCGGAGTTGCCGGAAGGTTCGGATGTCGATCTCTACTGCGCGCAGCGCTTTGGCGTGCGCATCCATGCCGTCACGCCAGCGCCGAGTTTCATGCACGTTTTCTCGCACTTCAAGTTGCGCATTCAACCCCTCGTCTGCAGCGTCGCCGGCTGCATTGGCGCAGCCGACGGCGCAACGCGCTGGCTCGCTCCGGACGAATGGATGCAGGCCGCACTGCCGGCGCCGATCCGCAAAATCCTCAGCGAGATTCCTTGATCAGACGATCATGGGCCGGCTGGACCGGACGGGCGTTGTTGGGATAGAGACGCGCAAAGATGGCGATCTGCTCGGGCGAGACCGGGATCGGTTCCTTGAATACCATCCACAATACGTTCTCCGTGCACGGCGGCGTCGTCAAGGACCCCATGTAGGTGTAGTAGTCGCGTTTGGCGGGCAACAGCTTGTTGAGGTCGACCATTACGTTCGGCGGTTCGAGTTGAATGCCGACTTCCAGCGGCATGTGGTTCCAAAGTGTCTGGATCGTCGGGTGCTCGGTTCCACGCTCCATCATTACAGCGATCACGGCAAGGTTGTTATCAATGTCCCGATGCACCAGATGGGCGGACATTTCGTAGGCCTTGCCATTGACACGCTCCTCGGACGGGCGATGGAAATGGATATGAGCGAGCGCATAAGTCCGCCCCATGATCGTGATGTGGAAGCCATCCCCGACATCGGCTTGTACCGTGTGGCCGTTGTCGACAATCCTGAACTGGGTGGTTCCGTATTCGAAACGGATTGGTTCGAGATCGACCTTGATGCCGCCGCGAATATCGATCGGGGACTGACGCTTGCCGAAACCGCACAGGGCGCTGCCAGGCAGCTTGCCCCAGTGCTCCGGTGCGCCTGCGCCGGAATAACCCCAGTGCACATGACTGTAGTCCAACTCCTGGGGCTTGGTTTCACCGGCATCTTTCTTTGCGACAAGCTTGCGCGGACCGGAAGTAGCCAGCATCAGTTCGCGCTGCTGACGACTCAAATCCTGCGGTATTGTTGATGTCGGCACTTGCTTGGCTTCGGCACGCGCTACAGGTGCTGCTGTAGCCCTGGGGGCCGGCTGCGGAGCAGGCTGGGGCGTCGGTTTTGCCGCTTGGGAAAATATCTGTTTGGCAGCTTCCTTCGCGGACGGTGCAGGTGGCGTGGCGGGTGGCGTGACAGGTGGTGCAGCCTTGTTTTTGAAGGGGTCTTCGGCTTTCGATGTGTCGATGGCCGGCTTGTCGAAAAAGCGCGGCTTCTCCCCGGCTACCGGGGGCAGGGCGGACGGTGTGGGCGAGGCGTCCGCCACCTTCACGGTGCGCGGCGGGCTGGCCTCGCCATCGGTCACCATTTCGGCATGCATTGCGCGCGGTTTGGCTTCTTCCGCCTGGGCGGCAACGGCGGCGAGCTTGGCGGCCGTGGCGCGCATTTCGGCGACGCTGCGGGGTTTGCACACTTCGTCGAGCACGCGCGCGTCCAAGCTGTCAGGCTGGACAGGGATGAGCGGCCCCTTGACCTTCTCGCTGCGCTTTTCCTGGCCATCGAGCAGGTAAATGCGCTGCTGTGTGGCAAAGCTGCCCTTGGCGCAGTCGTAATGATTGAGCGCCTCGACGGTGCTGTAGCGGAACTTGTTCTCGAAATCGAGCAGCGGGGTATCGAGCGACAAACGGGTCCAGGCAGAAGTTTGCCCGCCCTTGAGACGGGCGATGCGGTTCTTGTCGAGTTCCACGCGACTGCCAGTCTGCGTGGCGACGACCTGCCACTGCGCGGCAGGGCTGGCAGCATGCGCGGCAAAGGACCCTAGCCCCAAGGCCACCACGAGGGATAAGCTGATTCTGGCAGTCATGAAACTCCCCCTATTCACTTTCGGATGTCGACGGAAAAATTCGGACAGTTGCTTCCAGCGGCTATTCTGCCCCCGCTGTTGCCGGATTGACGCTCACAATAACCGCCGCTTCAACCCCGTTTTCATGACATGGTTGCGTTCTCGGCCCGATTCCAGTAGCTTCGCGGGCTGACCAACGGAGTCCCCTTCACCCATGAACGCACACGATAAATTCATCGCCGCCCAGGCCCAGGTCGATGGTGCCGCGATCCAGCCCCTGCCCAACTCCCGCAAGATTTACGTTGCCGGTTCGCGCCCCGATCTCCGCGTGCCGATGCGCGAAATCAGCCAGGCCGATACGCCGACCGGCATGGGAGGAGAGAAGAATCCGCCCATCTACGTCTATGACTGTTCCGGCCCGTATACCGATCCAGCCGTCAAGATCGACATCCGCCAGGGACTCGCCCCGCTGCGCGAAGCCTGGATCGAAGAGCGCGGCGATACCGAACGCCTGCCCGCCCAGTCGTCCGACTACGGGCGCTCCCGCTTGGCCGACCCGGCATTGACCGAACTGCGCCTCGCCCATGTCCAGCAACCGCGCCGCGCCAGGGCAGGCATGAATGTCACCCAGATGCACTACGCGAGAAAAGGCATCGTCACCCCGGAGATGGAGTTTGTCGCGATCCGCGAGAATCAGCGTCTCGATCTGCTCAGCGAACAACTGCGCCGCCAGCATCCGGGCCAGCACTTCGGCGCGGCTATTCCCAAAGAGATCACGCCCGAATTTGTACGCAGCGAGGTCGCCCGCGGCCGCGCCATCATCCCGAACAACATCAATCACCCGGAAACCGAGC
>CAZAWN010000044.1:0-17018 GCA_964488825.1 uncultured Methyloversatilis sp. | reverse complement strand
TCCATGATCAGTATTGGATATGCAGGTAACTGGGGTTCTTCATCATCCCCACGGCCTTGATGATGGCTTCGATGGCTTGCGGCCGGGTGAAACCCTGCCGCCAGGCCAGCGCAACGCGGCGCGAGGGGGCTGGGGCTTCGAAGGGGATGGAGACGACCATGTCGTTCTTGTAGATGCCGCTCAAGGCGCCGCCCGGCAGGACGGAGATGCCGTAGCCCGAGGCGACCATGCAGCGCACCGTTTCGATGGAGTGGCCTTCGTGCGTCGAGCCCTCGGCGTGGCTGATTTCAGGGCAGGCGTCGAGCACCTGTTCGCGGAAGCAGTTGCCGGCCTTGAGCACCAGTACATCGTTGCCGCGCACTTCCTTGGCGGGGATTTTCTTGTATTTCGCCAGCGCGTGGCCCTTGGGTACGACGACCTCGAAAGGCTCGTCGTAGAGCGGATGGGTCTTGATGCCGGGAATATCGAAAGGCAGGGCGATGATGGCTGCATCGACCGTACCGTATTTGAGGTAGTCCGATAACAGGGCGGTCATGCTCTCCTCAATGAAGAGGTGAGTATCCGGTGCAACCTTCTTCATTGCTGCGATCAGCTCCGGGAGAAGATAGGGCCCGATGGTGTGGATCACGCCGAGGCGGAAGTCGCCGTGCAGCGGATCTTTGCCGAGTTGGGCTACCTGTTCGATGCGGCGTGTTTCGTCGAGCGCCTTGCGCGCCTGGCCCACCACTTGCCAGCCCAGGTCGGTGAGTGCGACATGGCCCTTGCTACGTTCGATCAGAGCGACGCCCAATTCGGTTTCAAGATTCTGCAAGGCGACGCTCAGGGTGGGCTGGCTGACATGGCAGCGTTCGGCGGCCTTGCTGATGGTGCCTTCGTCGGCAAAGGCCACCAGATAACGGAGTGCGGATAGTTTCATGTGTTCTTGTATAGGAAAGGGCTATGCAGCAAATAGGTAGAGACTATCAAATAACTTAATAATCATTGACTTAGATCAACATCCGCGGTCATTGTATGGGTATATTGCGGCGCTGCGCAAGTCGCTTCTCGTTTTTTATCCATAGTGAAAGGGAGTCCCTCAATGAAAATCCGCACACTCGTCGCATCCCTGATGGTCATCGGCGTTAGCACCGCCGCTGCGCCGGTTCTGGCCGAAGAACTGGTCAAGCCGATCAAGCCGGCCAAGCAGATCGATCTGGGTCTGGTCGAACTCGGCAAGAAGCTCTACTTCGATCCGCGCCTGTCGAAGTCCGGCTTTATCTCCTGCAATAGCTGCCACAACCTGTCGATGGGCGGCACTGACAACATCGCCACCTCGATCGGTGACAAGTGGCAGCAAGGCCCGATCAACGCCCCGACGGTGTTGAACTCCAGCCTGGCCATCGCGCAGTTCTGGGACGGTCGCGCGGCCGACCTGAAGGCGCAAGCCGGCGGCCCGATCGCCAACCCGGGCGAAATGGCCTTTACGCACACCCTCGCCATCGGCGTGCTCGAATCGATCCCCGAGTATGTGCGCGAGTTCAAGGTGAATTTCGGCAAGGACAAGATCGACATCGACCAGGTGACCTCCGCCATCGCTGAATTCGAGAAGACTTTGGTGACCCCGAATTCACGTTTCGACCAGTTCCTGCTCGGCAAGAAGGACGCTATCACCGCCGACGAACTGGCCGGCTGGAACCTGTTCAAGAACAGCGGTTGCGTTGCCTGCCACAATGGCGAAGCGCTGGGCGGCACCTCCTTCCAGAAGATGGGCGTGGTCGAGCCCTACAAGGCCAATATGCCCGACGGTCGTTCTGCCGTTACCGGCAAGGATGCGGACCGCTTCAACTTCAAGGTGCCCACCCTGCGCAACGTCGAAATGACCTATCCCTACTTCCACGATGGCGCTGTATGGACGCTCAAGGAAGCCGTGGACATCATGGGTCGTCTGCAACTCGGCAAGAAGTTCACCGACAAGGAGAACGCCCAAGTCGTTGCCTTCTTGAAGACGCTGACTGGCGAGCAGCCGAAGTTCGCGCTGCCGATCCTGCCGCCCTCCACCGACAAGACACCGAAGCCGAACCCCTTCGCCAAGTAATTCGTCGTTTTTGTCGCTATCAAAATGCCCCGGCTTGCCGGGGCATTTTTTGTCGACTTGAAGTATCGTGGCGACTGCTTCATATCGAAGCCATCCGCCACTCAGGAAGACTCCCATGCGCCTCGCCATTGCCGCCGCCTTTTTACTGCTGGGGCTCGCCACCGCCTCTTGCTCCGGTTCCCAGGTTGCGCCGGTCGCCTGCGGGCAGCCTGGTCAGTGGGTTGCGCCGGCGGCGGGCAAGGCGCAGCCGGCCGAGCTGCGCGCGCTGCTGGAGCGGATGGCGCAGCAGCAGGCGGTTTTGCTGGGCGAAGCGCACGACAGCGCCGAGGATCATCGCTGGCAATTGCACCTGCTGGCGCAGTTGCATGCCTTGCAGCCGCAACTGGCCATCGGCTTCGAGATGTTCCCGCGCCGCGTGCAACCGGCGCTCGATCAATGGGTGGCCGGCGGCTTGTCCGAGGCGGAGTTCCTGCAGCGCAGCGAATGGGACAAGGTCTGGGGCTTCGATGTGCGGGACTACCTGCCGCTCTTTCACTATGCGCGCATGCACCGCATTCCGATGCTGGCCCTGAATGTCGAGCGCACGCTGGTTGAAGCCATCGGCAAGCAGGGCTGGGAGTCCGTGCCTCTCGAACAGAAGGAGGGGGTGAGCAAGCCGGCGGCGCCCTCGGTGGACTATCGAAAATCCTTGCGCGCGGTATTCGAGCACCATCCGGCCAAGAACCGCAGCAAGGGAGACGACAAGCAGGCTTTCGAACGCTTTGTGGAGAGCCAGACGACTTGGGATGCGGCGATGGCGCAAGTCATTGCCAGGCATCTTCAACAGTACCCCGAGCGCCTGGTGGTCGGCATCATGGGCGCCGGCCATGTGCGCTACGGCGACGGCGTGAAACATCAGCTCAAGGAACTGGGCATCCCCCGCACCGGATTGCTGCTCACCTGGCCGCGCGGCGAGGATTGCGCCGAGTTGGGCCAGGGGTTTGCCGACGGGCTGTTCCTGGTCGATCCGCCCAAGCGCAATCCGCCCCGGCTGGGCGTAGGGACCGAAGTGCATGAACAGGGCTTGCGCATTACCGAAGTGACGCCCGGCAGCGTGGCCGAGGCGGCCGGTCTGCAACGCGGCGATGTCATCGTCGAGGTCGGCGGCCAGCCGGCCAAGAGCATCCTCACCCTGCGCTCCGTCGTGCAGCGCCAGCCGGCCGGCACCTGGTTGCCGCTCAAGATCAAGCGCGCCGACAGCGAACTTGAGCTCGTCGCGCGTTTCCCCCTGGGGTCATAAGCGCCCATGAAACCACTGACGGGGCTGTTACTGGCGTGGCTGGCCGCTATGCCGGTGCTGGCCTGGGCGCAGCCGCATCTTGAACTGGAGGTCCGGCTCGATCCGCAAACGCGCCACTTCGAAGCCACGGCAACGCTGCAGGATGAAAAGGGCGTGCACGCTTTTCGCCTCGGCCGCGACTTCGAGATCGTCGCCCTCAAACTGGACGGGCGCAGCGTGGAAACTCGGCGGTGGCGTGACGGCACATCCTTGCCGCGCGGCACGCGCAAGGTCGAAATCGCCTACCGCAGCACGCTCGCTGCGACGCCGATGCTCGATCATCGCCAAGTGCTCGGCCAGCGCGGCGCGACCGCCGGGCCGGAGGGCAGCTTCCTGCCGGCCTCCGCAGGCTGGTATCCCGATCCCGGCCGCCTGTTCAGTCATCGCGTTAGCTTGCATCTCCCCGCCGGACAAAAAGGCCTGACGCCCGGCAGCCTGATCGAGGAAACGGATTCGCCCGCCGGCTACCGCGCTGTCTTCGACTTCCCCCATCCTGCCGACAGCATCGACCTGATGGCCGGGCCCTATGAGGTCAGCGAACGCTCGCTTTCGGTCGGCGACCGGAAGATTCGCATCCGTACCTGGTTTCATGTTGAGCTGAAGGATTTAGCCCAGCCCTACCTCGACGACTCGGCGCGTTACCTCGAGCGCTATTCGAAGCTGATCGGCCCCTATCCGTTCGGAATGTTCAGCGTGGTGTCCAGCCCGACGCCCACCGGCTACGGCATGCCCAGCCTCACCTATCTCGGCCGGCAGGTGATTCGGCTACCCTTCATCCGTGCCACCTCGCTGGGCCACGAGGTGCTGCACAACTGGTGGGGCAACGGCGTCTATCCGGACTGGCAGAGCGGCAACTGGTCTGAAGGCCTGACCACTTTCCTCGCCGACTATGCCTATAAAGAAGACGAGGGCGAGGAGGCGGCGCGCGAGATGCGCCTAGGCTGGCTGCGAGATTACGCCGCCGTTCCGCCGGGCGAGGATTTCGCACTGAAAGATTTCACCTCCCGCCATCACGGCATCGCCTCGATTATCGGCTACAACAAGGCGGCGATGGTCTTCCTGATGCTGCGCGACAGGATCGGCGCCGCCGCCTTCGAGCGCGGCCTGCGCCTGTTCTGGCAACGTCATCAGTTTCGCAGCGCCGGCTGGGACGATCTTGCCGCAGCGTTCTCTGAAGCCTCCGGGCAATCGCAACAGGCGTTCTTCCAGCAGTGGGTGAAGCAGGCCGGCGCCCCGCCCATGACGGGCAGCGACAGCGATTTCCGCGTCTGGCGACGCATCGACCCTCGACTGTTCCCGCCGATTCTGCGCGAAGTCCTGGTCGCTCCCAAGGTTGGCGTAGTCGTGACGGACGAGGCGCTGCGCCCGGCCGCCGAGGCGCTGGCGCAGCGCCTGCTCGATGCGAAAACGGCCCAAGTAAGTGAGCGCTTGCCTGCCGCCGGGCCGGCGCTGATCTTCGCCAAGAGCGCCGACATCGATGCCTGGCTGGCGCGGCATGGACTGTCGGCGCGACCGTTGGCTTTGCGAGGTAGCGCCCAGGTGTGGGCGGGCCGGGACGCCCAGCAGCGCCCCTATGTCGTTGTCGCGGCGCGCGATGCGACCGCGCTGGCGGCGCTGCAACGCGGCCTGCCGCATTACGGCAAGCAGAGCTGGCTGGTCTTCGAGGGCGCGCGTGCGGCGGAAAAAGGCGTCTGGCCGCCCGGCAAGGAAGCGGTGCCGTGACGCCGCGCGAATTGTTGCAGGGCATGTTCACCGCCGCCATCGCGGCGGCGCAGCCGGCGAGCTGCCTCCCCACTGCGCTCGCCGACCTGTTGCCGCGAGCGCCGCGCGGGCGGCTGATCGTCGTCGGCGCCGGCAAGGCGTCTGCGGCGATGGCGCGTGCGGTCGAGGTGCATTCGAACAATTGGCCTGGCCCGCTCTCCGGCCGGGTCGTCACGCGCTACGGCTATGCCGTGCCGTGCGCCCGCATCGAGATCATCGAGGCCGGCCATCCGACGCCCGACGCCGCGGGTATGCAGGCCGCGCGCCGTCTGCTGGACTGCGTGCAAGGACTCACGCCTGACGACACGGTGCTGTGCCTGATCTCCGGCGGCGGTTCGGCCCTGTTGCCCCTGCCGCTCGACGGCCTGACGCTGGATGACAAGCAGCAGATCAATCGCGCCTTGCTGAAATCCGGTGCGAGCATTGGGGAGATCAACTGCGTGCGCCGCCACCTCTCGGCTATCAAGGGCGGACGGCTGGCTGCCGCTTGCCATCCGGCGCGCGTCATTACGCTGGCGATTTCCGACGTGCCCGGTGACCGCCCTGGCGACATTGCTTCCGGCCCGACCGTGGGCGATCCGACTACCTGTGCCGACGCGCTCGCCATCGTCTCCCGTCATGGCATTCCGCTGCCTCCCGCCGCGCGCGTGCTGCTGGAAAGCGGTCGGGGCGAATCGATCAAGTCCGACGACTGCCGTCTCGCCAGCGCCGAGTTTCATCTGGTCGCCACGCCGCAACTCGCGCTTGAAGCCGCGGCGCGTGTGGCCGAAGCCGCCGGCTACAGCGTCCATATCCTTGGCGATAGCCTGGAAGGCGAAGCGCGCGAGGTCGGCAAGCTGCTGGCCGGCGTTGCACAGCAGGTCGTCGCGCGCGGCCAACCTTTCGCGCCGCCCTGCGTGCTGCTTTCGGGCGGCGAAACCACGGTGACGGTACGCGGTCCGGGGAGCGGTGGACGCAATGTCGAATTCCTTCTCGCGCTCGGCATCGCGCTCGACGGCCTGGTTGGTGTGCATGCGCTGGCCGGCGACACCGATGGCGTCGATGGCATGGCGGAGATCGCCGGCGCCTATCTCGCCCCCGACGCCCTGAAGCGCGCCTGGGCGCTGGGCACGAATCCGCGCGCCAGCCTCGACGCCAATGACGCCCACGGCTTCTTCGGCGCGCTCGGCGACGCGATCGTCACCGGCCCGACGCTGACCAACGTGAACGACTTTCGCGCCATTCTGATCGACGCCTGACCGTGGCCAAGCCGTTTCCCCTGCACACGAAATCCCCCGAACGCCAGCGCCATCCAGTCGAGGATGAAGCTCATGCCGCCCCTGGTAAAGTCGGTCTGGTAGTCAGTGCTGCGCGATGGTGATCCCTTCAGTTAGTCTGCGCTGATTGCGTTTTATCCGTGTAATTCCTCCGTTCGTCGCTTCGCGCTGGTTCGGACCGGTCGAGCCGGACAAACTGCCGCCGTGCCGTCAGCCGACGGAGCCGTTACACCGGATAGACCAAGGAGATCACCATGTTCTGTGTTTCCCGCCACAACAACGATGCTGCCATCAGCCCGGAAGAACGCGATGCCCGCCGTCAGGTTCACTGCCTGCGCGGGTTCTATCACCACGCAGCAGTATTCGTGCTGGTCAATAGTCTGCTGGTGGCCATTGACCTGCTGGGCTCGCCTGATCGCCTATGGTTCCATTGGCCCCTGATGGGGTGGGGTGTCTGGCTGGCGCTGCACGCCTGGGGCACATTCGGGCGTCAACGCTGGCTGGGCCGCGACTGGGAAGAGCGCAAGGTACGCGAATTGATGGCCGGCAAGGGATAATTTGGCATGCTCGAACGCCTCCCCCCTGTTGCCACTCGTCTGCCCATGCCCTCCATTCTCGCCGGCACGCTGATGTTCAACGCGCTCATCGCCGTGTTCATCTCGGTAATGGGCGTCGGCGGGAGCGAGCGGGGCTTCACCGGTTTGCTCCCGGAGAACTTCGTCTGGTCGCAGTGCATCGGGCTCTCGGTCGCGGCGATGACTATTCTGGCGGTGCAGGCCAATCCCCCAGGCACACGCCGGCTGATGGCCGTCGTCGGGGCGGTGACGGGCGGTACCGCCGTGGGAATCGTTCTGGCACAGCTGATGGTCGGCGTGATCTTCTCGCCCGATAGCCTCGCTACGTCCCCCTCCGATGCGCCCTGGCAGGCATTGTTCATCGGCCTCTTCTTCGGCGGTATTGCCAGTGTTGTGTTCTGGCTGCGCGAGCGTAACTCGCAACTGTCGGTAGAACTGGAGGTGCGCGAAATGGCCCGACTGGAAGCCGAGAAGCGCGGCATTGAAGCGCAGCTCAAGATGCTGCAGGCTCAGATCGAACCGCACTTCCTCTTCAACTCGCTGGCCAATGTCTCCTGCCTGATCCAGCACGAACCGGGGACAGCCGGCCGCTTGCTCGACGCCCTGATCCGCTACCTACGCGCGAGCCTTGTCCGTACCCGTGCCGATGGCGGTACGCTGGGCGATGAAGTGGGCCTGCTGCGCGCCTATCTCGACGTGCTGAAGATCCGCATGGGCGAGCGGTTGCGCGTGGATATCGACATCTCGCCAGAGTTGCTCACGCACCCCCTGCCGCCCATGCTGTTGCAACCGCTGGTTGAGAATGCCATCACCCATGGGCTGGAGCCCAGCATCGAGGGTGGCACGGTACGCTTGTCGGCAGCGGTGCGTGATGGCCTGCTGGTACTGGAAGTCAGCGATGACGGTTGCGGCATACCCGAAACACCGCGTCCGGTGCGACCGGGAGGCGGTGTCGGGCTGGCCAACATCCGTTCCCGCCTCGATGCCTTGTACGGCCCGTCGGCCCATCTTCAGATCGATGCGACAGTCGGCGCCGGTGTGACGGCACGTATAGTGATTCCGCTGGAGACTACGCCATGAAAGCCGTTATCGCCGACGACGAGCCGCACCTCGGGGCTCATCTGCGCGCCAGACTGAATGCGCTCTGGCCCGACCTCGATATCGTCGGGTTGGCCGCGAACGGCATCGAGGCGCGCGACATGATCGAGCGCGAGCGCCCCGACATCGCCTTCCTCGATATCCGCATGCCGGGCATGACCGGACTCGATGTGGTAGCCGCCCTGCCGGTTTCCGTGATGGCGCGCTGCCGTATCGTCTTTGTCACCGCCTACGATGAATTTGCCGTTCAGGCCTTTGAACGGGAGGCCGCCGATTACCTGCTCAAGCCAGTCACCGATGAACGCTTGGGCGCCGCCATCGAGCGCCTGCTGAGGGTACCCTCAGCTCCCCCCGCTGAGGAACTTCTGGCTCGCCTGCAAGCTCTGTTGCCAAGTATGGAAGGGAGCGGTAGTTTGCGAGGTGAGCGCTTACGCTGGGTCCGTGCCTCGGTGGGCAACGAGGTACGCTTGGTGCCTGTTGAGGAGGTCTGCTACTTTCAGGCGACCGATAAGTACACCGCAGTATTCACCCGCGATGCCCAGCTGCTGATCCGCACGCCGGTCAAAGAGTTGCTTGAACAACTCGATCCGGATGCGTTCTGGCAGGTCCATCGTGGAACGGTAGTCAATGTAAGGCAGATCGTCAGCGCGCGGCACGATGCTTTTGGCCGGGTGGCGCTGCGTCTGCGCGACCGACCGGAGACGGTTGCCGTCAGCCGAAGCTATGCCCACCTGTTCAGGCAGATGTAGCTGCAGCTTATTTTCGGCACGGCGCAGGCGATTCGGCTAACTGGGGAAGGAGGCGGTCAATGGCGCTGAAATCCGCCAGATGTTCGACGCCAGGAATCGAGCCATCGTAGCGACGGCAGCCTGTTCCGCCGATCCAGAGTTGTGTTGACTCCGGCAGCAGGTCGCGCAACTGTTTTGCTACGGGAGTCAGTTGACGCGCCGGAAACGCCGCGGAAAAAGACAGTGCGACTACGTCGGCTTGGTGCGCCCGTGCCGCGGCGGCCAGTTCGGCGAGGGGCGTCTGGGCGCCCAGGGAGATGACCTGCGCGCCGCGCAGGGCCAACAGCGCCTCTACCATCAGCAAGCCGAGGATGTGCAGCTCACCCGGGACCGTACCGAGCAACACCCGCGGCGCCTGCGTGCCGGGTGGCAACGCGCTGATCGCCTGGCGCAGCAGGGACTTGACCTGCTCGGTGTAAAGGTGCTCCTCGTAAAT
This sequence comes from uncultured Methyloversatilis sp., assembly GCA_964488825.1. Taxonomy (GTDB): domain Bacteria; phylum Pseudomonadota; class Gammaproteobacteria; order Burkholderiales; family Rhodocyclaceae; genus Sulfuricystis. The sequence goes on along the minus strand of CAZAWN010000044.1, from coordinate 7,712 downwards.
AGCCAGCTCGCCCTTCGACCAGGCATCGCCAACCGCGTGATTGAGCTGGGGCAAGGTCTCGGTGATCAGGCGTTCCAGTCCGTTGCGGGCGAGGCGCTGCGAAAGCTGCCGTCGCAGGCCGTGGAGATCGTTCGAGCGCAGCGCCTGCAATTCCTCAACGTATGCATGGTTGGGTGTACTGGCCTGCCTGATTTCTTGCGCCGCTGGTCGCGGCACGGCAAACGTCAGTTGCAGCAATGCTTCATCGCTGGCGCCGACGATGCGGCCCGGTCGGTGGCCACTGTCGAGCAGTCGTTTGATTTGCCTGAGGCGTTCGATCTGCTCGCGCGGATAGGCCCGGTCGCCGTGGGCGTCGCGCACGGGTCGGGGAAAACCGTAGCGGCGCTCCCAGACGCGCAGCGTGTCTTTGCCGAGACCGGTTTCACGTTCCGCAATGGCGATATTGACCGGCAGGCTGGATGAATCCTCCGCAGAAGTCATGTTGTTATGGACAAGTAGTGGACAGAACGATGTTAGACGAAAAAACGGGCGCCGCTGTCGAACAGGGCGCCCGTAACTGCCAAGGGGTGGCAGAGGGGGAGGAGGGGAGGATCAACCTTCGTCGATACCTTCGGTGACGGGGTTGCTGATGATCTGATGAAGCCGGCTGTCGGGCACGTAGGAACTGAGGATTTCGACATTCATTGCTTCGGCCACTTGAACGACATCGGGGTAGTAGGGTACGAACATGATGGTCTCCTTGGGGTTGGGCTTACGTACGAATAAGGGCCTTCGCGGGGAACGTCGGCCGGGGTGAAACGCTGTGAGGGGATACGGGGCAGGCGGCAGCCGCGAGTCCGGACTGCGCATGCGAGTCATGGACGGGATGGGCTGATCCGAAAGTAGGGGTTGAGTTGCCGATCACTCCGCGATGAGTCAAGCCGAACGCCAGCAGCAGGGTGAGCAGCATCGCAGCGACTGTGATTGCGGTAGAGAGCAAGACAGAGTTCATTGTGGGGCTCCGGAATTCGTTGTCGATGGACACATATTAATGTCTAGGACAAAATTGTCAATGGCTATTGCAAAAATTATTTTAGTCGTTGATATTGACAAGATATCTGTCAGTGCTATCTTTCGTGAATGATTGTTTGTCTAGGACAGAAAGGTGTTGAAATGAGATCAGGAAAACGCATCGCCGTAGTCGGCTCGGGTATCTCGGGACTGGCTGCCGCCTGGCTGCTGGAGCGGTCCCACGAGGTAACCCTTTATGAAGCGGCGGCCGACCTTGGTGGCCATACCCATACCGTGGATGTCACGCTCGAAGGCCAGACCCACCCGGTGGATACAGGCTTTCTGGTCTTCAACGACCAGACCTATCCCAACTTGGTCGCGCTGTTTTCCCTGCTGGGCGTCGAAAGCGTCGCAACCGAGATGTCCTTCTCGGTCAGCCTCGAAGAGCCGGACCTGGAATGGGCTGGCAGCAACCTGGCGACCATCTTCGGTCAGAAGCGCAATCTGCTGCTACGCCCGTTCTGGCGGATGCTTTCTGACATCCTGCGCTTCAACCGCGAAGCGACGGCCTGGCTTGCCGCGCACCCCGGCGATCTGCGCAGCGTCGGCGACTTCCTGGCCGAGGGCCGCTACTCCCCGGCCTTCTCACGCTGGTATCTGCTGCCGATGGCCGCCGCCATCTGGTCGTGTCCGACCGGCCAGATGCTCGACATGCCGCTGGCCACCTTCGTGCGTTTCTGCCGCAACCATGGTCTGCTACAGGTCTTCGACCGTCCCCTGTGGCGCACCGTGCGGGGCGGCGGACGCGAGTACGTGAGGCGGCTCGCGGCGCAGGTCGGCGACATCCGCCTGTCTTGTCCGGTGGTCGGTGTGAGGCGCGACGAACAGGGCCTGACTGTTGTGCATGCGGACGGAGCAGAACGTTTCGACCACGTGGTGATGGCCTGCCACAGTGACCAGGCCTTGCGGATTCTCGGCCAGGCCGCGACCCCGACCCAGCGCACCCTGCTTGCCGCGGTCCGCTACCAGGCGAACCGCGCCGTCCTGCATACCGATGCGTCCCTGCTGCCGCGCAACCGCAAACTGTGGTCGGCCTGGAACTACTTTGCGGCCGGCGGCGATCTGGACGATCGTCCGGTCGGCGTGTCCTACCTGATCAACCGCCTGCAGCCGCTGCCGTTCGAGACGCCGGTGGTGGTGACGCTCAACCCGGCCCGCGAACCCGATTCCGATCAGGTGATTGCCGACTTCGACTACGAGCACCCGATCTTCGACCGTGTGGCCATTGCGGCGCAGGAGAGTCTCGATGCAGTGCAAGGGGAGGGCGGCATCTGGCTGGCCGGCGCGTGGACGGGCTACGGCTTCCACGAGGACGGCCTGAAGTCGGCGCTGCGCGTCGCCAACGGTCTTGGCGTACTGGCTCCCTGGCAGGGCGCTCCGGCGATGGATCAGGCGGCCTGAACATGCCTCCCTTCAGCCCCCGCCTGTTTATCGGCCAGGTCATGCACCGGCGTCTGCGCCCCATCGTGAATGCCTTTGTCTATCCGGTGTTTTATGTGCATCTGCCGTTGCGCAATCTCGCCGCTGCCCACTGCGCCATTTTCTCCGTGAACAAGCCGAACCTGCTTTCATTTCGCGATGCCGATCACGGTCCGCGCGATGGTTCTCCCCTATTGCCGTGGATTGAAAAGCTATTGCGCGACAAAGGGCTGCCGTACGATGGCGAGATCGTCTTGCAAACATTTCCCAGGGTGTTCGGATTCGTCTTCAATCCGGTCAGTTTCTGGTTTTGTTACGACCACAGCCGCAACCTGATCGCCGTGTTGGCGGAAGTGAGCAACACCTTCGGCGGCACGCATAGCTACCTTCTTCACAATCACGGCCAGCCCCTGCCCGAGCGGGAGGAGATTCGCGCCGACAAGCGCTTTCACGTTTCTCCCTATTGCACGGTCAAAGGCCATTACGAATTTCGCTTTCGCCTCGACAAGAGCGCCCATGTGGTGCGCATTGACTACGACGACGGCGCCGGACCGCTGCTGCTGACCGCCGTTTCCGGCAAGCCGGCCGTCTGGCGCACGGCGACGCTACTGAGCGCCCTGCTGCGCATGCCTTTGCTGACCTTCGGCGTGGTCGTTCGCATCCATTGGCAGGCTCTCAAGCTCTGGTTCAAAAAGGTGCCGTTCTACGGCGTACGCGGCGACACCGCTACCCCCTCCCTCTCACAACCTCGACAGGAGCCAATTCGATGATCAACACGCTGCCCCTGACCTGCGGCATACCGCTTGCGCCGGATGTCCGCACGGTCTTTCGCCTGCTTGAGAACCTTCAGGGAGGCATGCTGGAACTACGACTGCCGGACGGCGCCTTGGCCAGCTTCGGCAAGGGAGTACCGGGCGTTGTGCTGGAAGTCAACGACGAAGCGATGTTCGGCCGCGTTCTGGCCCGCGGTGATGTCGGTTTTGCCGAAGCCTACCTTGATGGCCAGTGGGATACGCCCGACCTGACCGGCTTGCTGACCCTGCTGGCGAAAAACCGTGACGGCCTGGGCCGCGCGCTCTATGGGCAATGGAGCGGCCTGCTGGCTGCGCGCCTGCGCCACCTGTTCAACCGCAACAGCCGTGCCGGCAGCAAGCGCAACATCATGGCTCACTACGATCTCGGCAACGAGTTCTATCGTGCCTGGCTGGACGACACCATGAGCTACTCAGCTGCGCTGTTCTCATCGTCTACTGACAAACTGGAAACAGCCCAAGTGGCCAAATACTTGCGGATTCTCGACCGCCTGCAAGCCCGCCCCGGTGAGCGCATCCTCGAGATCGGCTGCGGTTGGGGCGGCTTCGCGGCGGTGGCAAGCCAGCTCGGATTGCCAGTTACTGGTTTGACCCTCTCGCCGGCCCAACTCGATTGGGCGCAACAACGTGTGCCGGAAGCCGACCTGCGCCTGCAGGACTACCGGGATATCAAGGAAAAATACGAGCACATCGTCTCGATCGAGATGTTCGAAGCGGTCGGCGAACGCTGGTGGCCCACCTACTTCGCGACCATCGCGCGGGCGCTGCAGCCCGGCGGCCGGGCGGTGATCCAGACCATCACGATCTGTGACGACCTGTTCCCCACCTATCGCAAGGGAACGGATTTCATCCAGCAATACATTTTTCCCGGCGGCATGCTGCCGGCGAAGAACGAGTTCCGACGCCAGGCCGGGCGCCAGGGACTGGTCGTGCACGACGAGTTCGCCTTCGGCCTCGACTACGCACGCACGCTGTCATTGTGGCGCGAGTCCTTCGAGGCGCACTGGCCGCGCATTGCCGCGCTGGGTTTCGACGACAGCTTCCGCCGCCTGTGGCGCTTCTATCTGGCTTACTGCGAGGCCGGCTTCCGCGCCGGCACCATCGATGTCGTGCAGTTCGAACTGAGCCACCGTGCATAGCGTCCGGCGTAGCCTGCTGCTGGCGCTGCTGGCCCTGCCGCTTGCCGGGATGGCAGGTGCCTCGGCATCGGTACCGCCATTTCCGGGCCTGCGGCGCTGGGGCAGCGGACCATTCCGCCGCTTCGGCTTCCATGTCTATGACGCCACGCTTTGGGCGGGGGACGATCCCTTGCGGCCACCCCTGGCCTTGCGGCTCGATTACAAGCGCAGCATTGCCGGCAAGGCCATCGCGGAAGCCAGTCTCAAGGAAGTGCGCAAGCGGGTCGTCGATATCGCTCAGCTCGAGGCCTGGGGTGCGGCAATGGCGCGCATCTTTCCCGACGTGCGCGACGGCGATCACCTCATCGGCCTCTGGCAACCGGAGGGCGCGCGCTTCCTGCAAGGCGGACGCGTACTCGGCGATGTGGACGATCCCGCCTTCGCGCGCGCCTTCTTCGGCATCTGGCTCGACGAAAAAACCAGCGCCCCCGGACTGCGCGCGGCCCTGTTGCAAGACCCGGCCTCATGACACCGGCGACCGCCAGCCTGCCCTCCTCGCGCGTTCTCGCCTACGGCCTGCTCGGCTTGCCGCTCGCCTTCGCGGCCCTGCCGATCTACGTGCATGTGCCGCGCTTGTATGCCGAAGTCACTGGCATGGAGCTGGCTCTGCTCGGCGCGATCCTGCTCGGCGCCCGTCTGCTCGATGCCGGCATCGACCCGTGGCTCGGCTGGCTGGCCGACCGCGTGCCGCGTCCGGCGATGGTCGCCGTCGCCCTGCTGCCCTTCGCGCTCGGCTTTGTCGCGCTGCTGAATCCGCCGGCCGGGAACGCGCCACTTTGGCTGCTCGGTGCGCTGGCGCTGACCTACCTCGGCTTCTCGGCGGCCTCGGTGGCCTATCAGGCCTGGGGCGCCGATGTCGGCAGCGATCCGCGCCAGCGCACGCGCCTCACGGCGGCCCGCGAAGGTTTCGGACTCGTCGGCGTGGTGCTGGCGGCGATGCTGCCCGGCTTGCTCTCCCCTAACATGGCGGACGGTATCGCCCGGCTGGCGTGGATTCTCCCGCCCCTGCTGCTGGTGGCCGCGACAATTACCTTTGCCTCTCAAGAAACACGAAGGGCCGCCCCGAGTGTTTCTTGGCCCCTTGAGGGGAGAAACGAGCGGAGCGAGTTTTTCGGGGTGGGCCATAAAGTCGGCGCTGGCGGGACGGCACCGCGCAGCGAACCGCTCTGGCCAAGCCTGCGGGCGACCCTCGCGGATGCGTCCTTCCGCCGCCTGCTCGCCGTCTTCGTTGCCAATGGCATTGCCGCCGCGCTGCCGGCGACTCTGTTCCTGTTTTTTGTCGCCGACGTGCTGCAGGCGGAGTCGTACAGCGGCGCGCTGCTCGCGCTCTACTTCGTCGCCGGCGCCGCTTCGCTACCCCTGTGGCTTGCCCTGTCCGCCCGCCTCGGCCGGGTCGCGGCCTGGCTTCTGGCGATGCTGCTGGCCATCTTCGCCTTCGGCGGCGCCAGCCTGCTCGGGGCTGGCGACCTCGGGTGGTTCGCCGCGATCTGCATCGCCTCCGGGCTCGCGCTCGGGGCCGACCTTGCCTTGCCGGCTGCCATCGCCGCCGATCTTGGTGATCGGCAGGGCCGCGCCGGCGCCTGCTTCGGCGTCTGGAACTTCGCCGCCAAGTTGAATCTGGCGCTGGCCGCCGGCTTCGCCTTGCCGCTGCTCGCACTGCTCGGCTACGCGCCGGGCACGTCGGAGGGTCTGCCCGCGCTGAGCTTCGCCTACGCCCTGTTGCCCCTATTGTTCAAGGCCGTAGCCGCCGCGCTGCTGTGGCGCTGGCGGCATTCACTGGAGATCGACCGATGAAAACCCTGCTGCTTGCCGCCGCCTTTACGCTCGGATTGACCGGTTGCGCCGCGACCGGCGTCGAGCAATACCGCGCCGAGAAACCCGAACTGAAACTGCAGCAGTACCTCAACGGCCAGCTCGACGGCTGGGGCATGTTCCAGGGCCGCTCCGGCGAGGTGAAGAAACGCTTTCATGTGCATATCGACGCGCAGTGGAACGGCGATACCGGCGTGCTCGACGAATCCTTCACCTGGTCGGACGGCACCACCTCGAAACGCATCTGGACGCTGAAAAAACAACCCGATGGTCGTTACATCGGTACGGCTGACGACGTGGTCGGCGAAGCGATCGGCGAGGTCGCCGGCAACGCCCTGCGCTGGCGCTACGTGCTGGCGCTGCCGGTCGATGGGAAGGTCTATCACGTCGACTTCGACGACTGGATGTTCCTGATCGACGACAAGGCGATGCTCAATCGTTCTTTCATGTCGAAATGGGGCTTCAGTCTCGGCGAAGTGACGCTGAGCTTCGTCAAGCGATGATGAATCCGCGCATCGCCGATTGGCAGGGTAGGCGCGTCTGGCTGGTCGGCGCCTCGGCCGGCATCGGCGCGGCGCTGGCCCAGGCGCTATCGCAACGCGGTGCACGGTTGGCGCTCTCGTCACGGCGCGTTGCCACGCTTGCGGCATCCGGCATCGAGGACGCCGTGCTGCTGCCTTGCGACGTCACCGCAACCGCCAGCCTGGCCGCCGCCCACGCGCAGTTGTTGGATGCCTGGGGCGGCATTGACCTCGTCGTCTATCTCGCCGGTGACTACCAGCCGATGCAGGCCACCGACTTCGATCTGACCAAGGCCGAGGACCTTGTCGCCGTCAACTTCGGCGGTGGGATGAAGCTGGCCGCCGCGGTGCTGCCCCAATTGTCGCCGGGCGCCGGCATCGCCTTCGTCGCCAGCGTGGCCGGCTATCGTGGCTTGCCGCAGGCGCTCGCCTACGGCCCGGGCAAGGCGGCACTGATCCAGTTTGCCGAATGCCTGCATCTGGAGTTGGCGCCGCGCGGCATCGGGGTGTGGGTCATCAATCCGGGTTTCGTTGCGACGCGGCTCACGGCAAAAAACAATTTCGCCATGCCGGCCTTGCTGACGCCCGAACAGGCCGCGGGGGAAATTGTCGCCGGCTTCCGTACCGGACATTTCGAGATCCATTTCCCGAAGCGCTTCACGCGCATCATGAAACTGCTCGCCGCCTTGCCCTATGCATGGTCCTTTCCCTTGATCCGCCGCTTTACCGGCACCTGAGATGCGACTCGACGACCTGATCGACTTCTACCAGACCCTGACGCCGGAAAGCCTCGACCGCTTCGGCGAGTTTTATGCCGAGCACGCCCGCTTCAAGGACCCGTTCAACGAGGTGAGCGGCCTGCCGGCGATCCGGCGCATCTTCAGCCACATGTTCGCGCAGCTGCAGGAGCCGCGCTTCGT
>CAZAWN010000043.1:14675-17117 GCA_964488825.1 uncultured Methyloversatilis sp. | reverse complement strand
GAAGGAAGTCCCTGTGGGGCGCCGAGTCTCGCTCAGCGCCGTTCCTGGATCGCGTCGATGTAGCCGAGCATCCCGGTGCGGATGCTGGCAGCGTTGCCTTCGTCGGTGTCGATGTGCATGGCAAGGCGGAAGTTGGGATGTACGCGTACTACCACATCGCCGAAGATCAGCTCGCGGTCGCCCTCGACGCGCACGCGCACCACGTACTTGTCGCGCAAACCGCGCAGCATCGCGTCTTCGGGCGACATGTGAATATGACGCTGCGCGCAAATCACGCCACGCTGAATCTGCGAGCTGCCGAACGGACCTTCGAGCGTGATGCCTGGCGTGTTGGCCAGATCGCCCGACTCGCGGATCGGCGCCTGCACACCCAATTTGAACTGTTCGGTCATGGCGATCTCGACCTGGGTTTCCTTGCGGGTGGGACCGAGCACGCGCACATTGGCGATCTTGCCCTTCGGTCCGACCAGATGCACCTTTTCCGCACAGGCGAACTGGCCCGGTTGGGAAAGCTCGTGCTCCGGCGTGAGCTGGTGGCCGGGGCCGAACAACTTTTCGACATCTTCCTGCGACAGATGCACGTGATGCGCCGAGATTTCCACCGGAATCGGTTCTTCCGACTGATTGGCGCTGTGCAGCAACTGACTGCGCTCGGTCGCGCGCAAGGCCTCCCAGGCGACCAGACGCTCGTCGTTGCTGGCAATCACCAGCACCTTGACGGGCGAATCCTCGGCGGAGATGATGGCATGGGAAGCAATACTGTCCAGAGCGCGGTTTTTCGCCTCGTCAATACGAATGCCCATGTATTCGAGCCCCTGGCAAGCCAGGCTGCGCACCGCCGCACTGGTTTCGCCGATACGGCCGGTGAACGCCAGCACATCGATGCCGCCCATCGCCGCGACATAGGCGCCGATGGTCTTGCGAATCTGGTAGCAGTAAGCGCGGTGGGCCAGCAGGGCGCGGTGACGCCCCTCTTCTGCCGCCGCCTCGATCTCGCGAATATCGCCCGAGATGCCTGAAATCCCCTTCAATCCGCTCTCGGAGTTGATCAACTTCGAGATCTCGGCCCCCGACATTTTGTAATGCTCCATCAGATGGATCATCACCGCCGGATCGAGATTGCCGGCCCGCGTCGCCATGATCAGACCTTCCGAAGGCGTCAGGCCCATGGTGGTATCGACAGAACGACCATGATCGATAGCGCACATCGACGAGCCGATGCCGAGATGGCAGGAAACGATTTCAAGTTCGGACAGGGGCCGCTTGCTGACTTCGGCGGACTTCAGCGACACATAACGGTGCGAAGTACCATGAAAACCGTAACGCCGGATGCCGTCCTTCTTGTAGTAGTCGTAGGGCAGACCGTACATGTAGGCATAAGTGGGCAAGGTCTGGTGGAAAGCGGTATCGAAGACGGCGACATGCGGCACCGCCGGAAAATACTTCATCGCGACCTTGATGCCTTCAAGATTAACCGGATTATGGTAAGGCGCGAATACGGCGAGCTGCTCGATATCGCGCATCACATCCGGCGTAATCAACGTGGAACTCGAATACTTGCTGCCGCCATGCACGACGCGATGACCGACCGCAACAACCTCTTGCGGCACGAAAGCGTAGCGTCCGCCCAATTGACCCAACTCGTCAAAAATCGCCGCAAACAAATCCGTGAGTTCGAACGGGGGACGCGTCCGCTCGACGCTTTGCCCTCCTGCCGTCAGCCGGACGCCAACCGTTCCATCGGGGTGACGATCAAAGATGCCATGCACTTCCAGCGTTTCGTCCTCGGTGGCATACACGCCGAAACGGATCTGGGCATGACCGACATTCAGCGCCAGAATGCGCCCCGGGGTCTCGGAATTCAGCTTCAGTGCATACGGATCGTCCGAATTGGCGATCGCCTGGGACTGCACCTGGCTGCTGGACAAATCAATGGCATTCGCGGCATTCGCCTTGACGCGCTCCGCCAGCAAGCGCGAGAGAAACATCACCGCCTTGGGGTTGGTGACGATGTCACGATTGAACGCCTCGCGCGGAATCAGCAGAATGAAGCAGCGGTTCGCGGCGATGATGTCGGTAACGGTGCGGTCTCCCGTCAGCAGAGACATTTCGCCAAACACGTCGCCATCGTCGAGTTCGCCCAGCACGACGCGCTCGCCGAGGGGGCCGGTCAAGGAAACTTCGGCACGGCCTGACAACATGACGCCAAAAAATGCGCCACGTTCACCGCAGGAACGAATCGCTTCCTTGCCTTCGAAACTGCGCACCAGACTGGCAGCAATGATGCTCTCGATCTTTTCGCCGGAAAACCCTTCAAAAAGTTTGACTTGACTGATCAGGAAATCCTTGATTTCTTGGGGGGACATGCGACACCTCGCAACGACAATTTTGATTTGCGAAGTATGGCACAACTCGGCGACATTTTTGCTGCAATGCAGCACC
>CAZAWN010000043.1:1572-14575 GCA_964488825.1 uncultured Methyloversatilis sp. | reverse complement strand
TTTGATTTGCGAAGTATGGCACAACTCGGCGACATTTTTGCTGCAATGCAGCACCGATCAAGACATCTCTTACGCCCGTGTAACATCGGTCACATGAAAATCGCGTTTTACCTGCCTGGCCTGCTATTGCGGCCAGAAATCCTTGAAAACACCGTATACGACCTCGACGCCACGCATCTATCGCGCTGGCTTGGGCTCGGCGCACGCCGGGAGATGCCCGCCACCTGGCTGCCCAATGTATTCGGACTCGACCGACTGCCGACCGCAGCGGCGCGCAAACTCGGCGCTGGCGCGACGGCATCGGGTGAATGGATCTGCCTCGACCCGGTATGCTGGCGCGTCGCCGCGCAAGGCGTGACGCTCGACGACCCCGCCCGGCTGGCCCTCAGCGAGGAGGAAAGCACCGCGCTCCTTGCCGCAGTAGCACCGCTCTTTGCGGAATGGGGCACGCTCGGTACCTCGGCCCCCGGTGGCTGGGAACTCCAACTGCAGCGCCCGCTCGCTCTGGAGACCCAGCCGCTGGCCGAAGCGATCCAGCAGCCCATCGATCCGCGCCTACCCGGCGGCGCTGACGGCCCCGCCTGGCGTCGTTTGCTGCTTGAAATACAAACGCTGCTGCATGCCCACCCGGTCAATCTCGCCCGAGAAGAGGCCGGCCGACCAACCGTGAATAGTCTCTGGCCCTGGGGACAGGGAGCACTGCCCGCCCAGTGCACATGCAACTATGCCGAACTCTGGAGCGCCGATGCGGCGCTCGTCGGACTGTGCCGCCTGGCAGGAGCCGTTTGTCACCCCCTGCCAGCGCGCTTTAGCGTGCCCAGCGGCAATCTGCTGGCGCAGATCGACCGTCTCGCCGCCCCGGCGCGCGAGCTCGACGCGCTGGCCTGGCGCACCGCCTTGCTGAGCATTGAGCAAGATTGGCTGGAACCCGCGCTGGCCGCCCTGAAACGCGGCGCATGCAGTTCGCTGGAACTGATCGGCACACCGGCCAGCGATCCCACAGCGGTGACGTGGACGCTGAAACGCAGCGACTTGCTGCGCTTCTGGCGCAAACCTCGTCCGCTGACCAGTCTCAAGTGACGCACATCGCCCAGATCGCGGTACGCACCGTGCCCCAGCGCGCGCGCCTGATGCTGGAGCAATCCGGCGTGCATCCCCTGCTGGCGCGCCTGTATGCCGCCCGCGGCATTGCCGCCGCAGACGATCTCGATACGCAATTCAAATCGCTGCTGCCTCCCGAAGGTTTGAAGGATGTCGAGCGGGCCGCCCGCCTGATCGCTGATGCCATCGCGGCACAGCAACGTCTGCTCATCGTCGCGGACTACGACTGCGACGGAGCGACGGCCTGCGCGGTCGGCCTGCGCGCCCTGCGCGCGTTTGGCGCAACGGTGGACTATCTGGTGCCGAACCGCTTCGAAACCGGCTACGGCCTCTCGCCCGAGGTGGCGCGGCTGGCGGCGGCGAAGCGCCCGGATTGGTTGATTACCGTCGATAACGGCATCGCCAGCGTCAGCGGCGTGGCCGAGGCACAACGTCTGGGCATGCGGGTGATCGTCACCGACCACCACCTGCCCGGCGACGCATTGCCGGCCGCCGCCGCCATCGTCAACCCGAACCAGCCCGGCTGCCGCTTTGCCAGCAAGGCCATCGCGGGCGTCGGCGTGATGTTCTATACGATGCTCGCGACGCGCGCCGAGTTGCGCCGGCGCGGTCATTTCTCCGCGCAAGCGGAACCCAATCTCGGGGCGCTCATCGACCTCGTCGCACTCGGCACGGTAGCCGACGTGGTGGCGCTTGACCGCAACAACCGCATCCTCGTCGCCCAGGGTTTGGCACGCATCCGCCAGCGCCGCATGTGTCCGGGGATTGCCGCCTTGCTGCAAGTCGCCGGACGTGACCCGACGCGCGCCAGCACCTTCGACCTCGGTTTCGCCGTCGGCCCCCGCCTCAACGCCGCAGGGCGTCTTGCCGATATGAGCCTGGGCATCGAATGCCTCGCCACCGACGATATGGGGCGGGCCCTCAACATCGCCCAGTCGCTCGACGCCATCAACCATGAACGCCGCGCCATCGAGGCCGAGATGCGCGCCGATGCCACACTCCAGCTCGACGGCATCGACGCCACGGCGCGCGCCAGCCTCGTGCTCTTCGATCCCGCCTGGCATCAGGGCGTGATCGGCATTCTCGCCGGCCGCGTCAAGGAAGCGCTGCACCGCCCGACCTTCGTGTTCGCGCGCGCCCAGGAAGCCGTAGCAGGTGGCGAACTCAAAGGCTCCGGCCGCTCGATTCCCGGTCTGCACTTGCGCGACGCACTCGATCGGGTTGCCAAGCAGCAACCCGATCTGCTCAAGCGTTTCGGCGGCCACGCCGCCGCCGCCGGCCTGACCCTGATGGAGGACGATCTGCCGCGCTTCGAGCGTCTGTTCGAACAGGTCAGCCGCACCCTCCTCGATCCTGCCGCGCTGACGCGCACGCTGGAGACCGATGGCCCGCTCGAAGCCGCGTACTACGCCCTGCCCACCGCACGCCTGCTGCAGGACGCCGTGTGGGGCCAGGCCTTCCCGGCTCCTGTGTTCGCCGACGAATTCGTCGTGGTACAACAGCGCCTGCTCAAGGAAAAGCACCTCAAGCTGAGCTTGAAAAAGGGCGCCGCACGTTTCGACGCGATCCGCTTCAACCATTCCGAAAGCGCGCCCGACCGCATCCGCGCCGCCTTCCGCCTCGACATCAACGAATGGGGGGGCGAAGCCAACGTCCAACTCGTGCTGGAGCACTACGAGCCGGTATGAGGGGTAACATGCCCCAAATCGAAAACGGAGCGCCACCATGAGCATCGAAGGCCTATCGAAAGAACAACGTATCCTGCGCGTGCTGCGCAAGGTGCTTGGCAACATCGTCAAAGACGCCACGCCGCGCCCCGGGGAGCCGCATCCGCTGAGCGAAGACACCGTGCGCGACATCCGCGACCTGTTCGGCCTGATCGCCGAGCGCGAACGCGAACTGGCCAACGAGGCTGGCCATACCGCCAAGGAGCGCCCTCACTTCAGCGACGAACCGCAGACAACGCATACCTTGCAAATGCATAAACCGCCACGCAAGCTGAATTGAACTGGCCTGCCTGCGCACGCAGCAAACTCGGCGCTGGACCGACGGCACATTGCCATCCGAATCACCACGAGAAAAAGCCGCCATGCTCTGGTTCGAACTTGTCGGCATTCTGATCCTTGGCGGCCTCGCCTGGCTGTGGTTCGACAGCATCAAAGCGCGCGAAACTGCCGTGCGCAATGCCGCCGGCACCTGTCGCAGCGCACATCTCCAACTGCTCGACGACACCGTCGCCATCACCCGATTCCGCTTCGCGCGCGACGAAGACGGGCGCCTGCTGCCGGAACGCACCTATCGCTTCGAATTCAGCGACACCGGCGACAACCGACGCCCGGGGCGCATCCTCATGCTGGGCCAGCAGATCTTGGCGCTGGAGATAGACGACCTGCCCGGAAACCATGCTGACGATCCTGTACCGTGACGACCGGCTGGTCGTGATCGACAAGCCGAGCGGCTGGCTGGTGCATCGCAGCAACCTCGACCGCGGCGAAACACGCATTCTGGTGCAGGCCCTGCGCGACCAGATCGGTCGCCATGTCTTTCCGCCGCATCGTCTCGACAAGGGCGCCTCGGGCGTCCTGTTGTTTGCGCTGGACAAGGAAGCAGCGCAGCATCTCGCCGGACAATTCGAGCGCCAGGAAGTGCGCAAGACCTACCTCGCTGTAGTACGCGGCTGGCCGCCGGAATCCGGCCGCATCGACCATGCGCTCGTGCCTGTGGCGGATGCCTATGCGGCTCAGGCAACCGACGGCGCAGGCGTGCCGCAATCCGCCCTGACCGATTACTGCCGTCTCGCCAGCGCCGAGTTTCCAGTCGCCGTCGACCGTTACCCAAGCTCCCGCTACGCCCTGATGGCGCTTGAACCGCATACCGGACGCCGCCACCAGTTGCGCCGCCACATGAAGCACATCTCTCACCCGATCATCGGCGATGCCACCCATGGCAAGGGCCGCCACAACCGCTTCTTTCAGGAACGTTTCGCTTGCCAGCGCCTGCTGCTGCACTGCCTGGACCTGCGCTTCAGGCATCCCGACGATGAGCGCTTGCTGCACATTCATGCCCCGCTCGGTGACCAGTACGCCGCGGTCGTCACGACCCTGGGGTGGGAAGAGGCGGTAGGACGCGCGGCGCTCATCCGTTAATATGACGGTCATGGAACCCAATCTGACTACCGCCCCGCTTTGGAGTTATGGCATCGCCGCGTTCTGCTACCTGGCCTTCGCAGCGCATTTGTTGCGCCCGCGCCAAGGCCAGACACGCGACCCGGCGGCGACCGCCCTGTTGCTTGTCGCTACCGCAACCGTGTTGTGGGCCACCAGCGGATTGCTCATCGCGCTGACGCGCCATCCTGTATTTGCGCTGGCCCATACCCTGTTCGACAGCCTGCGCTATGGAGCGTGGTTCGGCTTTTCGCTCGTGCTGCTGCACACGGCGACGAGCGCCCAGGGAGTTCCCCGGAGATTCAAACTCCACTGGCCGCTGGCCATCGCCACCCTTATCGTCGGCGGCGGCGCGGCGACGGCGCTACTGATCGGCGCGGGTATCGGCCCCGCGCAGGAACTTTCCCGAGTCATTCAATATCTTGCGCTGGCACAAGCGGTCTTCGGCCTGGTGCTGATCGAACAACTGTTCCGCAATACCGAATCCGACTCACGCTGGCATATCAAGCCCTTGGTCATCGGCCTGGTCGGCGTGTGCGGTTTCGATCTGTACTTTCACTCCATCACCTTGCTGTTCAATCGCATCGACGTCGATATCTTTACTGTGCGCGGACTGGCCAATACGCTCGTCCTGCCACTGATCGTTCTAACCCTGTTGCGCAGGCGCACACACCATCTGCGTCTCGCCTTCTCGCAAACGGCGGCTTTTCAGACCACCTCGCTGGCCATCGCCGGCATTTATCTGCTGATTGCCTCGGTTGCCGGCTATTACATGCGCTATCTCGGCGGCAGTTGGGGGGGCGCACTACAGGTAGCGGTGCTGTTCGCCGCCTTGCTGCTGCTGATGGTGTTCATGTTTTCCGGCGCCATGCGGGCCCGGATCAGGGTACTCGTCGGCAAGCACTTCTTTCGCTATCGCTACGACTACCGCGAAGAATGGCTAAAGTTCACCTGCACGCTTTCGGCGGGAGAAAATGCCCAGCAAGGCGGACGACAGGTCATTCGCGGTCTGGCGGATATGGTCGAAAGCCCGGCCGGAACACTCTGGCTGCGCGATGCGGAAGGTGCAAAATTCAGCCAGATCGCACGCTGGAACATGCCGGCCTGCGCCGCAAGCGAAAGCGCCTTCAGTTCCCTGCTGAACTTTCTGGAGTCCAGCGGTACGGTGCTCGATCTGGAGGATTACCGTCATCGCGCCGAGCAGTACCGTAACCTCGCCCTGCCGGCCTGGCTTTCCGAAACCCCTAACGCCTGGTTGGTCGTGCCTCTTGGCTTGTCGTCCGGCATCGTCGGTTTCGTTGTGCTCGCCACCTCGCGCGCGCCCATCGATATCGACTGGGAAGTCAATGACCTGCTGGCGACGGCCAGCCGCCAGGCCGCCGCCTTCCTGGCCCAGATCCAGGCCACCGAAGCGCTGCTCGATGCCCGCAAATTCGAAGCGTTCAACCGCATGTCGGCCTTCGTCGTCCATGACCTGAAGAACATCGTTACGCAGTTGTCTTTAATGGTGCGCAATGCCGAGCGCCATGCCGACAACCCGGAATTCCAGCGCGACATGCTCGAAACAGTGAGCCACGCCGTGGAACGCATGAAACAGCTGACGCTGCAACTACGCGAGGGCTCGACGCCCGGCGCCGGCAACATCGGCGTCGACCTTGAAGCGATCGCGCACCGCATCGCGAAAAGCAAGGAACAGCAGTCGCCACCCGTCGACGTACGCATCCGTTCCGCCGTGATCGCGCGCGGCCATGGCGAACGCATCGAGCGGGTCATTGGCCATTTGGTGCAGAATGCCCTTGACGCCACCCCGCACGATGGCCAGGTGTGGATCGACATCGGCCGGGAAGGCAGCATGGCCACCGTCGAGGTGGGCGACACAGGGTGCGGCATGTCCCCCGAATTCGTGCGCGAGCGCCTGTTCAAGCCCTTTCAGACGACCAAGGAGGGCGGCATGGGCATTGGGGCTTACGAGAGCCGGCAGTACGTTCAGGAATTGGGCGGCGATATTCGCGTGGAAAGCCAGGAGAATGCCGGCGCCCGCTTCTTCGTCAAGCTGCCGCTGCTCGAAATTTCCCGAGCATCCGATCTGAAGCAACTGGAGAATCGATGACATCCGGTAAAACACGCACCCTGTTGATTGTCGAAGACGATCCGGCTCTGCAAAAGCAACTGCGCTGGTCCTTCGACCAGTTCGAGACGCTCGTCGCCGACGACCGGGAAAGCGCCCTCAATCAGATACGACGCCATGCGCCCGCCGTCGTCACCATGGATCTGGGGCTGCCGCCCGATGCCGATTCCGTGAGCGAGGGCTTTCGTCTTCTTGAGCAATTACTGGCGATCGCCCCTGATACCAAAGTCGTGGTTCTCACCGGGCAGAACGATCAGGCCAATGCCCTGCGCGCCATCGGCATGGGCGCTTACGACTTCTTCACGAAACCGTTCGAGCCGGAAATTCTTGGCCTGATTCTTGATCGGGCGTTTCGTCTGCACGAACTTCAGCAGGAGAACCGCCGCCTGCAAGCAATGCAGCAGCCGGACGCCCTGGGCGGGCTGATCACCCGCGACCCGGAGATGCTGAAGATCTGCCGCACCATCGAGAAAGTCGCACCAAGCAACGCAACCGTCCTGCTGCTGGGCGAAAGCGGCACCGGCAAGGAAGTCTTGGCGCGCGGACTGCACGCCTCTTCGCCGCGCAACGACCAACGCTTCGTCGCCATCAATTGCGCCGCCATTCCGGAAAACCTGCTTGAGAGCGAGTTGTTCGGCTACGAAAGGGGCGCGTTCACCGGTGCGGCGAAAACCACCCTGGGGAAAATCGAAACTGCTCATCGCGGCACCCTGATGCTCGACGAAATCGGTGACCTGCCGCAATCGCTGCAAGCCAAGCTGCTGCGCTTCCTTCAGGAGCGCACCATCGAGCGCTTGGGCGGACGGCAGGAGATACCGGTCGATGTCCGCATCGTCTGCGCCACGCATCAGGACCTGAAGGCGCGCATTCGCGACGGCCGCTTCCGCGAAGACCTTTATTACCGGCTTGCCGAAATCGTCGTCGCGATCCCGCCCCTGCGCAGCCGGATTGGCGATGCCGCCCTGCTCGCCCACGCGCTGGTTCGCCGTTTCGCTGCGGAAAACAAACGCACACTCACGCTGGGCGAAGATGCGCTGGCGAGCATTGCCGCCCACACCTGGCCGGGCAATGTGCGCGAGATGGAGAACTGCATCAAGCGCGCCGTCATCATGGCGGAAGGCAGCACCTTGACGGCTGGCGATATCGGCCTGGAAAGCGCGGACAGTGCGCCGGAGAATCTCGAACTGCGCGCCATCCGCGACGCCGCCGAACGCGCGGCGGTGCTCGCCGCCTTGAGCCGCAGCAACGGCAATGTGGTTCGGGCGGCCGAACTACTTGGTATCAGCCGCCCGACTCTGTATGATCTGATGCATAAATTCGGACTTAAATCATAGGCGCCCATCATGACCACCACACTCCCATCCAGACTCCGTACCGCCGCCCTCGTCCTCAGCCTGGCGTTTGCCGCTGGCTGCGGCGAATCGGCCGACAAGATGCTCGCTTCGGCCAAGGACTACCTGGCCAAGAACGACCCGTCCGCCGCCGTCATCCAACTCAAGAACGCCCTGGCGAAAGACCCGAATTCGGGCGAAGCGCGTTTTCTGCTCGGCCGCACGCTGCTCGACGGCGGCGATGCGGTGGCGGCTGAAATAGAACTGCGCAAAGCGCTCGACCTGAAGTTCTCCGCCGATCAGGTCGTGCCGGCGCTGGCGCGCGCGCTGCTCGCCCAAGGACAGATCAAGAAGCTCGATGAACTGGCCAACACCTCCATTAAGTCGCCCGAAGGTCTGGCCGACCTGAAAACGTCCATCGCTCAGAGCCATGCCATGCAAGGCCGTTTGGATAAGGCGGGCACGACGCTGCAGGAAGCCATCGCCGCGAAAGGCGATTTCGCGCCCGCCCTGCTCGGCTTGGCACGCTTGAAGGCAATCGAGAAGGATCTGCCGGCAGCTTACGCAATCATCGAAGACGCTCTTGCCAAAGCCCCCGGGAATGCCAATGCATGGATTTTCAAGGCTGATCTGCTACGCGCCGAGAATAAAACCGCCGCCGCCATCGCCGCCTACGAAAAAGGCGTCGAACTGCATCCGCAGGCGATTCTGGCGCATGCCGCGCTGATTACGATGCACCTTCAGGACAACAAGCCCGAGCTTGCCGGCAAGCAACTCGCCGCCATGGAAAAGGCTGCCCCCCGCAGTCCGCTGACGTATTACATGCAGGCGCTGTCCGCCTATGGACGCAAAGACCTTGCTGCCGCACGCAGCGCCAGCGAGAACCATCTCAAGCTCCAACCCGAAAATCCGCAAGCCCTCCAACTGGCTGGACAAATCGCCTATTCCAGCGGTTCGGACATCCAGGCGCAGGAGCATCTCCGCAAGGCTTTGCAGAAAGCGCCTGAACTCGACCTGGGCAGACGCACCCTCATCATGTCCTATCTGCGCAGCGGCCAGCCCGCCAAGGCGGTTGAATTGTTGCAACCGGTCCTGCAGGATGCCAACAAACGCGCCGCCTGGTTGTCCCTGGCTGGCAATGCCTATCTGCAGGCCGGCGACAGCAAAGCGGCGGAAGAGCATTTCCGGCTTGCCGCACAAGCGAATCCGGCCAACAAACAGGCGCAAACCGCTCTCGCCCTGACGCGCCTGCGGACAGGCAATGCGGCGGATGCGCTTGCCGAATTGACGCAAATCGCGGCGGAGGATACGGATGTTTCCGCAGACATGGCCCTGATCGCCGCCAACATGAGGCGCAATCAGCTCGACGCTGCGCTGAAGGCCGTCGCCAACCTCGAGAAAAAACAGCCTGGCAACCCGGTTGCTCACAATTTACGCGGCAACATCTTGCTGGGTAAAGGCGACTTTAATGGCGCACGCAAGTCTTTCGCGCAAGCGCTTACCCTCAATCCGGCTTTCCTTCCCGCGGCCGGCGCTCTGGCGCAACTGGATTTGCGCGACAACAAACCCGACGATGCGCGCAAACGCTACGAGTCGGTATTGGCGCAAGAACCGAAGAATGCCGCCGCCCTGCTGGCGCTGGCAGATCTGCGTGTGCGCACCGGGGCAAAAGTCGAAGAGATTGGGATGCTGATCGAAAAAGCGGTTGCCGCCTCGCCCTCAGAACCCGCCCCGCGACTCGCACTGGTCAGTCATTATGTTCGCGCCAATGAGCCGAAGAAAGCCCTGGCAGCGGTCCAGGAAGCGCTTGCCGCCACCGCCGAACGTCCCGAACTGCTTGACGCGGCAGGCCGCGTTTACCAACTCAATGGCGATACCAACCAGGCCCTGGCCATCTACGGCAAGCTCGCCAGCCTCCAACCCGGCACGGCCCACCCGTATTTGCGCATGGCGGAGATCCAGATCGCGGCAAATAATAAGGAAGGCGCTCGCAACACGCTGCGCAAAGGCCTATCCCAGCAGTCCGACTCGATCCCCATGCAGCGCGCCTTGATCATGCTCGACATTGACGAAAAGCAGTTCGATGCAGCCCTGGCAAAGGCCGGCTCCATCCGGAGATCGCATCCCGAACAAGCCGCCGGCCATGTCATCGAAGGCGATATTCACATCATCAACAAGGCTTGGGGGCAAGCGGCATCGGCCTATCGTGCGGGTCTCAAAATCGCGCCGACAACGGATACGGCCGAACGACTCCACACCGCTTTGTTGCTTGACGGCAAGCAGGGAGAAGCCAATGCATTCGCCGATGGGTGGTTGAAATCCCAGCCTAAAGACAATGCCTTCCGTTTGTTCCTTGCCGACTCCGCCAACAAGCGCAAAGACTATGGAGCCGCAGTAGCTCAATACCGCACCGTGCTCGCCCAGCAACCGGACAATCCCGCCATCCTCAACAACCTGGCCTGGTCGCTCGGCCAGCTGAAAGACCCGAAAGCCTTGAGCCATGCCGAGCAAGCCTTCAAGCTCGCCCCCAATCAACCCGCCATCATGGATACGCTCGGCACGCTCCTCGTCGAGCAGGGAAAAACCGAACGGGGTCTCGAACTGCTGGGCAAGGCGGTACAGCAGATGCCCCAGGCCGGAGGCATTCGTCTGAACTTCGCCAAGGCGCTGATCAAGGCAGGCAAGAAATCCGAAGCCAAACAGCAACTCGAAGAACTGGCCAAACTGGGCGAAAACTTCCCGGCCAATAGCGAGGTTGCCAGCCTGCTGAAAGGTTTGTAAAGCGCCTGATGCTTGCGCCCATCTTCTTCGCCAGTTTGGCGCGACGGCTTGTCCTGAGCGCAGTCCTGATGATGGGATGGGGTGCCGTCCTGCCAGCGCCGACTTTCGCATCGACGGAATTGCGGCAAGCCTTGCTGCTGAGTTTGCGTGACGAAGCGCGCGCTTACGAACACGGCGAAGGGGTACCCAAAGACCCACTGCGGGCCATCGAGTTGTATTGCGAGGGCGCCCGCGCCGGCGACGACGAGGCGCGCTACAGCCTCGGCTGGATCTATGCCAACGGGCGCGGCGTAGCACGCGACGACGCAGTGGCTGCCTATTTTTTTCAACTCGCCGCGGATCAGGGACACGAACCTTCAAGCAGAATGCTGCGATTTGTCGGACCAGCAGCAAGCCCGCCCCCCACCTGTCTGACTGAAAAGCCCCCACTTGCTCAGGCAAGTCCTGCGGAGTGGGCGCCCATCGACATCGAAGGCGACTTCGCCAACGCCGAAAAGCGCTGGATGGCCCTGATGATCAAGCGCATCGCGCCGGATTACGGCATTGATCCACGCCTTGCCCTGGCCATTGCCACCCTCGAATCCAACCTCAATCCTTACGCCGTATCGCCTAAAAAAGCCCAGGGCCTGATGCAACTGATCCCCGCCACCTCGGCACGCTTCAACGTCAAGAAACCCTTTGATGCAGAACAGAACCTGCGTGGCGGGCTAACTTATCTGCGCTGGCTGCTTGCCTATTTTCGCGGCGACGTGATTCTGGCCGCAGCCGCCTACAACGCCGGCGAAGGCGCCGTCAATCGTCATCTCGGCATTCCTCCGTTTGCCGAAACCCGCGGCTACGTCCGACGTATTCTGGAAATTTATCGCCGCATCGACCACCCCTACGATGCCGAACTGACCGAACCCTCCCCGGAACTGCCCAGAATTCAACAACGCAAAAACAGGGCCTCATCATGAACCAGCGCTCATTGTCGAGATTCATCCTGGGCTGCTTCGCCCTGTTCCTATTTCCCGCACAGGCGCTCGCCGACCTGGCCGACACCGTTGCCCGCATCAAGCCGTCGCTGGTGGTCGTGGGCACCTTCAACGCACTGAAGAGTCCCCAGTTTGCGATGCGCGGAAGCGGATTCGTCGTCGGCAACGGCACGCTGATCGCCACCAATTCCCACGTCGTTCCAGAGGTTATGGGCGCCGATTCCAGTCCGGATATCCTGACCATCCTTGCCCGACAGGGCAACGAAGTCCGCCGCTATCCGGCGAAGATTGTCTCGCGCGATCCGGAATACGATCTGGCCATTCTGCGCGTTACCGATGTCACCCTGCCGGCCATGACGCTAGGTTCGGCGGACAAAGTACGCGAAGGCCAGTCGGTCGCCTTCAGCGGTTTCCCGATCGGCGGGGCACTGGGCTTTTCGCCGGTAACGCACCGTGGCATCGTCTCCTCGATCACGCCGATTGTTCTGCCGACCGGTAACGCCCAGGACCTCAAAGATCAATCGATCCGTCGTCTGCGCCGCGGCCCATTCCCGATCTTTCAACTCGATGGCACCGCCTATCCCGGCAATAGCGGCGGCCCGCTGTTCGACCCCGACACGGGCGAGGTGGTCGGCGTGCTCAACATGGTATTCGTCAAAGCGACGAAGGAAGCCGTGCTCGAAAAACCCTCCGGGATCAGCTATGCCATCCCGGTCCGGCATCTCGCCGACCTGCTCGGCAAGCTCTAAAACTTCTCGTCGGGTTTCAGAAAGCGCCACTGCCCCAGCGGCAGATCGCCAAGTGGCACGCGGCCGATGCGCACGCGCTTCAGGCCAACAACGCGCAGCCCGACCAATTCGCACATGCGGCGGATCTGCCGCTTTTTTCCCTCTTTGAGGATGAACTGCAACTGATCGGCGTTCTGCCAGCGAACGCGCGCCCGCTTCAAGGGTTTGCCATCCAGCGATAAGCCGTGGTTGAGCCGTTTCAACCCGGCCTCGTCGAGCGCGCCTTCGACGCGTACCAGATACTCCTTCTCGATCTCGCTGTCCGCGCCGATCAGTTGGCGCGCCACGCGGCCGTCCTGTGTCAGAACCAGCAAGCCCGTCGAATCGATGTCGAGCCGGCCGGCCGGCGCCAGGCCTTTCAGATGTAAGGGACGAAAACGCTGAAAATCCCCGGCCATCTGCGTGTCCGGCTTCACCAGCACCACGGCCGGCTGATGGCCATCTTCGGCCTGCCCGGAGACATAGCCCACCGGCTTGTGCAGCAGGATCGTCGCCAATTCCGCCTGCTGGTTCTGCGCTCGACTGGCGAGCTCGATTTTCGCGTTCGGTGGGCAACGCGTGCCGAGCTGCGTCACCTTCTCACCCTCCACATACACCAAGCCGCGCTCGATATAGGCATCCGCCTCGCGGCGCGAACACAAACCGCGCTGCGCCATCAGCTTGGAAACTCTTTCGCCAGCATGCGTATCATTCATGGATTCCATTCTATTCTCAGCCATGCTTAGCTACCGCCACG
>CAZAWN010000043.1:0-1472 GCA_964488825.1 uncultured Methyloversatilis sp. | reverse complement strand
TGCGTATCATTCATGGATTCCATTCTATTCTCAGCCATGCTTAGCTACCGCCACGTTTTTCATGCCGGCAACCACGCCGACGTTCTCAAGCACGCGGTACTGCTCGCGGTGCTCGCTTACCTCAACCAGAAGGACAAGCCCTACTGGGTCGTCGATACGCATGCCGGCGCGGGCGGCTATCGCCTCGACGCCGGGCGCGCCACGACGCATGCCGAATTCAAGGACGGCATTGGCCGACTGCTCGATTGCCCGGACTTGTCACCCTTGCTCGCGCGCTATGTCCAAGCCGTGCGCGTCGACAATCCGGATGGCCCGCTGCGCCGCTACCCCGGTTCGCCCCTCCTGACGCTGCGCGCCCTGCGCCCTGCCGACCGGCTACGTCTGTTCGAGCTTCATCCGGCCGACGTGAAACTGCTGGCGCAGAACCTCGTCGGCGCTGCTCCGGACGCGCAACAGCGCGTCGCCATCAAGCAGGAAGACGGCTTCGCCGGCATGAAAGCCTTGCTGCCCCCGCCGTCGCGTCGCGGGCTGGTGTTGATCGATCCTTCCTACGAGGACAAGCGCGATTACGCCGCAGTCGTCGCCGCAGTCAAAGAGGGGCTTACGCGTTTCGCCACCGGAACCTTCATGGTCTGGTACCCATTGCTGCAGAAGAACGAAAGCATCACGCTGGCCGGCAAGTTGAAAAAACTGGCCCCGGACTGGCTGCACGCCACCCTCAAGGTTCAAGCGCCCGCCGCCGACCGGATGGGCATGCACGGCAGCGGGGTATTCCTCGTCAATCCGCCCTGGACACTGGCCGCCGAATTGAAAGAAGCACTGCCCTGGCTTGCCGATACGCTGAAACTCGGCGCTGACGGGATGAAATGCCCCGAAGCGGGTACGGCATCCTGGAGCATGGAAACCTCGGCAAGCTAGTCAGAAAGTTCTGCGCGGCGGGTAAACCGGGCTAACACGCGCTTACACGCCGAAGTCTTCCCGGAAGCGGTCGATCTGGTGCATCCGTTCATGCAGGATGGTCACGATGCCGATGTCGCCGTTCGAGAGCCAGCGCCAATAGACGAAATGTCGTTCATGGCGGAAGAAGTAGCCTGCGATACCGAACTCGGCCGGAACGGGGCGCGATGACGTCCGGTGATCCGCAATGCCGTCGAAGGCATCAAACAGGCCGGTGATGTAACGGTCGGCCTGCTCCCGACCCCAGCGGTCGCGGGTGTAACGGTAGATCTCGTCAAGCCGGTAAGACGCAGACTCCTGGATACGGATATTGGCTTTGGTCATGCCGTGTCAGGTTTGGTTGCGTGCGATCACGTCCGCCGCTGTCAGCGGGTGATAGCTTGCTTCGGGCGCTGCATAGGCGTGGGTCAACTCGGCTTTGAGGCGCTCGAACGCCTCCGTTTCCTTCCGTTCCCTGTCGCGCCGGATCAGGTCTCGCACATATTCGCTGACATTCTCGTAGGCGCCATGCTCAC
>CAZAWN010000042.1:3439-17118 GCA_964488825.1 uncultured Methyloversatilis sp. | reverse complement strand
GGTGCCTCGGCGGGCCAGCCGATTCCGATGGCTGGGGTGCCATATCACGCCGCCGAGCAATATCTGGCGCGGCTGGTGAGGCTGGGCGAATCGGTGGCGATCTGCGAACAGATCGGCGATCCGGCGGCCAGCAAGGGGCCGGTGGAGCGCAAGGTGGTGCGCATCGTCACGCCCGGCACGCTCACCGACGCGGCCTTGCTCGACGACCGGAGCGACAGCCTTTTGCTGGCGTTGACGCAAGAGCGCCAACGCGTGGGTCTGGCCTGGCTGAATCTCGCCAGCGGCGAATTCCGACTGCTGGAAACCACCGCCAGCGCCCTGCCCGCCCAGCTCACCCGACTGCGCCCGGCGGAAATCCTGCTGGCCGACGGCAGTGCCCTCGCCCTGCCCGAGCAAAACTCGGCGCTGGCTCGACGGCTCCCCGACTGGCATTTCGACCGCGCCAGCGCGATAGAACTCCTGACCGGTCATTTCGGCACCCGCGATCTGGCCGGATTCATCCCGGTCGAGGCGGAGGCGGAACTCGCACTGGCCGCCGCCGGCGCGCTGTTGCGTTACGCGCAAGCCACCCAGTTGCAGACATTGACGCACGTCACCGGCCTGACGCTGGAGCGCGATGTGCAATGGCTGCGGCTCGATCCCGCCACGCGCCGCAACCTTGAACTAAGCGAAACACTGCGCGGCCAAAGTGACAAGGGTGCCCCCACCCTGCTATCGCTGCTCGACACCTGCGCCACGGCGGCGGGCACGCGCTGGCTGCGCCATTGCCTGCATCATCCCTTGGCCGACCGTGCTCCGGCCGCCGACCGACACGCCGCCATCGACGCCCTGCTCGGCGCACAGCACGACGGCCCGCTCGACCGCCTGAGCCACGCGCTGAAGGGCAGCGCCGATGTGGAACGCATCGGCAGCCGCATCGCGCTGAAAAGTGCACGACCACGCGAACTCGCCGCCTTGCGCGCCACGCTCAAGCAATTGCCGGAACTCTCCGGTTTGCTGACAGACTGCCCAGGACTGCTCGCCGCCCTGCGCGCCGACCTGGCCATTCCGATGGATTGCCTCGACCGCCTTGAACGCACGCTGGCAGACGATCCCCCTGCCCTGCTGCGCGACGGCGGCGCCATCGCCACGGGATTCGACGCCGAACTCGACGAGCTGCGCGCCATCCAGAGCCATTGCGGGGACTTTCTCGTCGCGCTGGAAGCACGCGAGAAGGAACGCACGCAGATTCCCAGCCTCAAGGTCGAATACAACAAGGTGCATGGCTTTTACATCGAAGTCACGCATGCGCACGTCGACAAGGTGCCGGACGACTACCGCCGCCGCCAGACGCTGAAGAACGCCGAGCGATACATCACCCCCGAACTGAAGGCCTTCGAGGACAAGGCGCTGTCGGCCAACGACCGCGCGCTGGCGCTGGAAAAGCGCTTGTACGACGCGCTCCTCGACGCGCTGACGACGCATATCCTCGCCTTGCAACGCATCGCCCGTGCCTTGGCTCAACTCGACGGGCTATGCGCATTCGCTGCAGCGGCCCAGCGTTACGACTACTGCCGGCCGGAATTCGTCGAGTATCCCTGCATCGAAATTCGCGGTGGCCGGCATCCGGTGGTGGAGCGTCAGGTGGACAGCTTCATCGCCAACGATCTCGATCTGACGCCCAAGCGCCGCATGCTGATCGTCACCGGCCCGAACATGGGCGGCAAATCGACCTACATGCGCCAGACCGCGCTGATCGCCCTGCTCGCTCATTGCGGCAGCTTCGTGCCGGCGCAAAGTTGCCGGCTCGGCCCGCTGGATGCCATCCACACGCGCATCGGTGCCTCGGACGACCTCGCTTCCGGACGCTCGACCTTCATGGTCGAAATGACCGAAGCGGCGGCGATCCTCAACGGCGCGACCGACAAGTCGCTGGTGCTGATGGACGAAATCGGGCGTGGCACCTCCACCTTCGATGGCCTTGCGCTGGCCTTTGCGATCGCTCGCCATCTGGTCGAGAAGACGCGCGCCTGGACGCTATTCGCCACGCACTACTTCGAACTGACCCAGTTGGCCGTCGATCACCCTGAATGCGCCAACGTACATCTGGGCGCGGTCGAACACGGCAAGACCGTGGTATTCATGCATGCCGTCGAACCGGGGCCGGCCTCGCAGTCTTACGGCATCCACGTCGCCGCGCTGGCCGGCATCCCGCCCGCCGTGCTGCGCGAAGCGAAACGTCGTCTGGTGGAACTGGAAAACCGCGCCGTGGTCGCTGCGCCGCAAACCGATCTGTTCAGTGCCGTCCCGCCAGCGCCGACTATGGAAAAAGAACCCGCCCCCGCCCTGTCCGCCCTGTCCGCCCTCAATCCGGATGAACTCAGCCCGCGCGAGGCACTCGCCCAACTGTACGAACTCAAACGGCTGCTGGACCACTGACGCATGGACATCCTCCTCGCCTGGCCACCCCACTACAACGTCCAGATCGCCTTCGGCCTGTTGCTGATGGCCGGCGTGCTGGGCGGTTTTCTTGCCCATCGCATTTCCTGGTTGCCGTCGATTACCGGCTTCATGGCAGTGGGTTTTCTCATCGGCCCCTCCGGCCTCGACTTGCTGACTCAGGAAGCCCTCAACCTCGCCACGCCGCTGATCGGGGTGGCGCTCGCCCTGATTCTCTTCCGGCTCGGTCTTTCCCTCGATCTGCGGGCCATGCTGCACGACCGCCGTCCGCTGTTTGTCGCCCTGGCCGAAAGTACGGCCACCTTCGTGGTCTGCTTCTGGCTGCTGGTCGAACTCGGACTGGCGCCCTTCCTTGCCGGGCTGACGGCCGCCATCGTGATTTCCTCCTCACCGGCCATCCTGATTCACGTCGCCAATGAACTCGGCGCCGCCGGCCCGACCACGGAGCGCGCCAAAGAACTGGTCGCCCTCAACAACCTGTTCGCCTTCTTCGCCTTCTCGGCTGTGCTGCCGTTCGCCCACTTTGCCACCGATGTCCATTGGAGCAAGGCGCTGCTGCAACCGGTCTATCAGTTGGTCGGATCGGGCATTGTCGCCCTCGTCATCGCCTGGCTGCTGGTCCGCATCGCGCGCCTCACGCAAGGCGCACCGCACTACCGCTTCGCTCTCGTTGTCGGCGCCCTGATGCTCGGTATCGGCATCGCCGACGCCCTGGAACTTTCTCCTCTGTTCGTGCCCCTGGCGATGGGTGTGGCGGTACGCAGCATCGAGTCGGGTGGCGAACCCCTTTCCGATATCGAATTCGGCGAGACCTTCGAATTGTTTTTCATCGTGCTATTCGTCTACGCGGGGGCGAAAATTCGACCGGACCTGGTCGTCTCGCTCGGCGGCATGGCGCTTGCTCTGGTGGCCGCACGCATCGCCATGAAATGGCTCACGGTGTACGGCTTGCTGCGCTGGCAAGGCATTGCTCCCCAGCAAGCCGCGGCAAGCGGCCTGCTGCTGATGCCGATGGCCGGCCTGGCGATCGGCCTGGCGCAAACTGCCGATAAATTGTTTGCACTCGATGCCGAAGCCCTGCTGGCCCTGGTTCTGGCTGCCGTCGCCATTCTCGAAACCATCGGACCGCCGATCGCCGCCTATGGCTTCCGCCTGGCCGGCGACGCGGGTCGCACCAAACCGCCTGCCTCATGAAATCCAATGCGCTGCGTTTTCCAGCGGCAAGCGATGCACTGGATATCGTTTTCGAGGTTTCCCAGCAGCCCCTTCTACTATTGGATGCGCAAAGCCTGCGCATCCAGCGCGCCAATCAGGCTGCCGGACGCCTCTATGGATTAACGACCACGGCACTGACTCAGTCCAATTTTGCCGCAGTGCTCGCCAAGCCAGAGCAAATCGTGCAAGCCATCGCGGAAAAGCGCGAACGCATTCCCTTGAGTTACCACCTCAACAGCAAAGGCAAGCGATTTCCCGCCGAGTGTCATCTGGGCTATCTGGATCGATACGATGGAACCCAGGCCACAACCACACTCTGCCTGGTGGCCTTGACCGATCTCAGCGAGCAGCACGCTCATAGCCGGACATTGGGAAGCATCGAACGCAAATACAAAAGCATCTTCGGCACCGCTCCGTTTCCCATCATGCTTGTCGATGCACGCCACATCATCGTGGATGCCAATCTGGCCGCACTCGACTTGTATGGATTCCCGGTCGACGCGCTATCCGAGAAACCGTCCTTCAGCCAATGCCTGGTCGATTCCAGGATGATCCATCGCTATCTCGGCTCCGGTACGCATCAGTTGGCCGCGCATCCACACCGCCGTCTCGATGGCCGCACGTTCATGGCCGAGGCCTCCGTTGCCTATGCGCGCCAGAACCGCAGTTCGCGCTGGATCGTCGTCATTCGCGATGTCACTGATACCTACCAGTCGGCAGAGAATTTGCGCATTTCCGAAGAACGCTGGCGCTTCGCCCTCGAAGGTCCGGGCGCCGGCGTGTTCGAATGGAACCCGGAAACCGACGCCTTTTACGTGTCGGAACGTTTTTGCACCATACTGCAATGGCCGGAAGCCTCCGAGCAGGATTTCGACTGGTGGGAAAGTCGCCTTCATCCCGACGATCTGTTACGCACCAACGAAGCCATTCTGGCTCACCTGACCCAGGCCACGCCGCTGATCGAACTCGAGGTTCGGGTACGCAATGGTATCGGGACGTATCACTGGATCGAACTGCGGGCAAAGGCCATGAATCGCGACGCCAATGGCCGGACCCAACGGGTGGTTGGCACGGCGCGCATTATCGATGCCGAACGCGAACGCCAACGCCGCGAACGCGAACAGGCAAACCAATTACTGCATCTCGACCGTCTTGCCAGCATGGGGGAAATGGCGACGCTGATTGCGCACGAACTCAATCAACCTCTCGCTGCAATCGGCAACTTCGCTGCTGCGGCACGACATCAACTGGGCGCCAACCGGCGGGAAGCGGAGCGCCATCTCGATCTGATCCAGGCCCTGGTGCAACGTTCCGGCGGCATCGTCCAGCAAGTTCGCAGTTTCGCCAACAAGACAGCGCAAGCCCACCAACCGGTTTCCCTGAATACGCTGGCGACCGAGATTCTCCAGTTCGTCGCCTACCGTGCGCAGTCTGACGACATGCTTATCCGTACCGAATTAGCCGCCCATCTGCCGGAATTGCGCGCCGACCCGGTGCAAATCGGGCAATTAATCTTGAACCTGGTCAAAAACGGCCTGGATGCGATGCGTACGACTCCCCGGCCGCGTCAATTAACCCTGCGTACTGAACACCACGACGCGGCCAGCCTCCGGTTGATTGTCGAGGATTGCGGGTGTGGCCTCCCCGTCGAATTGGCCACCAATCTGTTCCAGCCCTTCTTCACCACCAAATCGGACGGCTTGGGCATGGGCTTGTCGATTTGCCGTTCCATCGTGGAAAATCATGGCGGTACCCTGCTGGCGGAGACGCGTGCGCCCACCGGCGCCCGTTTCATTGCCACGCTTCCGCTCACGTGAACACACTTTCTCCTCTGGTTTGTGTCGTTGACGATGACGACATGGTGTGCGCCTCGATCTGTGCGCTACTGTCGGCGCATGGTTTCGCCACGCGCGGGTTTGGGCGCTGCGACGACTTTCTTTCAGCCAGTCTGGAATGCGACTGCCTGATTCTCGATGTCCGTCTGCCCGGCATCAGCGGACCGGAACTTCAAGAGCAACTCGCCGCCAAGCCCTTCCCGCCGCCGATCATTTTCATCTCGGGACATGGCACGGTACCGCTTGCCGTCAAGACGATCCAGCTCGGGGCGCTCGACTTTCTGCAAAAACCCTTCGACGAAGACAGCCTGATCGAGCGTGTCAATCAGGCCGTTGAGCGCTCGCTCGAAGCGCGACGGATACGGGATGAAAAGTCGGCGCTGGCGGTACGGCATGCCGCGCTGACCCGGCGCGAAAAAGAAGTGCTGGATCTGTTGGCGGAAGGTTTGGCCAGCAAACAAATTGCCGACCGTCTGGCGCTCAGTACCCGTACGGTCGAACAATACCGCGGCAGCTTGAAGAAAAAACTGGGCGCTCGCTCGCTCGCTGGCGTACTGAAGGCGAGCGAGGCCATGAAAGAGGGTTGAATAAACCGGTGATCACTCAGAGGGTGAGGACCATCCAGATACCCACGCCAAGTCCGGACACGACAACCAGTCCGGTGAGCATCAAAGTATGCCGCAGCGCCCGGTTGATTACATGCAACTCACGATTCATCAGATCGAGCGTGTGATTCGTGCGGATTTCCATTTACCTACCCTCCAATCTTTACAACCCGGACGCCTGAAAACGTTCATCGTTTGCCGGTGGAATTTCCCGTGCAATGAAACCCTTCTTGCGCGGGCAGCTTCCCAGTCCGCCAAGTCTCGAAATATGGAAACACTGCTTGCTGCTACGGCAATCTACTTCCGGCGGTATTACCGTCTCATTGGCAGCCAGGTTGTCTAAACCAACCATACTGAGAAATCGGGAGGCTGCCTCGGCGCTATCAAACAGGACAGCAACCTCCTGTCCGACCACCCACTGTTCGTCCACCCGTACCCCAAAACACATCTGGCCGCCCGTATCGACTGTGCAGAGACTGGTCCGCATGGCGGAACGACGCGCGTCCGATGCGGAAATGATCTCCAGCCAGTCGATTGCTTTTTTGTTAATCATGCTCCTCCTCCGGTCAAATGCTGAGGCGAAGCTTAGCGGCAGGACTCCGTGGCCACAATCCGCAATACTACGGAAGCGCAACTGCGCGGCCGGTCCCCAGTCCCTTTGGAAAGAGTGGTATTTCCACTGATTGAAGAAACCTTGAAAAAGTGAATAATTGGGGCATTCGATCATTTCCCGCACGCCCCTACACACTGCGACGATGCCATGACAAAAGCCCCTGCAGCGACACTTAGAAAAACATCGCGATCGAAGAAAACCATCGATAACCCCCTCAAGCAGCCGGACACCATTCCAGCAGCAAGCGAGCCAGGCGAAGTGGCGCCCAATGCCGAGCATCGCACCTATCTTGTGGGTATCGGCGCCTCGGCGGGTGGCCTCGAAGCGCTGACTTCGCTGATCGGGGCCCTGCCCGCCGACCTCGGCATTGCCTACGTGGTCATCCAGCATCTCTCCCCCACCCATCGCAGCATGATGGTGCAACTGCTTGGGCGCGAGACCGCCATGGCGGTACGCGAAATTTCGGAAGGCATCCAGCCGGAAGCGAATGTGATTTACGTCGCCCCGGCCAGCCGTAACGTGATCTTGCACGAAGGCCGCTTCGCTCTGATCGAGACAAAGCGCGAAGCGCTTCCCAAACCATCGGCAAACGCATTTTTTTCTTCGCTGGCCACGGAAAAGGGAGAAGACGCGATCGGCGTCATCCTCTCTGGTACCGGTTCGGACGGCACGGTGGGACTGCGCGAAATCAAGGCCGCGGGCGGTTTCACCTTTGCCCAGTCGCCGGAATCGGCCAAGTACACCGGGATGCCGCAGTCGGCCATTGATTCAAGCTGTGTCGACTGGGTCATGCCACCGGATGCCATCGCCAAAGAGATTGCCATCATCGTGCGCGGCCGGCGGCCGATTCCTCCCTCGGAACAGCATCAACCTGCCGCCACCTCGCTGAAGCGTCTGTTGATGCGGGTCAAGCAGAAAACGCGCATCGATTTCTCCGGATACAAGGAAAACACCCTGTGGCGGCGCATCGAGCGCCGCATGGCCGCCAACCACCTGTTCCGTTTCGAAGACTACCTGCAACTCACCGAGCAGGAACCCCAGGAACTGGACCGACTCGCCAAGGACATCCTGATCTCCGTTACCGCCTTCTTCCGCGACCCGGAGGCATTTGCCCGGCTCAAGGAAATCCTGCGCGCGATTGTTGCCGGCAAGCAGCATGGCGACGAGATCCGCATCTGGGTATCCGGCTGCGCCACCGGCGAAGAGGCGTACAGCATTGCCATCCTGCTGGCGGAGACGATGGGCAACAATATCGGCTTGTACAAGACGCAGATTTTCGCCACCGACATCGACGACGATGCGATGAGCGTGGCGCGCCGCGGCCTGTATGTTGAAGGGGCGCTCGCCGAACTTGATCCGAGCTTGATCGGCCGCTACTTCACCATTCAGCGCGGTCGCTACGAAATTTCCCGCACCCTGCGTGATATGGTCGTTTTTGCTCGCCAGGACCTGGTGCAAGACCCCTCCTTCCTGAGGCTGGACCTCATCAGCTGCCGCAATGTATTGATTTACTTGCAGAACGAGCTTCAAGCCAAAGTGCTTACCACGTTTCACTATGGTCTCAAGCCGGGCGGCTATCTGTTCCTCGGCAAATCCGAGGGAGTATTCCAGCAAGAGGGTCTGTTCGATCCGGTCGACAAGACCTACCGGATCTACCGACGCCACGCCGGCGAGTCGCGCCTACCGGCCGTCACGGCGCGCCTCCCTGAGTTCAGTGATCGCACCGGCCGCGAGGGCAGCCGGCAAAACGCCGAGCAGCGATTGCTCGAAGCGGCGGTACGAAACTACGTACCTGCCGCCATCCTGATCAATGGCCATTGCGAAATACTGCATATTCATGGCAACGTCGCCGATTACATCTCCGTCGGCCAGGGCAAACCCAGTCTCAACCTGCAGCATATGATTCGGCGCGAACTGCGCACCGACATGCAATTGCTGCAGCACCAGGCCGAAAAATCCCTGTCTTCCGCCTATGGCCGGCCGCGCGGTATTGGCAAGGGAGATGACGCCAAGTCCATCCGTCTGGTCGTGCATCCCCTCGACCCGGGCATCGCCTCTCAACACTATCTGGTTTGTTTCGAACCCGTCAGCATCGCCGAGAAAGTCGGCGCTGGCGAGACGGCAGAGATCGACTCGCCACAGGATGTCCGCGTGCTGGAGGATGAACTGGTCAGCACGCGCGAGCGTCTGCAGACCGTCATCGAGGAGTTGGAAACCTCGAACGAGGAAATGCAGGCGCTTAACGAGGAAGTTCAGGCCGCCAACGAAGAGTTGCAGTCGTCGAACGAGGAACTCGAAGCCGCGAATGAAGAACTGCAATCGACCAACGAAGAACTCACCACCGTCAACGAAGAATTGCAAATCCGCTCGGCCGAACTGGCTGAGGCCTTGAACAATCTCGAACGCATCCAGAATAGCGTCGGATTCCCGATTCTGGTCGTCAATCATTACTTGCGCCTGACACGTTTCAACAGCCCGGCCGCCTCCATGTTCTCGCTGGCGAAAGGCTCGCTGGGTCAAACCCTGTCCTCGTTGCGTCTGCCCCCCGGCATGGTCGACTTTTCACCCGGTGTGATAGCTGCACTGGAAAAGGGGCTCGCCGCGGAACTGCCGGTGTTTACCCACGAACGGCACTATCACCTGCACATTGCACCGTTTGCCGCAGAACCCGGGGCGAGTAGCGGTGCGGTTCTCAGCCTCGTCGACGATACCGAACGCCTTGCTCAGGAGCGCGAAATCCGCGCCAGTCGCGAACGTCTGTTGTCGATCATGAACAATTCGACCGCTTTGATCACCCTCAAGGATCTGGCCGGACGCTACGAATTCGTCAACCGCCAGTTCGAGGAAACTTTTGGCGTAAAAGCGGCAGACTTGATCGGAAAAACCGATGCAAGCATTTTCCCCGGTCGCATTGCCGACGAGTTTCGCAGCAAGGAACTCGAAGTCGTACGCATCAAAAAGGCGGTCGAACACGAGGAAGAATTAGTCCTGGCCAGCGGCAGCCACGCTCTCCTGTCGATTCGTTTTCCCCTGCTCGATGCCGATGGGGTGGCTTATGGCATCTGCACCCAATCGACCGACATCACCGCGCGCAAGCATGCCGAACTCCAGCTGAAACTGGCGGCACGGGTATTTGACCGATCAAGCGAAGGGATCATGGTCACCGATGCGCAGCAAACCATTCTGACCATCAACGACGCTTTCACCACGGTGACCGGCTACACCGCCGAGGAAGTGATCGGGGAAACGCCCAGGATTCTCAATTCGGGGCGCCACCCCGGCGAGTATTACCGGGAAATGTGGGATTGTCTGCAGGCGCATGGCTGGTGGCAGGGAGAGATCTGGAATAAGCGCAAGAGCGGCGAGATCTATCCCGAATGGCTGACAATCAACATCGTGCACGACAGCAATGGCGAAGTCGTCAACTACATTGGCATTTTCAGCGACATCACCATCGTCAAGGACTCGCAGCGTCGCGTCGAGTTTCTCGCCACGCACGACGAATTGACCTGCTTGCCCAATCGCACACTGTTTTACGACCGCATGCGCCAAGCGATCATTCGTGCCGAGCGCCAGAAATCCACTTTTGCGATTCTGTTTATCGACCTCGACAACTTCAAGTTCGTGAACGACTCGCTCGGCCATGACAGCGGCGACGAATTGTTGCGTGAAATCGCCCAGCGACTGCGCATCAGTACGCGCGCCATGGATACGGTAGCCCGGTTTGGCGGCGACGAATTCGCCTTGCTGATTGAGGATGCGACGGCCCCGGATGCCAGTCTGACCGCCGAACGCATCCGCGAGGCCTTGCTCCAACCGGTTGTGTTGGGCAAGCAGGAAATCCACGCAAGCGCCAGCATCGGGATATGTCTGTACCCTGCCGACGGAACCGAGCCGCAGCAGTTGCTGAAAAACGCCGATACCGCGATGTATCAGGCCAAAGAATCAGGGAAAAGTACGCATCAGTTCTTCACCAACGATTTTCGTCGCATGGCAGATGATCGCCTGCAGCTCGAAACCGGACTTCGACGTGCTATCGACACCCACGAACTGGAGTTGTACTACCAGCCGCAGATCGATCTGGTCAGCGGATCGTTAATTGGCCTGGAAGCGCTGGTCCGTTGGAACCACCCGAACGAGGGCATCATTTCTCCTGATCGATTTATCCCGGTGGCCGAGAAGAGCCGTCTGATCGACAAACTGGGCGACTGGGTGCTGAGGGAAGCCTGCCGACAAACGGCGCACTGGCTGGAGCTGGGGATGAATATTCCGAACGTTTCGATCAACATTTCTGCAGAGCAATTTCGCCGTGGCAATCTGGTCGAGACCTTGAGAATACTGTTGGATCAGTACCACCTCCCGGCACAGCGCATCACGCTGGAGCTGACTGAAAGCGCCTTGGCCGAGGACGCCGAGTTTGTCCTCGATGTGCTCAAGCAACTCAAACTGCTTGGCTTCAAGCTTTCGATCGATGACTTCGGCACGGGTTATTCTTCGTTGGCCTATTTACGCAGGTATCCGCTGGATGAGTTGAAGATCGACAGACAGTTCATCGACGAAGTGGTGATCAATGGCGACGACCGAGCCATCACCCAGACCATTCTGGCCATGGCCGACGCGCTGAAACTTTCAGTAGTGGCCGAAGGCGTCGAAACCCGCGAACAAGCGACAACCCTGCGCGAACTGGGTTCTCAGCATTGCCAGGGCTATCTTTTCGCGAAACCCATGCCGGCCGATGAGGTTGCCAAACACTTTGGTCGCCACTATGTGTTCTAAGCCTTCCAGGTGCCGTCCCGCCAGCGCCGAGTTTCTCAATAACCGCACGTTTGATCGATATCAAATAGTATCTGCACGTTCCGATCTACTATCGCCCACCGTTTGAATGGCCAGGTAAAAAAACATGACAACCACGCCGCCGCGAGCAGCTGATTCTCTCGATTCAGCGCCCTCCAGGCCCACGCACGTCGTCGGCATCGGCGCTTCGGCCGGCGGTCTGGAGGCGCTGGAACGATTCTTCCGCGCCATGCCGGTCGATAGCGGCATGGCCTTCGTGGTCATCCAGCACCTGTCGCCGGATTTCAAGAGCCTGATGGACGAACTGCTGGAGCGCTTTACGCGCATGCAGGCCATTCCCGTCATCGAACGCGAGCGCATTCGCCCCAACACGATTTTCCTCCTGCCGCCCAAGAAAGACATGGTGATCGAGGGCGACGAACTGATCAGTACCGACCGCAGCGGCGAAAAAGTGCTGAGCCTGCCAATCAATTCCTTTTTCCGCTCGCTGGCCAGCGCCTGGGGCGAAAAAGCCATCGCCATCGTGCTCTCCGGCACCGGTTCGGACGGTAGCGCAGGCATCATGGATGTCCGGGAGGCGGGCGGTTTGGTACTGGCGCAAAGCGAGGAAAGCTCGCGTTTCGACGGCATGCCGCGCAGTGCCATCGCCACCGGTTGCGTCGACACCATCCTGGCGCCCGAGGACATGCCGGCCGCACTGCAGACCTATATGCAGAACCCCTCCGGCAAACTGGCCTATACCACCCTGCTGGCCGAGCAGCATGCTCCCGAAGAAGGCATTCCGACCATTTTCGAGCGCTTGCATGCGGTGTACGACATCGATTTCAACTTCTACAAGCCGCAGACCATCACGCGCCGTATCGAACGCCGCATCGCGCTGCACCCGGATCACATCAGCGTCGAAGATTATGGTCGACGCATCCAGCAGGATTCGGCCGAACTGAACCTGCTCTACAAGGACTTGTTGATCGGCGTGACGCGTTTCTTCCGCGACCCTGAAGCCTTCGAGATTCTGCGCGATAACGTCATTCCCACCCTGATGGGACGGCGCGAAGTCGGCGAAGAGGTACGCATCTGGGTATGCGGCTGCTCGACCGGCGAAGAGGCCTACTCGATTGCGATTTTGTTCCTCGAAGCCTTCCAGCAGCGCGGCGAAACCCCCAATATCAAGATTCTGGCCACCGACCTGCACCAGGAATCGCTGCTCACGGCCGGAGAAGGCGAATACTCGGAGAGCAGCTTCGCCGACATGCCGCAGGAGTTGCGCGACAAGTATTTCATCGAACAATCCGGTGGTGTCTTCAAGGTCACCGCCAATCTGCGTAAAGCGCTGATCTTCTCCGAACACAATCTGCTGCGCGATCCGCCGTTCACCCGCATTGATCTGGTGACCTGTCGCAACCTGCTGATTTATTTCCAGAGTACAGCACAGGAACGGGCCATCGCCTCCTTCCATTTCGCACTCAAACCCGATGGTTTTCTGATGCTGGGCGCGAGCGAGGGTTTGGGCGATCTGGCCACCGAATTCCGTACCGAAGATCGTCACTGGAAGATCTTCTCCAAGATTCGCGACAGTCGCCTCGCTAACGGCTTGCGCGCCCCCCTGATCTTCACCCCCGGCCGCCATCAGCGCGGCAGCATGCTCAACGACGTACGCATGGGGCGCATCTACGATCATCTGCTGGCCCGCTACATCCCCCCCGGAGTACTGGTTAACGAGCGTTTCGAGATCGTTCATGTGTTCGGCGATGCCGGACGCTATCTGCGTCTCTCGTCGGGTCGCGCCAGTACGGAAATCATCTCGATGGCCGGCGGCAACCTGCGCATCGCCTTGATGACAGCGTTGCGCAGCGCCCAGCAAAAGAAGGAAGTGATTGTCTATAAAGGCATCCGGCATCACTTCGATGACGAGGCCTGCGAGTTGCACGTCACCGTCGAACCGATTGTCGACAGCAGCGCCAACACCAGCTTCTTCATGGTTCGCATGGAGCGTCAGACGGAGGTTCTGCCCGCCGAGCCAGTGGAAGACTTCCAGTTCGATCATCAGGCTTCGTCGCAACTGGCGCAGCTGGAAAAAGAACTGCAGCAAACCCGCGAATCCCTGCAAAGTACCGTAGAAGAGCTCGAAACCAGCAACGAAGAGCTGCAGGCGACCAACGAGGAACTGCTGGCATCGAA